>NZ_AKJD01000022.1 GCF_000282515.1 Pseudomonas sp. GM80
CGGCTCGACGCCCGCCGGTAGTAATCCTCGGCATTCTCGAAACCGTGCAACGGCGCGGTCACCCGGCCATCGAAATCCCAGAACGTGCGCATGTTCTCCAGCGAACCGAGCGCTGCCAAAGCCGCCAGTCCATCCTCGCGTCCATCGTGCTGAAACTGCCGTTGCTTGTTCTTGATGTAGGCGACCATCTCGCGCATGAAGTGCGCCTGATAGACCTTGGAAAAGCCCTGGCCGATACGGTCGGCGCATTGATCGAGGCGGAACGGCACCGACACTGCCACTGCACCGAGCACGCCGCTGGCGCTACCGGTTTCACCCAGATGTTTGAGCAATACGTTGCCACCCAGCGAATAGCCGACGGCGTACAACGGCGCCAACGGGCGTTTCGCGCGCAGGTGTTTGATGGTTTCGGCGAGGTCTTCGCTGGCGCCGGAGTGGTAGCTGCGTGGCAGCAGATTCGGTTCGCCCGAGCAACCGCGCCAGTTCAGCGCAACGCTGGCCCAGCCCTGATCGGCCAAGGCTTTTTGCACGCCGGCGACATAAGGCGAATTGGAAGAACCGGTCAGGCCATGCAGCACCAGCACCAACGGCGCATCGGCCGTGTGCGGGCCATGCCAGTCGAGGTCGAGAAAGTCGCCATCCTCAAGCCACAGGCGCTCGCGCTCACGCTGGATATGCACGGTTTTGCGCCACAGCGGCCCCCACAAGGTTTGCAGGTGCGGATTGCCGAGGCCGAGGGCGGGGGTGAAGCGTTCTGAAGAGGCGGACACGATGGTTCTCGATGCAGCGCGGCGACCCTGTGGGAAGGGCCGCCGCTTATTCAGACCGGTCGATTAACCGGCGATCTCTGCCGTACGTTGCCACAGCGCGTAGTAAACCCGGCCGGATTTCTGTTCGCGGTGCAGGCGCCAGTTGCCCGGCAGGCCCAGCGTCGACGGCGCGGTTTCACTTTCAGTGTAGATCCACGAATCGGGCGCCAGCCACTGACGTTCTTCGAGCAAGGTGCAAACGGCGGGCAGCAGGTTCTGGTTGAACGGCGGGTCGAGGAACACCAGGTCGTACGCACTGGCGGTCTGGGTTTCCAGATAACGCAGCGCGTCCGCTGTCTGCACTTGGCCGTTGGTGCAGCGCAGCGTGCCGAGGTGTTCTTTGAGGCTGGACACCGCGATGTTGCTGGCGTCCAGCGCCTGGCCCATGGCCGCGCCACGCGACAGTGCTTCGAGGAACAGCGCGCCGCTGCCGGCGAACGGGTCGAGTACCTTGGCCCCTTCAACGTACGGCGCCAACCAGTTGAACAGGGTTTCACGCACACGGTCCGGCGTCGGGCGCAGGCCCGGAGCGTCGGGGAAGCTCAGCTTGCGGCTGCGCCATTGACCGCCAATGATGCGCAACTGGTTCACACCGTTGTGAACGTTGTGCGCAGGCTTTTTAGGGGAACGAGTTGCCATTAATGCTCCGGAACCCCGAGCGGTTGCTCGGCAGGTTTATCAGAAGGGGCCGGTAACGGCTTTTGCGGCACGGTCGGGCCAGCGGTGACGATGACCATTTTGTCCGTGCTCAGGTGTTTGTTCAGGGCGTCGCGGACTTGTTCCACGGTCAGGCTTTGCGACTGACGCATGAAGTCGTCCAGATAGCTCAACGGCAGATTATAGAAGCCCATCGCGCCGAGTTGGCCGACGATATCGGCATTGCTCGCGGTGGACAGCGGGAAGCTGCCGGCGAGTTCACGCTTGGCATCGTCGAGTTCTTTCTGCGTCGGCCCGGTTTTTAGGTAGTCGGCGAGCACATCCTGCACCAGTTTCAGGGTGCCTTCGCTCATTTCCGCGCGGGTCTGCAGGTTGATCATGAACGGACCACGCGCCTGCATCGGGCTGAAACCCGAATACACGCCGTAAGTCAGGCCACGCTTCTCGCGCACTTCGCTCATCAGGCGTGTACCGAAACCGCCGCCGCCGAGGATCTGGTTGCCCATCGATAGCGCCGCGTAATCCGGATCGTCACGGTCGATGCCCAGTTGCGCGAGCATCAGGTTGGTCTGCTTCGACGGGAATTCGATATGGCCAGTGCTGGCCTTCGGTTCCTGCGGCTGCGCGATCTTCGCCAGCGCCGGGCCTTTCGGCAGGGCAGTAGAGACCTGATTGGCAATCGCCTCGGCTTCTGCGCGAGACAAGTCACCGACCAGCGCGATCACCACGTTGCCAGCCGCGTAGGCCTTGGCGTGGAATTCACGCAATTGCGCAAGGGTGATCTTCGGCACACTTTGCGGATTGCCGTCGCTCGAATGCGCGTACGGGTGATCGCCGTACAGACGTTTCATCAGCTCAAGGCTGGCGAGTTTGCCGGGGTTCTGTTTCTGGTATTCGAAACCGGCGAGCATCTGGTTTTTGATGCGTGCAAAGGAGTCAGCCGGGAAGGTCGGTTTACCGACCACTTCCGAGAACAGCTTCAGCGCCGGTTCACGTTGCTCAGGCGCACTCAGACTGCGCAGCGAAGCCAGCGCCATGTCCTTGAAAGCACCGTTGCCGAAATCCGCACCGAGGCCTTCGAAACCCTGAGCGATGGCGCCGACGTCTTTGCCAGCCACACCTTCGTTGAGCATCGCGTTGGTCAGCACTGCCAGACCCGAGGCGCTGCCGTCCTGGCTGCTGCCGGCGGCGAAGATCAGGCGCATGTCGAACATCGGCAACTCGTGGGCTTCGACGAACAGCACCTTGGCGCCCTCGGCGGTGTTCCAGGTCTGTACATCGAGTTTGCGGCTGGCCGGGGCTTTGCCGTCGAGCTCGGCCAGCGATTGCAGCTTCTGGCTGGTCTTGGCGTTGTCGAGGGCTTCGCTGGCCTTGCTGTCAGCGCTTGGCGACAGATAGAAAGCAGCAGAGCCGATCACCGCCACGGCGATCAGGCCGAGCAGCATCAAACGTGGGGTTTTGCGCTCACTCATGAGTCGTCTCCAGTGGCAGGACGTGGGCGACGCTGAGACGTTCGCGGGTGAAATACAGCTTGGCGGCGTTCTGGATGTCTTGCGGGGTCACGCTTTCCAGGTCGGCGAGTTCGGTGTCCATCAGTTTCCACGACAGGCCGACGGTTTCCAGTTGGCCAATCGCCGTGGCCTGGCTGGTGATCGAATCACGCTCAAAGACCAGGCCGGCAATTACTTGTGCACGCACGCGCTCCAGCTCTTCGGCGGACGGTGCGGTGGTTTTCAGCTGTTCCAGCAGTTTCCACAGACCGGCTTCGGCTTGCGCCATGGTCTTTTTCTTCTGCGTGTTCGGCGTTGCCGAGAGGGTGAACAGGCTGTCGCCACGGGTGTAGGCGTCGTAGTTCGACGAACCGCCGGAAACCAGTTCCTCACCACGTTCCAGTTGCGTCGGGATGCGACCGCTGTAGCCGCCGTCGAGCAACGCCGAAATCAGACGCAGGGCGTTGACCGAACGCTTGTCTTCAGCGGTGGCGATGCTGGGCACGTTGAAGCCGAGCATCAGGCTAGGCAGTTGTGTCTGCACGTGCAGGGTGATCTGGCGTTCGCCCGGCTCGGCCAGTTCCAGCGGTTTTTTCGCCGGTGGCACGTCGCGTTTGGCGATCGGGCCGAAATAGCGCTGGGCCAAGGTTTTCACCTCGTCCGGAGTGACGTCGCCGACCACCACCAGCGTGGCGTTGTTCGGCACGTACCAGGATTGGTACCAGTGGCGCAGCTCTTCGACCTTCATGCGATCGAGGTCAGCCATCCAGCCAATGGTTGGCGTGTGATAGCCGCTGGCCGGGTAGGCCATGGCTTTATAGCGTTCGTAAGCCTTGGACATCGGCTTGTCATCGGTGCGCAAGCGGCGCTCCTCCTTGATGACTTCGATTTCCTTGGCGAACTCGTCGGCCGGCAGGCGCAGGTTGGCCATGCGATCGGCTTCCAGTTCAAAGGCTACGCCCAGACGGTCGCGGGCCAGCACCTGGTAATAAGCGGTGAAGTCGTCGCTGGTGAAGGCGTTCTCTTCGGCGCCCAGATCGCGCAGGATCAGCGACGCTTCGCCGGGGCCGACTTTCTCGCTGCCCTTGAACATCATGTGCTCAAGCGCGTGAGACAGACCGGTCTGGCCCGGGGTTTCGTAGCTGGAGCCGACCTTGTACCAGACCTGCGAGACCACCACTGGCGCGCGATGGTCTTCGCGCACGACGACCTTGAGGCCGTTGTCGAGGGTGAATTCGTGAGTCGGTTGCGGGTCGGCCGCCAGGGCCGAAAGGGGCAGGCAGACTGTGCTGAGCAGCAGGCCTGCGGCGCGGCGGGCTAGAGCATTCATTCGTTTTTTAACCTGTTGGGCTGCCCGCTTGGTCTTAGCCTAGGCGGGCGAGGAGGTGCTAGGATACTGATCCGTTTTACTGGCGGCCACGCCTATCAAGCCACTGATCGGTCGATAGGTTGTATGGGTTTCCGGCAGAAGCTTTGAGTTTGTCAGCTAAACTCTGCGTTTTCGCCGACGATGCCGTTCCAGTCCTTCGTATTAATCGACCTTTGAGGTGCCTGTGGCACCTCGACAAAATGTTGCGCGTGAACAAGCTGGATGAAACACAGTCTGTTCTGCATCGAATATTTATTTGCCGGGGCGCCCTTATGGCGCGTCGCTACCGTGAGATAGCCGTCCTCCATGTTTGGTTCCAACGACGACAAGAAGACCCCAGCTGCGGCTGGCGAGAAGAAAAGCCTGTTCGGATGGCTGCGTAAAAAACCGCAGGAACCCGTCGTCGAACAGCCGCCCGCGATTCCTGAACCCGCTCCCGCGCCGGCTCCGGTAATAGAAGAAGAGCCGGCACCGATCGTTCTGCCGCTTGCCGAGCCGGTGTTGCAACCGGTTGAGCCAGAGCCTGAAGCGCCTGTCGCGGCCGAACTGCCGCTGACCCCGGCGGCCGAGCCGTGGCTGACCTTGCCGGTGGCGGAAGAGCCGGTGGCATTGGTTGAAGAGGCTGCGCCACACGTTACGCCAGTGATTCCTGCGCCTGCTGCGTTTGTACCTGAAGTGGCGCCGGCGCCAGTGGTTGAGCCGATCATCGAGCCTGCGCCCGTCGTGGCTGAAGCTGTTCCTGAAATTATTGCGCCTGAGCCTGTTGCTCCGGTCGTTGTTGCTCCTGTTGCTCCAGTCGTGCAACAGCCCGAGCCAGCAGCGGCACCGGCTCCCGTAGTTGCAGCTCAAGTCATGCCGGTCGAAGTGGTTGCCGAAACCCCCGTCGAAGCCCCGCGCACCGAAGAAACCAAAGCCGGTTTCTTCGCCCGTCTGAAACAGGGGCTGTCGAAAACCAGCGCCAGCATCGGCGAGGGCATGGCCAGCCTGTTCCTCGGCCGCAAAACCATTGACGACGATCTGCTTGATGACCTCGAAACCCGTCTGCTCACCGCCGACGTCGGCGTCGAAGCCACCACGCAGATCATCCAGCGCCTGACCCAGAAGGTTGCTCGTAAGGAATTGGCCGACGCCGATGCGTTGTACAAATCCCTGCAGGCCGAACTGGCCGCGATGCTCAAGCCGGTCGAACAACCGCTGAAAATCACCTCGCAGAACAAGCCTTTCGTGATTCTGGTGGTTGGCGTCAACGGCGCCGGCAAAACCACCACCATCGGCAAACTGGCGAAGAAGCTGCAACTGGAAGGCAAGAAAGTCATGCTCGCCGCCGGTGACACTTTCCGCGCTGCAGCTGTTGAGCAGTTGCAGGTCTGGGGTGAGCGCAACAAGATCCCGGTGATCGCCCAGCACACCGGCGCCGACTCGGCTTCGGTGATCTTCGACGCCGTGCAGGCCGCCAAGGCCCGTGGTATCGACGTATTGATCGCCGACACCGCCGGTCGTCTGCACACCAAAGACAATCTGATGGAAGAACTGAAAAAGGTTCGCCGGGTCATCGGCAAGCTCGACGCCGACGCGCCGCACGAAGTGCTGCTGGTACTCGACGCCGGTACTGGCCAGAACGCCATCAACCAGGCCAAGCAATTCAACCAGACCGTCGAACTGACCGGCCTGGCGCTGACCAAGCTCGACGGCACCGCCAAGGGCGGGGTGATTTTCGCCCTGGCCAAGCAGTTCGGCCTGCCGATCCGCTACATCGGCGTCGGTGAAGGCATCGACGATTTGCGTACCTTTGAAGCCGAACCCTTTGTCCAGGCACTGTTTGCCGAGCGGGAGCGTTCATGATTCGTTTCGAACAGGTCGGTAAACGCTACCCGAACGGTCACGTCGGCTTGCATGAGCTGAGCTTTCGAGTCCGTCGTGGCGAATTCTTGTTTGTCACCGGTCACTCCGGTGCCGGTAAATCTACCCTGTTGCGCCTGCTGTTGGCAATGGAACGGCCAACCAGCGGCAAACTGCTGCTGGCCGGGCAAGACCTGAGCACCATCAGCAACGCGCAGATCCCGTTCCTGCGCCGGCAGATCGGCGTGGTGTTCCAGAATCACCAGTTGCTGTTCGATCGCACGGTGTTCAACAACGTCGCGTTGCCGCTGCAGATTCTCGGGCTGTCCAAGGCCGAAATCGCCAAGCGTGTCGATTCGGCGCTGGAGCGTGTGGCGCTGTCGGATAAAACCGATCTGTACCCGGGCGACCTGTCCACCGGTCAGCAACAGCGCGTCGGCATTGCCCGCGCGATCGTGCACCGCCCGGCCTTGCTGCTGGCGGACGAACCGACCGGTAACCTCGACCCGCGTCTGGCGGCGGAAATCATGGGCGTGTTCGAAGACATCAACCGTCTGGGCACCAGCGTGCTGATCGCCAGTCACGACCTGGCCCTGATCGCGCGCATGCGCCACCGCATGTTGACCCTGCAACGTGGCCGCTTGATCGGCGACGGGGAGGCTGGGGAATGAGCGCAACACGTAGCCCCAAGGTTTCCGAGCGGGTGGCCCCGAAAGCCGCCGATCCGCAGCCGCCGAAGAAGAAAAAACACGACGATGACGATGGCCCGGACTTCGCCACGCTGTTCCGCGCCTGGGTTGAAAGCCATCGCGCCAGCCTGCTCGACAGCCTGCGTCGCCTCGGCAAGCAGCCGATCGGCAGCTTCTTCACCTGCATGGTGATGGCGGTGGCGCTGAGCCTGCCGATGGGCTTGTCGCTGCTGCTCAACAACGTCGAACGTCTCGGCGGTTCGTGGCAGCGTGCGGCGCAGATCTCGCTGTACCTGCAACTCGATGCCAGCCCGCAGCAGGGTGAAGCGTTGCGCGAGCAGATCAAAGGCATGCCCGGCGTAGCAGACGCTGAATATGTCGGTCGCGATCAGGCGCTGGAAGAGTTCCAGCAACAGTCCGGGCTGGGCGAGGCCCTGCGCGAACTGCCGGAGAACCCGCTGCCGGGCGTGGTGCTGGTCACCCCGAACGAAGTCGACAAGGCGACGCTGGAAGCATTAAGACAAAAACTTTCCGAGCTGCCCAAGGTACAACAGGCGCAACTTGATCTAGTCTGGGTCGAGCGTCTGGCCGCCATCCTCAAGCTTGGCGATCGTTTTGTCTTTGGTCTGACGGTACTGCTGGTTTCTGCATTACTTTTGGTGATAGGCAATACCATTCGTCTTCATATTGAAAACCGCCGCACCGAGATAGAAGTGATTAAACTCGTCGGCGGTACTGACAGTTATGTGCGTCGCCCCTTCCTTTATATGGGCGCGTTGTATGGCTTCGGTGCGGGGCTGTTGTCCTGGGGTGTATTGGCGTTCGGCCTGAACTGGCTGAACGACGCGGTGGTTGGGCTGGCCGGCTTGTACGGCAGTGATTTCGCGCTGGCCGGAGTGCCAGTTGCCGACGGTCTGTCGCTCTTGCTTGGCGCGGTGCTGTTGGGTTATATCGGTGCATGGATTGCAGTCGCACGTCATCTCAGGGAGCTGGCGCCGAAGTAGAATCTTTTTTGCGCGTGATTGGCCTCGCGGTTTTTTGGGAACTTGTACTTGAATTCCCGGTCAATTTTTCGCAGTGCCGAGAGGCACGAGTATGTAAGTGGGAGGTTTTTTCGTATGACCAATTCTTTGCAACCTGCGTATGCACTGGTTCCGGGCGCGAACCTGGAAGCCTATGTGCACACCGTCAACAGCATTCCATTGCTGACGCCGGAGCAGGAGCGTGAACTGGCCGAGAGTCTCTACTATGAGCAGGATTTGGGGGCGGCTCGGCAGATGGTGCTCGCCCACCTGCGTTTTGTCGTACACATTGCCCGTAGCTATTCCGGCTACGGTCTGGCTCAGGCTGACCTGATCCAGGAAGGTAACGTCGGCCTGATGAAGGCCGTGAAGCGCTTCAACCCGGAAATGGGTGTGCGCCTGGTGTCGTTCGCTGTGCACTGGATCAAGGCGGAAATTCACGAGTTCATCCTGCGCAACTGGCGCATTGTGAAAGTCGCGACCACCAAGGCCCAGCGCAAGCTGTTCTTCAACCTGCGCAGCCAGAAGAAACGTCTGGCGTGGCTGAACAACGAGGAAGTCCACCGTGTGGCGGAAAGCCTCGGCGTTGAACCGCGGGAAGTGCGCGAGATGGAAAGTCGCCTGACCGGCCATGACATGGCCTTCGACCCGGCTGCTGAAGCCGACGACGACAGCGCTTTCCAGTCGCCGGCCAACTATCTGGAAGACCACCGGTACGACCCGGCGCGTCAACTGGAAGATGCCGACTGGAGCGACAACTCCAACCACAACCTGCACGAAGCGCTGGAAGTGCTGGACGACCGCAGTCGTGACATCCTCTACCAGCGCTGGCTGGCAGAAGAGAAGGCCACGCTGCATGACCTGGCGCAGAAGTACAACGTGTCGGCCGAGCGTATCCGTCAGCTCGAGAAGAGCGCGATGAACAAGCTCAAGTTGTCGATTGCCGCGTAACCGGTGAACAGGCAATAAAAAACGCCCCGATCAGCAATGATCGGGGCGTTTTCGTATGTGACGTTTCGTTTAGGCTGATCAGATCAGCGCTGAACCACGCGCAATTGCTTGCTGGCCGGCTCTTTCGGCAGTACGCGTTTGGCCACCACGTAGTGCTTTTCCCAGTACGGCTTGTTCAGGGTATCGATGCTCACCGACTTGCCGCGACGCGGCGCGTGGATGAAGCGGTCGTTGCCCAGATAGATCGCCACATGGTTGACGCGACGGCTCTTGATGTTGAAGAAGATCAGGTCGCCGGGCTTGAGGTCCTTGCGCTCAACCTTCTCGCCGTGACCGCTGGCCATGGCGTTAGAGGTGCGTGGCAGGTCAAACGTGGCGTCGTTGAACGCATATTTGACCAGACCGCTGCAATCGAAGCCTTTACTTGGGCTGCTGCCGCCCCAACGATAAGGAGTACCGAGGACATTTACCGCGCGGCTGAGGACGTTGCTGCTTTCCTTGCTCGCCATCGGTGGCACCAGCTTGCTGTGGCTCTTGCTGCTCAGCGTGGTGGTTTTGCTTTTGCTGCTTTTGCTCGATGGAGCCGAAGCATGGGATTTAGGGGTGAAGCCGTTAACGTTAGGAAGACGTTGCTCACGATTGGTGGCGTGGGCGGCCAGTGGCATTAATAGGCAGATGGTTAGCCATGTCTTGAAAAATGGTCGCATTAGGCGTGGCTCTTAAGTGGTAGCGCGCAACTTTATAACAGCTTTTTTGTCTCTTCCGAGGCCGTTGGTCGATTCAACCAAGGGGTCAATTTCGCTCAACAAGCGGCAAATTGACTCAATTGTCGGACAGAACCCAAGCCCCACAAGGCTTTGCGCAAGGTGTAACAGTGAAGAGCCACTTGTCGGCTCGACATAAAAAAGTCACAAAGATGCAGAAAATATTTATCTATCGAGGCAAACGAGGTCATTCATGAACCGCTATCAATCCCAGGATACGCACAGCAAGGTCATCGGTTACCTGTTGTGGATTTTAGGTTTCACCGGCGCTCACCGCTTCTACTACGGCAAGCCGGTGACCGGGACGATCTGGTTCTTCACCTTCGGTTTGTTGGGCATTGGCTGGCTGATCGACCTGTTCCTGATCCCAGCGATGGATCGTGAGGCGGATCTGCGTTTTACCGCTGGGCCGATCGAATACAACGTCGCGTGGATTCTGCTGACGTTCCTTGGCGTCTTCGGGGTGCACCGGATGTATCAGGGGAAATGGATCAGCGGGCTGGTGTATCTGCTCACGGGCGGGTTGTTCTTTATTGGCGTGCTGTATGACTTCTGGACGCTGAATGATCAGGTCTCGGTGCGTAACGCGCAGAATCGCGGCGCTTTCCAGTAACCTGTGGCGAGGGGATTTATCCCCGTTGGGCTGCGAAGCGGCCCTGAATCCGAGAACGCGGTGGAGATGATCCACCGCGTGCAACGGCTTCGCGACTGCTTCGCAGCCGAACGGGGATAAATCCCCTCGCCACAATATCCCTTGGTATCAAGCCTGGTAGCTGATCCGGCCATCCACCAAGGTGTAACGAACCACGCCTGGCAATGTATGCCCGATGAACGGGCAGTTCTCACCTTTCGACAACCAGCTCTCACCGGCCACCGTCGAAGCCTGCGGATCGAACAGCACGATATCCGCCGCACCGCCCACCGCCAGCTTGCCCGCCGGTAAACGCAACGCCTCGGCCGGGCCAGCGCTTAAACGCGCCAGCAACGTCGGCAGATCCAGCAAGCCATCTTCAACCAGGGTCATCGCCAATGGCAGCAACAACTCAACACTGCTGATGCCCGGCTCGGTCGCGCCGAACGGTGCCAGTTTGGCGTCACGTTCGTGTGGCTGGTGATGGCTGGAAATCGCCGAGATCACCCCGGACTTCACTGCCGCACGCAAACCATCGCGATCCGCGCGCGTACGCAGCGGCGGTTGCACGTGGTACAGGCTGCTGAAGTCGATCAGCGCTTCATCGGTCAGAATCAACTGATACAACGCCACGTCCGCCGTCACCTTCAAGCCACGGGCCTGCGCCTGAGCAATCAGGGCAACGCCACGAGCGCTGGTCAACTGGCTGAAGTGCGCGCGCACGCCAGTCTGCTCGACCAGTAGCAGGTCGCGAGCCAAGGCCACAGTCTCAGCGGTTTCCGGAATCCCCGGCAGACCGAGGAAGCTGGCCACTGCGCCTTCGTGGGCGAGACCGCCCTCGGCCAAGTCATGATCCTGCGAGTTGAAAATCACCGTTAGATCAAACGTCGCCGCATATTCCAGCGCCCGGCACAGGGTGCGCGTATTGCGGAAGCTCTCCAGACCGTTGCCGAACGCCACACAACCAGCGTCGCGCAACGCCACCAGTTCAGCCAGTTGCTCGCCATCCAGACCTTTGCTCAGCGCGCCAATAGGGAACACCTTGGTGTTGCCGGCCTCACGGGCGCGGTCGAGGATCAGCTCGGCAACGGCGGAGGTGTCGAGCACCGGTTTGGTTTTCGGCGGGCAGCACAGGCTGGTCACACCGCCAGCAGCGGCGGCGCGGGTTTCGCTGATGATCGAGCCTTTGCGGCTATAGCCCGGCTCGCGCAGGGCAACGTTCAGATCAACGAGGCCCGGAGCGGCGACAAGGCCTTGGGCGTCGATGGTTTCCACTGCCGTGAAACCCGCTGGAGCGGCGCCGAGGGCGACGATCTTGCAGGCTTCAACGTGAATATCGGTGATTTGATCCAGGCCGCTGCTTGGATCGATGACGCGTGCGCCGAGAATGCTGAGCTTCACTGGGCGTTCTCCTGCTCGAATTGACGCTGCGCGGTTTGTCCGCTCATGGCCATGGACAGCACAGCCATACGAATTGCGATGCCGTAGGTGACCTGATTGAGGATCACCGAGTGCGGGCCGTCGGCCACTGCGGACTCGATCTCCACGCCGCGGTTGATCGGCCCCGGGTGCATGACGATGCAATCGGGTTTGGCCCCGGCCAGACGCGCGGTGGTCAGGCCGAACAGGCGGTAGAACTCGCCTTCGCTCGGCAGCAGGCCGCCGGTCATGCGTTCACGCTGCAGGCGCAGCATGATCACCACGTCGACGTCTTTCAGACCTTCGGTCATGTCGGTGTAGACCTTCACGCCGTATTGCTCGATGCCGATCGGCAGCAGGGTTTTCGGCGCGATCACGCGGATGTCCGGGCAACCGAGGGTTTTCAGCGCGAGCATGTTCGAGCGCGCGACCCGCGAGTGCAGGATGTCGCCGACGATGGCCACCGAGAGGTTTTCGAAGCCGCCCTTGTGCCGACGGATGGTGAGCATGTCGAGCATGCCTTGCGTCGGGTGCGCGTGACGGCCGTCGCCGCCGTTGATGATCGCCACTTGCGGGCAAACGTGTTCGGCGATGAAGTGCGCGGCACCGGAATCACCGTGGCGCACGACGAACATGTCGGCGGCCATGGCTTCGAGGTTGCGCAGGGTATCGAGCAGGGTTTCGCCCTTGCTTGCCGACGAGGTCGACACGTTCAGGGTGATCACGTCCGCCGACAACCGCTGGGCCGCCAGTTCGAAGGTGGTGCGGGTGCGCGTGGAGTTTTCGAAGAACACATTGCACACGGTCTTGCCGCGCAGCAACGGGACTTTCTTCACCGCCCGGGCACCGACTTCGAGGAACGAGTCGGCAGTGTCGAGGATTTCCGTCAACAACTCGCGGCGCAGGCCGTCGAGTGAGAGGAAGTGGCGCAGCTGGCCCTGATCATTGAGCTGCAGCGGGCGCTTGGTATCTAGAGGCGTCATCGCGAAGGGGACTCTCAATAGGGCGGATTAAAGGGACAGGTCTTGCAGTTCGAGCGTCAACGGCTCGGGGCCGGACAGCTTTACCCGTTCGTGAGCCGCCAGCGACAAGGTCGCGCCGACCACGTTGGGGCGGATCGGCAGCTCGCCGGCGTCCAGATCCAGCAGGCAGACCAGGGTCACGCTGGCCGGGCGACCGTAGTCGAACAATTCATTCATGGCGGCGCGGATGGTGCGGCCGCTCATCAGTACGTCGTCGATCAGCACCAGATGCTGGCCTTCGATCTCGAAGGGCAGGGCGGACGGGCGCACTTGCGGGTGCAGACCGTTCTGGCTGAAGTCGTCGCGGTAGAAGGAAACATCCAGCGTGCCCAGTGGCGCGTCGCTGCCCAATTCCTTGAGCAAGGCCTGTGCAACCCAGATGCCGCCGGTGCGAATGCCGATGTAACGCGGTTCAGTGATTTCACGCTGGGCAAGGTGCGCCTTGAGGCGGGTCGCCATCTGGCTGATCAGATCGGCGGGATTTGGCAGGCTCATGGTTGCTCCTTGTTAGGGGCGAGTCAGGTCCTTGGACGCGGCTCGGTTTTTCACTCAAAAGAAAAGCGCCGAAGCGCTTGTCAGGATTCAAACAATGCAGTGTTTTCATCGAGCCAGCCCTGCAACAGCAGAGCGGCGGCGATGGCGTCCACCGGGTTGTCGCGGTAACTGCCTTTTTGGCCGCCGCGCACCAGGCGCTCGCCTTTGGCCTCGAAGGTGGTCAGGCGCTCGTCGTGGGTATAGAAAGGCACGTTGAAGCGGCCGTTGAGGCGGCGGGCGAATTTTTCCGCGCGCAGGCACATTTCGCTGGGTGTGCCGTCCATGTTCAGCGGCAGGCCGACGACGACCGCGTCGGGTTTCCATTCTTTTATAAGGGCTTCGACCTGGTTCCAGTCCGGCACGCCGTTCTGTGCCTTCAAGGTGCACAGCTCGCGAGCCTGGCCGGTAATCACCTGGCCGACCGCGACGCCGATCTGTTTGGTGCCGTAGTCAAAGCCGAGAATCAGGCGCAGGGCCATCAGGCGTGACCTGCCTGGCTGGTCAGCAGGCTGAGGTTGATCCCCAAGTGCCTGGCCGCCGCTTCGAGACGCAGCTCGCTGCTGGTGTTGAAGAGGATGTCGGCGTCGTACGGGCAGGTCAGCCAGGCGTTGTCGGCCATTTCGGCTTCCAGTTGCCCGGCTTCCCAACCGGCGTAACCGAGGGCAATCAGGCTTTTCGCCGGGCCGACGCCGTCTGCGATGGCGAACAGCACATCCTGCGAGGTCGACAGGGCCAAATCGCCATCCAGTTGCGCGGTGGCCTGGAAGGTCTTGCCCGCAGGGTGCAGGACGAAACCGCGATCGGTCTGCACCGGGCCGCCGATGAAGATCGGCACGTGCTGGCACAGTGCTGGCGGGTCGATGTCCGGGCGCAGTTGCTCAAGAATGTCGGCCAGATTCAGCTCTTGCGGTCGATTGACCACAATCCCCATCGCGCCATTGGCCGTGTGCTCGACGATGTAGGTCAAGGTATGGGCAAAGTTCGGGTCGGCCATGTGTGGCATGGCGATCAGGAATTGATGCTTGAGGTAGCTGGGGCTGACGTTTTTCATGTGCGCTAGTGTGGCGTTCGGGGGGCAAACTGACAAGCTGGAGATGCTGACAACAACACAGATCCCTTGTTGGAACCTGGCTTTGTGGCGAGGGGATTTATCCCCGATCGGCTGCGAAGCAGTCGCAAAACCATCACGCACGATGTGTCAGGCAGGTCATGTCAATGGATTCAGGGCCGCTGCGCGCCCCATCGGGGATAAATCCCCTCGCCACAATGAATCTCATCGTCACTGAAATATTCAGTTGCTCGAGAGTTTGTCACCGCGAGCGAATTTCCAGGTACGAATGATTTCCAGACGGTCGATATCCGACAAATCGCCGGTAAACGGCGCAAACGGTGCCGCCAACCGGACGATGCGCTGCGCCGCCTGATCCAGCAGCGGCTGGCCGGACGATTCCAGCACCAGCACTTCATACAGCGAACCGTCGCGGTTGATCGACACCATCAGGCGCAAATTGCCGTAGATCTGCTTGCGCCGCGCTTCTTCGGGGTAATTGAGGTTGCCGATGCGCTCGACCTTCTTGCGCCAGTCATCTTTGTACCAGGCACCCTTGTCGCGCATGGTCGACGCCGCGCTCAAGCGGTGGATGCGCGGACGTTTGGCGTACAGCTGTTGTTCCTTGGCCAGTTCGGCTTCGAGGCTGGCGATGTCGCTGGACAGCTGCGAGCTGTCGAATTCCGGCGCATCAACCGTCGGTTTGACCTCGGTCTTGGTTTCTTCTTTCTTGGTCGGCGCCTTTTTCGGCTTTGGCGCGACGGTGGTCACCGCAGCCTTGGGCGCGGCTTCCTGCACTTCTGGTTTGGCGGCCGGTGGCGGGGTGACTTTCTTGACCTGATTGTCCTGGAACGGCGCCACCTCAGTGGTTTTTGGGATCGCCTTCTTGTCCAGCGTGCCGCTGCCTTCCTGATGCTCTTGAGCAAGAAAGTCAGCCTTCTCCGGCTTCTTTTCGCTCTTGAAGGTGGCGAGGGTGATTTCCAGGGTTTTGCTGATTTGCTTGGGCTCGACCATCGTGAAGCCGACGCCGAGCAGCAGCGCCAAATGGATCAGCGCTGCGAGAAACAGGGTAAATCCGAGGCGATCGGCGGGGCGCACGCCACGGTGGGCGAGTTCAGCGGGCAGATCGGACGGGAGGGTCATGACAAGAAAACCAACATCGCGCTTTTCAGAGGCTGCGCATGATAACGCAATGTTGGTTTCACGCCTTGGGCTTCACGCTTCAAGCGACAGACTGCATGTGACGTGCATCAAGCTTGTGGCAATTTGCCGGCGGCTTGCAGCTTCTTGGCGATGGCGTCCATCAGCATGCCGCCAATGTCAGTGCCAAAGGCATTGTCGATTTCACGGATGCAGGTCGGGCTGGTGACGTTGATTTCGGTGAGGCTTTCACCGATCACATCGAGGCCGACGAACAGCAGGCCTTTCTCACGCAAGGTCGGGCCGACCTGAGCGGCGATCCAGCGATCCTTTTCAGTCAGCGGGCGCGCTTCACCACGACCACCGGCCGCGAGGTTGCCACGGGTTTCGCCCTGCGCCGGAATCCGTGCCAGGCAGTAATCCACCGGCTC
>NZ_AKJD01000023.1 GCF_000282515.1 Pseudomonas sp. GM80
CGGCAGCTCCTACAGGGGTAAGTGGTTCAGGGTTGGTTTTGGGTCAGCAATACCCGTGTCACGCGACGCTCTTCGACCTTGACCACGGTCATTTGCCATTCCTCGTAGTCCAGCCGATCGCCAACCATCGGCAATCGATCGAGCAAGCTCATCACCAACCCGGCCAACGTCTGGTAATCCTCGGTCGGCTCTGCGCCGAACCCGGTACGCTGCCGAACTCGCATCAGGTTCAGCGCGCCGCTGACCATGAACCCGCCGTGCTCCTCGATCACATCCGGGCCTTCGATTTCGCTGGCATCAGGCAGCTCGCCGGCAATCGATTCGAGAATGTCGGTCATGGTCAAAACGCCGACAAAGTCACCGAATTCATTGACCACGAAGGCAATGTGGGTCGAGGCCGCACGCATTTGCTCCAGCGCGTTGAGGATCGAATAACTGTCGAGCAGATTGATCGTCTGGCGTGCAAGGTGTTCCAGATTCGGCTCTTCGCCGGCCAGGTATTCCTTGAGCAACTCCTTTTTGTGCACGAAGCCCAACGGCTCATCCACCGCGCCATCACGAATCAGCGGCAGACGTGAGTAGGAGGAGTGCATCAACTTCGTGCGAATGCGCTCGGCATCGTCTGCCAGATCAATGCAGTCAACATCCGCACGCACGGTCATCAGTGCCCGAATCGGCCGTTCGGCCAATTGCAGTACACCACTGATCATTACCCGCTCGCGTCGGTCGAACAGCTCCGCGATCGGTGCGTCGCCATTATCCAACAGGTCGGAAATCTCTTCGCCGACCTCCTCCACGGCCAGCTTGCGGCCGCCCAGCAAACGCATCACCGCATGCGCCGTACGCTCGCGCATCGGCCGCAAACCCTGCATGGAGCGCTTGCGTCGGGCCCTGGCGATCTGGTTGAACACCTCGATCAGGATCGAGAAACCAATCGCCGCGTACAGATAACCTTTCGGGATGTGGAAGCCCAGGCCTTCGGCCGTCAAGGCGAAACCGATCATCATCAAAAAGCCCAGACACAGCATGATCACCGTCGGGTGCGCATTGACGAAGCGCGTCAATGGCTTGCTCGCGACGATCATCAGGCCGATGGAAATGATCACCGCGATCATCATCACCGCCAGTTCATCGACCATGCCCACAGCGGTAATGACCGCGTCCAGCGAGAACACTGCGTCGAGTACCACAATCTGCGCCACGATCGGCCAGAACAGCGCATACGCCGTGTTACTCGAACGCTCGCCGACATGCCCCTCCAGACGCTCATGCAATTCCATGGTGGCCTTGAACAACAGGAACACGCCACCAAACAGCATGATCAGGTCACGGCCGGAAAAGCTCTTGTCGAACACTTCGAACAACGGCTGAGTGAGCGTCACCAGCCAGGAAATACTCGCCAACAGGCCCAGGCGCATGATCAGTGCCAGCGACAAGCCAATGATCCGCGCGCGGTCACGCTGATGCGGAGGCAGTTTGTCCGCCAGAATCGCGATGAACACCAGGTTGTCGATGCCCAGCACCAACTCCAGCACGATCAGTGTCAAAAGTCCCAGCCAGGCCGTGGGATCCGCTAACCATTCCATAAAATGTCTCGATCTCTCTTCAGTGAATTCAGGCTGTCGGACACGGCAAAGTGCAACGCGAAAGCTCTGAGGCTGCGTTGTCTACGATGTTCGGGAGTCGGAAAACTGGATGCTGCGAGTGCGTCAAGACCGCGCCATGGCGCAGGGAAAACGGAAAACTGGGAGGCTCCGAGAGGGTGTTCATGCAAGTCCTGAATGGAAAAAGGCCTTGAAGCGTACAGGCACTCGCAGGCATTTCCCCAGCCACAAATTATTTCAAAATCTGTAAGAACGCCTCGGCAATCGCCCTGTAAGGCTGGCTGCCGCCTTCCGCCCGGTAGCCATTTTCACCCGAGTGAATCGCTTAAAATCCTGCCAGGTGCTGAAGTTGTTCCAGGGTCTGCGCCTCCAGCACAATCCCTCGCTCCAGAGATTTTTCCCGCTGCAAATGTCGACGATCACCCGGCAGGCGCTTGAGCCCGACGCCGTGCATCTGCCGCACCAGTTCATGACTGCGCTCGGCAAAACTCTGCCCGGCGGCTTTGCTCGGATCGATCACGATCAGCAATTGACCGGTCCACGGGGTTTTCGCGCCGGGATGATTGTTCCAGTCGAATTCGAAAGAGAAATTGCCCCCCGTCAGCGCCGCCGCCAACAACTCAACCATCATCGACAGGGCCGAGCCCTTGTGACCGCCGAACGGCAGCAACGCACCGCCCTCCAGAATCGCTTTCGGGTCCTGCGTCGGCTGACCAAGGCTGTCGACGCCCATCCCGGCCGGCAAACGCTCGCCTTTACGCGCGGCAATCTGCACATCGCCATGGGCAATGGCGCTCGTAGCCAGATCGAAGACAATCGGCGCAGCCCCCGCACGTGGCGCGGCGAAAGCGATCGGATTGGTGCCGAACAGCGGCCGGTCGGCGCCATGCGGCACCACGCAGGTCATGCTGTTGACCACACTCAGGGCCACCAGACCTTCTTCGGCGAAAGGTTCAACGTCCGGCCACAGCGCGGCGAAATGATGCGAGTTGCGAATGGCCAGAACCGCGATGCCGGCACTGCGGGCCTTTTCCACCAACAATGGCCGTGCCGCCTCCAGTGCTGGCTGGGCAAAGCCGTTGGCAGCGTCGACCCGCAAAAACCCCGAGGCGACATCTTCAACCTGCGGCACTGCCTGCCCGTTGACCCAGCCGCTGTTGAGGGTCGACACATAACCGGGAATGCGGAACACGCCATGGCTGTGAGCACCGTCACGTTCGGCACCCGCGCAATTGGCGGCCAGCGATCGGGCGACGGCGGCAGACGTACCGTGGCGCAGAAAAATCGTTTCAAGCAGTTGCGTCAACGCCGCCAGCGACAGCGTTGATGAGACAGCAGACGACACAGGATCGGATGGCGCAGACATCTGAAGCTCCAGATTAATTATTGGAGGGAACAACAGCGTACGAACTCGCGAACCGATTAATCACGCCGCCAAGGCAACGTGTCAACCCTCGAACACGACAGGCCGGGGCAACGGCGTCACAGATTGGCACATTGCGCCCGGCTGCGTGCGGTAACTATGTACCACCTGCCGGCCCCCTGCGACTCATAACCTAGAGCCTCAATCTATCGGCGCTGCAACGCGCCCCGTCGAGACTCGATCATGTCTGCAGCTGTTTCTCCGTTGTTGTTTCCCGAAACCCTGAATTCGCCCGGTCTCTGGAATGAGCTAAGGCGAACGCATGGGTTGTCACACAAGGAATTCGACTGGCTGGCCCACACCCAACTGGCCACACAAGCGCTACGTAGCCAACAGATCCCGCCGATGCTGGCGCAGCGCATCCTGCTCAGCGTCACAGGCCTGCCCGCCGTGCCATTGGCCGGCTGTTTTACCCTCGGTGCGACCCCGGATGACGGCGGCGAGATTCTCTACACACCTTATGAAGGCATCAAAAAGCACCACAGCCGCGCCGACCTCAAGGAACAGCTGAAAAAACGCCTCGATACGCCGGGCACCGCCGAACGTTTATTGGCGTTCCTGCCGATCAGTCAACGCCGGCAGCTGCTGGAAGCCGATGACCTTCAGATCAGTTTTCAAAGCATCGGCGACGATATATTCGACAACCAGCGGGCAGGCATCACTCAAGCCCAGCAGGTAAATGCGCAAGCGATGCTGGCTGAACTGCAGCAACTCCCCTCCCTCGCTTCAATGATCGAGCACGTCCTGCAAGGGTTGCTCCGTGACGCATTCCCCGGGGTGCAACAGCGTCACACGCGCGTCAGTTTTTACCTCAGTCCTGATCTCGGTATGACCCGACACTGGCTCGACGTCCTGAGTTTGAGCGACGCCGTGCTGATGTATTACCGACACGGAAAATGGCCGCAAGGCTCACTGCACGAGTATTCCAATCCGGCGCAACCGCCGGCGCTGGCAGATCAGGCGCAGTGGGAGAACGCCGTTATCAGCGCTGCAGGTAAATTGACCGTGCTGCTGTTCGAGCGCCTTGAAATGTACTGGCGGTCGCCTTGCGCAGAGGGTTCCACGCGTCGCGATTTTTTTGCGCAGGCACTTGAAGATCAGGCCCGCGCCGACCTGTTGCTCAAACGAGAAACCAATATCATTGATGCTGCACAGTTCACGACCTTGCACGCCATGATAGAACCGCTGCCGACAGTCTCTCGTCTGCCCACCATCGAGACCGTGCGCATGTGGGAGTACCAGGCCAACTATGTCGAACTGGCGGGCTCGTTGATGATCAGCCACACCAACGCCTACCTGTACACACCGACCCACGGCCTGCAAGTACTCAGGGATTACTCGGATCTCAAGCAAACCCTGCTGAGCAAGTTCAAGCGTGCCGGTCACGAGGACGAACTGTACGGGCTGTTGAATCTTGAGGAACGCAACCGTTTCATCGGTTTCGATCACCCGCAGGTAACGGGCGAAGTCATTTCCGGCGAGATTTTCAAAGTATTGTTTGAATTCATCCTGACCAAACAACGGCGTAACGTCGACTACGCGTTGCAGGTGTTCCGCCACAGCGATGGTGCCGTTGACGCACATGCCCTCTGCGACAAGGCGCTGGATATCCGCACGATGCTCCACGAGCAGTTGCTGACGCTCGACAGTTTCGAACGCTGGAGTACCCGCCCGATACTGCTCGGACATCAGCAACCCTCGCAGGTACTGGCCGACAAAACCACGATTGCGATCAAATCGTTCGACGACGTCAAAACCCTTCTGGCCGCCGAATTCGCTGCCCAACCGTTATCGCCCGCGACTGATCAGCGGGCCTATCTGGAGAACATGAAAGCAAGGCTGGCGCATGCACTGTTCGTGGGTGTGTGTGGCGAAGCAGAACTCAGGGTCATCCACGGCACGCTGCAACGCCCCCAGCGGGCAATTGTCGATGCGGTGTTCAATGCTGACCAGCCGACACGCAAGGATCGACGTTCCCTCAACGGTTTTCGCCCGGACGCCTGGTCCCTGACGGTGAACGTGTCCGGGGAGAACAACCCATTGCCTCTCGATCAGTGTGTTCTTCTGACTGAGCGCGGCGGACTCGATACGGAGCACTCCGGCCGGGTGATGCTGTGGACACCCGCGCTGGGACTTCAGGCATTCGACAGCATTGTCAGTGCTCGAAAAGCATTGAACCAGCGACTTCAGGACAGCGTTCAACGACTGGCGTTGCTGGAGAACCTGCGCGCCTATCCACAAATGCTCCACCGCCGATACTCGTTAGGGCCGTTGCAGTTGATCGAAGGCAATGTACTGGATGCCTGCATGCAATCGGCGATCGAGCTCTATCTCGCTCGTGCCGAACAACTGCGCAAGCGCCTGCCGGATCATGCACAAATGACTCAGGCACTGTCTGTTCTGAGAAACAATCTGCTCGAAACCAATCTGCAGCGGGCCACCGACCTTGCCCAGGCCATCCGGCAACAACAATTACTTCCGGCATGGCTGGGCATGGCGCCGCTTGCCGAGCAACAACGCCACCTCGAACTGCTGGAGCAATGGCGCAACAGCGTTATCGATGACAAGGACTACCTGCACGGTATTGCCCCCCTGGCCCGCTATGTACGTGAGACGCTGCAATCGTTGCTGGAAGCTCGATTTGCCGGGCGTCATCTGGACCCGCTACAGATCGAAATCACCCCTGATCTGGCGCTCGTCGGGCCGGCACGCAACCTGGTCGAATTCGCCTTGAACCACGTCAACATCGCCCAGGGCACTGGCTTCAAAGTGGCCTCAAGCACCTCGCAGGCATTACCGGCCGGCCTGGATCAACAGGCTGTCCGCCAGATGCTCTTGTCCCTCGCCATCCCGACTGTCTACGCCAAGACGGTGACTGACACGCTTTCGCAAAACACCCCACAGGCCGCTGTGCGCAAGCAGCGTTTCTTACGACAAGTTCCCTGGCAACTGCTGCAACATGCCCACGCATTGAAACTGCAACAGCGCTTGTCCGAGCAGGCCTACGACCTGATCAGCCAGGTGCTGGACATGCCGGATGGCAAGGCACGCGCCAGCGTCGAGGGCGCTCATGCGCGCGTATCGCCGCTGGCACTGATCAAGACGCCCGGCGCTGCACCGGTGGAAACACTGGCAATGTACGTGATCGACTCATCGCGACCTGGCCCAACCGTGCTCTACACACCCTATGCCGAGGAGGCGTTTCGCGAATTCGCCAGCGAGACCGATCTGATCAGCGCGCTGAATACGCCGGGCTCACTGCAGGATTTGCTGATTCGACGCTCGCCCGAACATCAGCAAGCATCGTTGCGCGGTTTATTAGCGTCGAGCGTCGGCGAAGCCAGCGAAATGACGTTATCGGTCAATGCCGTCGACAACCATTTCCTGTCCCGTTTGTACCAGGACAACATCGCCCTCTTGCCGCACCTGCTCGCCAGTCAAGTGCAACGTACTGCCCAAGCGGATTGGGAGGCGGCCAAAAACCTCTTCAGCGATGGCATCAAACTGATCTCCGGCCTGTTGCCGGGCAAACTCGCCTACGTGTCATTTCTCTGGCAAAGCTACAAAGACTTCAAGGACTCCGCCGAAGCCTTGCAGGATCATCACTGGAAACGCGCGCTGAAGGCGTTTATCGCCGGTGCTCTGCAAATGATCAGCATGGGTCGTCTATCGATGGAGGAATCCGCTGAAACCGCTGCGGAGAGCGCGTCGCAGCCCCGGCAAATCTCTCCAGCGCCCGTCCATCGCACCCGGATAAATCCGACGGCACCGTCACGCACCGAGTTGCAATCGTTCGAATCCACAGCCGTCGCATTGTCCGAACTGCGCCATGACGCCGAAAGCGCGACTTACCTCAATACCCACGACGGACGCACCTACGCGGCCATTGCCGGCAAGGTTTACCGTGTCGACAAACCAGGTGTTGTGTGGCGAATGGTTAACGACCGTACCTATGGTCCCAGTTTGCATAAAACTGCCACGCAACTGGTGCTGGACCCGGACCGGCACACCATCCACTACGGCAAGGCCATGTCGAAAATGTACAACCGGTATGCGACCGACCGCGAACGCCGACTGGTGCTGAACATCGAAGCACACGGTATGGAGGATATTCGCGCCAAACACCCGGACAAGGCGCGCATGTTGGTCCAGGCCGTCGATATGGCCCGCTACTATGCGTTCAACAGCCTGCACAATCTGGCGCAGTTGAAAAGGGACCTTCCCGGAACGCGTCTGGATCGTTTCCTCAAGTCGTTTTTTGATGTAAACACCGTCGACAGCACGCTTCTCGGCAAAGTGAAAAACGCGATCGTCCCCGTCTGTACGGCGCTGGTGGATCCTGCGGAAGATCTGATGAACACCGATCGTTTCATCATCGGCTCGAACAAATATCCCGAGGCCAACCTGATCGCGTTTGTGCTCGATGATGACGAGCATCGCAAGGTGCATTTCACCGAGAAATTCTTCGCCCAACAACTGGATTGGTACAAGTCTTCGCTGACCGAACCTTTCAATGTCGACGGGCATGCCCAGGCGTCCATTCTGATCCATGAATTCGCTCATCAACGTTGCAATGCCGTCGACATTGCCTCGCTGGAAGCCCGACGACCGTTTACCGATCTGATTGAAACGATTACCGGCCAGGGCGCGGCGATGAAAAACTCCCAGCAGACCTTCCAGCGTGAGGCGCTGTCTCTGGCGACCCCGCGACAAGAGTTGTTTTCCCGCTGGAGCGACAAGCGTCAGTCGTGGATCGGGTTCGATCAGATCGCGGAAATGTCCAATGTCAGCAAGGAAATTCTCGACGCGACACTGAGCCCCACACTGGCGGCGGCACGCGACGCATTCCTCGATCAACAGACGCCTTATCCGCGAATTGAGACGATCTTGCGCAATGCCGATTCGATTGCCTTTCTGATTTGCGAGATGGGCAGGCAGCTCGATCCGGTGCCGGCTGTTTCGCCGTAGCCCAGGCAAAAAAAATGCGCAGGCCTGGCCTGCGCATGTGCTGGTTGGTTTGAAGCGCGGGTCAGTCCTTCTGATCCCTCAAGATATTGCCGGAAGCGCCATCGATGCGAAATTCGTAGACCACGCCATCAGCCTTGCGCCCTTCGCCCTTCCAGTAGCCATTGTTGTCGGCTTCGATTTCATAGACTTCAACGTAACCGGCCTTGGTCTTGACGGTTTCGATGGCTTTTTCAATGGTAATCCAGCCAGCACCTGGCTTGTCCGCCCATGCAGCACCCGCACTGAGCAACGTGGCAGTGGCAATCACGGCGGCGAAGGTTCTTTTGATCATTTTTTCACTCCATTTATGGATAGTAGTCAGTGGCGTCCTGCTTTTTGGGCGTCAGAGCGAAAAATAAGTTCCACTTTGATGGTTAATTGCCATGACTGATGTTCTCGGCAACTTCCCCTCAAGGTTAGAATGTGCGAAATCAGGACGAGTCAATGACCCAAGACACTCTATCGGAAGCCGAATACGATGCGATCACTGATGCCGCCGCGCATTGGTGCATGCGTCTGCACGCCGCCGACTGCACGGACGAAGAGCGTCGCGCATTCGAACAATGGCATGCCGCTCACCCCCTGCATGCGTTCGAGTATGAGGCCATGCTGGAAATCTGGGACGTTGCCGAGCATCTGCCGCGCCCGGAACCTGCGCCTGTCGTGCTGCCAGGCAGCCAGCGTTCCCGTCCATGGCGTCAATATGCGGTAGCTGCCGGTGTCTGTGCGCTTGCGCTGCCACTGGCGGCGTACACCGGCTGGAATCTCGGCTGGTTGCCCAACAGCTATCAGCATTTCGCCGCCACTGCTGCGGTGCGTCAGGTGACCCTGAGTGACGGCAGCCAACTTGAATTGAACCTCAATACGGATCTGACCTTCAGCAACTACAAGAATGAACGTCGCGTCACGCTGAAAAAAGGCGAAGCGTTCTTCACCGTCAGCCACGATCTGACCCACCCGTTTATCGTTCGTGCAGGCGAAGGCCAGATTCGCGTGACCGGTACGCGGTTCAACGTCTGGTTGTATGAAGATCAGGTGCGGGTGAACCTGATTGAAGGTTCGGTACTGGTGACCAGCGATGCCACACTGCCGGGCGATGGCTTGCGCCTCGGGCCGTCGATGCAGGCCCGTTACAGGCACGGTGATTACATGCCGCAGATCAGCCAGACCTACGCCAACGACACAGCGTTGGCCTGGCGCAGTGGCAAACTGGTGCTGGACAATCTGGCCCTCAATGAAGCGCTGCCGCTGATCAACCGTTACCTGAACAATCCGTTGATGCTCGCCGACACCAGTACCGGCTCGATTCGGGTTGGCGGCGTCTACAACATCAAAGAGCTGCACAATCTGGTGAATTCCCTGCCCAAAGTGCTGCCGGTCTATCTGACACGCAACAAGGAAGGCAACCCGGTCATCAACTCGTTGCCGCAAAAACCGGTAAAAAACTGAAGGCCACCTCCTTTGACGGAATGTGGCCCTCGGGTCTTGCTGTAGAAACAATCCAGTTATTGCGCCGCGACTTTCCCTGCCTTATCCACGGTCTCGACGACCGTCTGCACCTGATACTGCGGGTCCGCCTGGATCTGCTGCTCGGTAAACGGCAACACACTCCACTGCTTCTTCGAAAAGGCCTCGGTCTGGTCACGCGAGTATTTCGACGCTGGATCGCTGGACAGCGAGAACGCCAACAGCCCCTGCGCATGCGGTCCTTTTTCATCGAACGTCACGACTTGCAGGTAGCTGGTGCCACTGACCACCTCAAGTTTGCCATCCTCGCGCGGAACACTTTGAATCGCGTTGTAAATACCTAACGTCCCCGGCCCGCCGTGGATAGGCGTCTGTTGGCCACCACTGCTGACCACCTGGATATCACCCCAGCGCGTTTGCGCCTTGAGGCCCATTTTGCCGGTCGACTCGGCAGAGGCCAGCATCGCTTCGCGCAGTGCCTGTGCCACGGCCGGTTGCTTGACCGCCAGACCGCGCGGGGTATGTTGCGCATCGTTCGGATCGAAGGCGACGCTCCAGATATCCGGCGATTCCTGCAGCGCCTGCATGATGTGCTGGAAATGCACCAGGCCCAGGCCGGAATCGAGGTTTGCCCGACCATCCCAGGCTTTGAGGCTGGCGCACACAGGCTTCAATGTCGCTGCGTCGGCACTCAGGCCAGCCGCGCAAAACTTCAGCAGATCCGGTACCACCAGCGTCGCCAGATACACCTGATCGTCCATGACCATTTGTTGCAGGTCCTGCACCGCCAGCGAGCCTTTTTTGCTCAGTTGACCCAACCGGTCAAGGGCGAACCGGGAGCGTAATCCCAGCGGTTGGCCTTGCTGACTGATCAGCGGCGAGAAACCCGTCAATGGTTGCGCGGGGTTGGCCAGCCATGCGGAATCGTTGGAGTGCTGGACAAAGTCCTTGCGCAGCAATTGCGGTAATTGACTGGCGGCATAAATACCCTTCTGCGCCGCTTGCGGATCAATGTCCCAGGCGCAGGCGCTGTTGGCGCCGTCCAGCACGATCATCTGCAAACCGGCACGCGGGTCACTGCATTTGGCCAGCTTGTCGACGCTGACATTCGGCACCACCGACAGATTCATGTACAGCGTCTGCCCCTGGTCATCCACGGCCAGGGTATTGACCCAGGGAATACCCTGAATCTTGTGTACCGAATCCTGCAAGTCCTTGAGACTGGTGGCCTGATTCATCGCGTACCACTGCTTCAGCACACGGTCGTTGTCGAGATTGGCATCACGCAGGCTGTAAGCAAACTGGTTATCCCAGTCGAGCTTGCCCGGCCATTGCACAATCGGGCCGAACTGCGAGCTATAGACGTCACGCGCCACCGGCACCACTTGGCCGTCGGCCTGTTTGACCTGCACAGTCACGGTCTGCTTGCTCATCGGCAGCGACTGACCGTCCAGCAGATAGCGTGTCGGGTCTTTCGGATCAAGCTGAAGGCGATACAGCGTGAAGTGCTTGGACGAGTCGACGGTGTGCGTCCACGCCAGATGCTGGTTGAAGCCGATATTGATCATCGGCAAGCCGGGCAATGCGGCGCCCATGACGTCGAGTTTGCCGGGGATGGTCAGGTGCATCTGATAAAAACGCATGCCGCCCACCCACGGGAAATGCGGATTTGCCAACAACATGCCACGGCCATTGAATGAGCGCTCGCTGCCCACGGCCACCGCGTTGCTGCCACGGTCCAGGGCAAAACGCTGCTGACGCGCGTCGGCCAACTGGTAAGCGTGGTTGTCGTGCTCGACGCGCGCGGTGGCTTGCGGCGGCGTGGCGCCCG
>NZ_AKJD01000024.1 GCF_000282515.1 Pseudomonas sp. GM80
ACTGCGACCACTGTGGCTTGAACCCCTGCCACTCGCTGCGCAGCCAGTCATCCAGCTCGGCGGTCAGGCCGTCGTAGGCGCTGAACAAGTCGTCGACCTGAGTCGGCGTCACTTCGCTGTGCACATGCACTCGATAGAACTTGCCCACCGTTCCAACGAACGTGCCCTTGCCTTGCGCATCAAGGGTCACGGGGGTGCTCTCGCCGCTCTCCACGGCCACCACATCGACCACGATATTGCCCAACGCAATGTCGTACACCGACTCGAACTTGCTTTCGATCTCCATCTCCCCGCCCTGCGGGCACTGGAAGACGCTGGAGAAAAAATCGTTGTCGCCGACGCTGACAGCGGTGCGGCTGTCACCGAAGCGGATGACCCGCTCCATGCCCATCAGCGACGGTAGATCCGTCGCCTGGCTGAGCTGGTCCGCCGTGCGGCTGGCCCAGTGCTTGAGCTGTTCGCGATAGAGGCTGAGGGTCTCCGGGAAGCTGTCGAGTTCTTGCTCGATACGAGCGATGGCTTCCATCAGTGCACGTCTGCGTGCGTGATGGGCGGGTTGATCCGGTCGAGCATGAGCGTTCCCTCGCGCAAAAAAATTAGGCGCGGGAACTGTGCGGGGGATCAATCAGGAAAGAAGTCAGGCAAGTAGGCGATGGCTGTAGGACTAATCTGTAAAAAGTCGGCAACTGATAAACAGCCTCGCAAAAACGCAAACGCGGCGTGAGGTTTCCCTCACGCCGCGTTTAAAAAACACAGACCCAGTTGTTATGGCGCAGCGTCGCGCGCGCTCAACTCTTGCAGTTTGTGTTCGGCCAATGGATGCCCGGCCTTGGCGGCCATGCTCCACCAGCGTGCCGCTTCGTCAGGGTCAGGGGCCTTGCTCGGGCTGCCGGCCAGACAAATGACGCCGACCTGATAAGCCGCTTTGCCATCACCTGCCAGCGCTGCCAGACGCAGCAAGCGCACACCCTCTTCACGCGCGCCGAGACCAACGCCGCGAAATGTCAGGATGTGCCCATAGAAGCTTTGCGCGTCGACATCGCCAAGGTTGGCCATGCGCGCGAACTGCCCTTCCAGCCAGCGCCAGCCGCGTGGTTGGCGGACGAACCATGACCAGTGAAACAGCCTGCGGGCCAGCCAGTAAACGGCCCGCGCCTTGAGTCGTAAAAACACTCAGGCCTCCGCCGATTCCGGGTACTCGTATTCGAAGACTCTGACCACTTCAGAAGCATGCCACGAGGCTGCGGCGACGCCGTCGGACGGCCCGGAAAAACGCCCCAGGCGTTCAACGCATTCAAAAAATCCGGTGCGCGGCAGGCGACTGGCACCTTGGCTGATGACCAGCGAACTGCGCAAGGGCTGTTCGGCCTTGGCATCCAGCGCTGCCAGATGTTCGAGCGCG
Source organism: Pseudomonas sp. GM80 (assembly GCF_000282515.1). Lineage (GTDB taxonomy): Bacteria > Pseudomonadota > Gammaproteobacteria > Pseudomonadales > Pseudomonadaceae > Aquipseudomonas. The sequence continues at coordinate 1,403 of NZ_AKJD01000024.1, forward strand.
GCGGTCAGGGTTTGCATCGCCGGTGTCGGCAGTTGCAAACGCTCTAGCAGCGCCCGGTATGTCAGAAGATGGCGCTGACGGCGCGCCTGATCAAGTTCCCCCAGCAATCCGTCCCAATGTTGACGACTGATGCGTACGCTCACGATTCATCCCTCCAACCTGGCACCGTCAGTTCCCAGGCCAGGCTGCGGCGAATCGCGGCGTCGGGCAGACGCTCGCCACTTTCGATCATGGCCAGATAAGACGGGCTGATGCCTACCGTGCGGGCCAGCGCCTCGATGGCGATGCCCTTCCCTTCGCGCAAACTGCGTAGTTGATCCAGACCCGGAAGAATCGGCTCCGGTGCTGCCGCGAGCGGCGCTGGGGCCGGCTGCGACGGTGTTGCGTTGATACCTGCTGCTTTCAATAGAGCCTGATATTGAGCCCAAGGCAGAACCGCGTATTCGGGTTCGCCATCGCGTGCAATTATCTGAATATCCATGACTACCCCGTAGGACAACAACACTTAGCGAGTCGGCACTTTTCCCTAGAAGTGTAATCCTAACAGCGGCTAAGGTCGCGGGGGGTATCTATCTGTAAAAGGGACTACAACAATCAGGGCTTTTTCGGGCCCTGAAGTTGAAGTTGTTCAGGGGTATCGGGCAACCGCTCGACCACGGCGAGCTTCTCCGGTTGCTGGCGTTTGCGCCAGAGACGGAAGGCATTGAGTTCATCGTCGAGGGTTTTCATCAGCCAGGCGAGCACGGCGATGTCGTCGAGCATGCCGAATACCGGGATGAAATCCGGAATGGCATCGACAGGGCTGAGGAAATACATCAACCCCGCCACTACCGAAACCAGCGCTTTGCCACTGATGGCGCGGTACTCGCCGCGCCAGTAAGCCAGGCACAAGGCCTGGAGCAGACGCAGGTCATCTTTGAGCTTGCCAAGGCGATTGCCCTGCGCGGCGCCTTTGCTGGCCACGGCGAACAGCAAGGTCGGCAGACGGCCACGGGCCAGCAAGCGGCCGGCCAAGGGCAGGAATCGAGCGAAATTCCACGGAGCTTTCATCTATTCCTCCCGTTGAAATGTTATCCACACAAATTGTGGATAACCTTGTGAACAGAGCTGCATTTCAGCGCTGAGAGCCCCGTTTTATATGGGCTGCGCTCAGATCGGGCGTTTTTTACTCACATAAAAAACCCCAATATTTCATTGACTTGGCGGCTTGGTGCGTCTAGCACCGGCAGTCTCAAAGCTATGACTGCCCTGATCGGCATCCGTTCGCTCTGTTTACCTTTGCCAACGTGCAGATGCAACAACGCCCCGCTTAAGCGAGGCGTTGTTGTTGAAGCCGAGGCCGATTACTTGGCAGCAGCGGCGTCTTCTTTGGCTGGATCCTTGATGGCCAGCAGTTCCAGGTCGAAAACCAGAACCGAGTTGGCCGGGATTGCCGGGCTTGGCGATTGCGCGCCGTAAGCCAGATCGCTAGGGATGTACAGTTTGTACTTCTCGCCAACGTGCATCAGTTGCAGACCTTCAACCCAACCCGGGATCACGCCGCTCACCGGCAGATCGATCGGGCTGCCGCGCTCGACGGAGCTGTCGAATACGGTGCCGTTGGTCAGCTTGCCGGTGTAGTGAACAGTCACTACGTCGGTAGGCTTAGGCTGTGGGCCATCGGCCTTCTTGACCACTTCGTATTGCAGGCCGGAAGCGGTGGTCGTTACACCTGCTTTCTTGCCGTTTTCTTCGAGGAATTTCTTGCCGGCAGTTGCCGACTCTTCGCTCATCTTGGCCATGCGCTCTTCAGCACGCTTTTGCAGCGCGGCGAAGGCTTCGACCAGTTCTTCGTCTTTCAGCTTCTGTTCTTTCTTGCCGACGGCATCTTCGATGCCCTGGGCTACCGCTTTGGAGTCCAGATCATCCATGCCTTCCTGAGCAAGGCTCTTGCCCATGTTCAGGCCGATACCGTAGGAAGCTTTTTGCGCCGGGGTTTTCAGCTCTACGCTGGTCTGCGAATCACAACCCGCGAGGACCAGGCTAACCAGGGCAACCGCCGCCGCCAACCGATGCTGTTTCATGCTATTTCCTTGTTCATGCGCCGAAAGGGCAATCGAGTAAAGCCGCGAGCTTATCAGGCCGCCACGACCAATGGCTACCGGCATGAGAGCAGTAAAGCGGCGATAAGTTCAGGGATTAAAACGCATTCGGGCAAAGCGACGATGAAGCTTCTGTCATCTTGCCCTGACAGCAGCTTGATCTTCCTCGTACACGATCTGACGTAATGGCCACTTGCCGCATCAGGCTTGGCTCAGGCATAACAGCGCAACAATTCGACAAGGATGTTTAACTTGCGCCTCTTATTCCGTGTTCTGGCTTTGATCGTCGTACTGTTGGGAATCGTCCTGGCGGTAGTGCTGTATTACATCGTCAACCCGAAACTGCCCTTCTATACCCCCGCCGAACAGGTGCATTACCTGAACCAATGGTCGGAAGCAGAACGGCAGATCTACTATTTCACCCCCCAAGGCACTCAGGTCAAAGGTCTGCGCTATGAGTGGTTCCAGGCGCTGGAACTGCCCTTCTCCGAGCAACGTTTCGCCGCGCCCGATTACCTGGCCCGTTTCGGCTTTCTGATTGATCCGCAACAGAAAGCCACGCCGAACAACCCCGGCAACCTGCCTGTGGGCTTTGCCCGGCATCAAAATCCCGGCAGTTCCGAGCAATATCTGGACATAACTTGCGCCGCTTGCCACACCGGCGAACTGCGTTTCAAAGGTCAGGCCGTGCGCATCGACGGCGGGACAGCGCAGCATGTGTTGCCGTCCAGCGTTCCTACACTACGTGGCGGCAGTTTCGGACAGGCCTTGGTCGCCAGTCTGACCTCGACTTATTACAACCCATGGAAATTCGAACGCTTCGCCCGCCAGGTCCTGGGCGATGCATACGACGCGCGCCATCAACAACTGCGCAACGACTTCAAACAATCGCTCGATACTTTCCTCAAGGTCGCCTGGAACGACACCCATCGCGGCCTCTACCCGACCGAAGAAGGCCCGGGCCGTACCGATGCATTCGGGCGAATTGCCAACGCGACGTTTGGCGATGCGATCTCCCCCGCCAACTACCGCGTGGCCAACGCGCCAGTGGATTACCCGCAGTTGTGGGACATGTGGACGTTCGACTGGGTGCAGTGGAACGGTTCGGCACAGCAGCCAATGGCGCGCAATGTCGGCGAGGCGCTGGGTGTCGGCGCCACCTTGAATTTCTTCGATGCCAATGGCCAACCGCTGCAAGGCGAAGCACGTTATCCCTCCAGCGTCCGCGTGCGTGATCTGCACACGATTGAGCAGACCCTGCAAAAACTTCAGCCACCCGCGTGGCCGGAAGACGTGTTGGGCGCCGTGGACAAGACGTTAGCCAGCAAAGGTCGTACGTTGTTCGCCGAGAACTGCGCGGGCTGTCACGTGCCGCGCAAAACCGAGGAAGGCGGACGCTGGGTGCAACATTTGCACATGCTGCCGTTGGACGTCATCGGCACCGATCCTAACGCGGCCAACAACATTGCCAGCCACCGCTTCGACCTCTCCGCGCTGCAATGGGACTTGAACGAACTGGAAAAAATGGATGTGAAGTTGCATCCAACGCCCAAGGAACCTCTGGATCTCAGCCAATTATCGGTCGCTAAAGGCCTGGCGTATGTCACCGCATTCGTCGAAAACCGCGCCTATCGCGAAGCCAAGGTCACACCGCAGGAAAAGCCTGGCCTCGACGGATTCGGTTTGCCCATCGGCGTTCGCGAAAAAGTCGCTTACAAAGCCCGGCCATTGGCGGGCATTTGGGCGACCGCGCCGTTTCTGCACAACGGGTCGGTGCCGAGCCTTTATCAATTGCTCTCGCCCCAGGATGAACGCGCGACCACCTTCTATAAAGGCAACTTCGAATATGACCCTCGGCATCTGGGCTATCGCACCGAGGCATTTACCAATGGTTTTCTGTTCGATACGCGCATCAGCGGCAACCACAACAGCGGGCATGAGTTCCGTGCCGGCGAGCGTGGCAACGGGGTGATCGGCAGACTGCTGCAGCCGGAAGAACGCTGGGCGCTGCTCGAATACCTGAAAGTGCTGGGCGGCCCGCTGGAGGCGCAATTGCCATGATCCTGCCGACATTCAAGAAAGAACTGCCTTTACTCGCCCGGATCTGGTTGTGGCTGGGGCGCTTGCTGGGCAAAACCTTGTTGATCCTGCTCATCATTGGCCTGCTTGGCTGGGCGATCGCTACGGCCTGGTTTGCCTGGCATGACCGCGGCCCGGTTTCGGCGCTGGAGCAGATTCCGCCCGGTGAGGCGGCAATGACGCAAGATGTGATCCAGACCGCCGTGCGCATCGTCGATCAGCATCGTGAAGGCACGCGTTATTTACGCGACGCACACGCCAAGGCGCATGGTTGTGTGAGGGCTGAGGTACGCGTGCTGCCGGACCTCGCGCAATCGCTGCGCCAAGGCGTGTTCAGTGAGCCGGGGAAAACCTGGCAGGCGATGATTCGCCTGTCGAATGGCAACGCTTATCCGCAATTTGACAGCATCCGCGACGCTCGGGGCATGGCGATCAAATTGCTGGATGTGCCGGGTAAACAGTTGCTGGGGGATCGCGAGGAACGCCGCGAACAGGATTTCGTGATGTTCAGCCATGCGAACTTCTTTGTCAGCGATGTCGCCGAGTATCGTCAGAATGTGGCGGCGCAGGCTGACGGAAAGAAGGTCACGGCGTTTTTTCCGGGGTGGGATCCGCGCACCTGGCAGATCCGCCATTTGTTTATTGCGCTGGCAACGCTGGCACCACCGCCGGACAGCCCGACGCAGACCACTTACTTTTCGGTATCGCCGTACAAATTCGGAGAAGCCAACGCGAAATTCCGGGTGATGCCGGATCCGCAGAGTTGCCCGGCCTACGCGTTGCCCAAACAGAATCACGATCTGCCGAATTTTCTGCGTAGCGCTCTGAATCAGCAGTTGTCAGCGGATCGGGTGCCGGCGTGTTTTGTCCTGCAGATTCAGCGCCAGGATGCGCACAAGTACATGCCGATCGAGGACACCAGCATTGAATGGCGCGAGGAAGACTCGCCATTCGAAACCGTGGCGCGGATCACTTTGCCGCCCCAGGACTTCGATACGCCGGCGCTGAATCTGGCGTGCGACAACCTGTCGTTCAATCCGTGGTTTGGTATCGAGGCGCATCGGCCGATTGGCGGGATCAATCGTCTGCGTAAAGCGGTGTATGAAGCGGTGAGCGACTATCGCCACAGCCAGAATGCCGCGCACTAAAAAAATATGCACATAACCTGTGGCGAGGGGATTTATCCCCGTTGGGCTGCGAAGCGGCCCCCCGCTTTTAAAATCTGGGCCTGCTGCGCAGGCCAACGGGGATAAATCCCCTCGCCACAGGTCAGCATCAAATCTGAGATTTCATAAACCCCAGACAGCAAAAAGCCCGCACTATGCGGGCTTTCTGTGGACTCTGGCGTTCAGTGTTCCAGATTCCGAATATGGCGCAGCGGACGGGACTCGAACCCGCGACCCCCGGCGTGACAGGCCGGTATTCTAACCGACTGAACTACCGCTGCGCGAAACGCTTGAAACGAATGGTGGGTGATGACGGGATCGAACCGCCGACATTCTGCTTGTAAGGCAGACGCTCTCCCAGCTGAGCTAATCACCCTTCGCTTCGTTACGGGACGCATTATGCCACAAGTTTTCATAAAGTGTTGATTTAATTGAAGTTTTTTTCAAATAAATCCGAAAACCGGTAAAACGACACATCCCGCGGGTACAACTGTACAAACCTTGAGGCAGAAAAAAACCCGCTTTGGCGGGTTTTTCCGTGGTGACCTGGCGTTCAGTGGTCCAGGTTACCGAATATGGCGCAGCGGACGGGACTCGAACCCGCGACCCCCGGCGTGACAGGCCGGTATTCTAACCGACTGAACTACCGCTGCGCTAAACACTTGAAACGAATGGTGGGTGATGACGGGATCGAACCGCCGACATTCTGCTTGTAAGGCAGACGCTCTCCCAGCTGAGCTAATCACCCTTCGCTTCGGTGTGGCGCGCATTCTACGGAGCGACCCAACCTCTGGCAAGCACTTTTTTAAATAATTTTCTCAGGCCTTCCAAAGGCTTAGAGAAGGGTTGGCCTATTAGACGGCGAAGACAATAATGCCCCCCTTTGTATAAAGGAGAGACTCACCCCATGTGGTTCAAAAACCTGCTTATCTATCGCCTGACCCAAGACCTGCCTGTCGATGCCGAGGCGCTGGAAACTGCACTGGCCACCAAACTGGCGCGTCCATGTGCAAGCCAGGAGTTGACCACCTACGGTTTCGTCGCGCCGTTCGGCAAAGGCGAAGATGCTCCACTGGTGCATGTCAGCGGTGACTTCCTGCTGATTTCCGCGCGCAAAGAAGAACGCATCCTGCCGGGCAGCGTCGTACGTGACGCCGTAAAGGAAAAGGTCGAAGAGATCGAAGCCGAGCAGATGCGCAAGGTCTATAAAAAGGAACGCGATCAGATCAAGGATGAAATCATCCAGGCGTTCCTGCCGCGCGCGTTTATCCGTCGCTCGTCGACTTTCGCCGCCATCGCGCCGAAACAGGGCCTGATCCTGGTCAACTCGGCCAGCCCGAAACGCGCCGAAGACCTGCTGTCGACCCTGCGCGAAGTGATCGGCACCCTGCCCGTCCGCCCGCTGACCGTGAAAATGTCGCCAACCGCGACCATGACCGAATGGGTCACCACGCAAAAAACCGCCGACGACTTCTATGTATTGGACGAGTGCGAACTGCGCGACACCCACGAAGACGGCGGTATTGTGCGTTGCAAGCGTCAGGACCTGACCAGCGAAGAAATCCAGCTGCACCTGAGCACTGGCAAAGTCGTGACTCAATTGTCGCTGGCCTGGCAGGACAAGCTGTCGTTCATGCTTGATGACAAGATGACCGTCAAGCGCCTGAAGTTCGAAGATCTGTTGCAGGATCAGGCGGAACAGGACGGCGGCGATGAAGCGTTGGGGCAACTGGATGCCAGCTTCACGCTGATGATGCTGACGTTCGGCGACTTCCTCCCGGCGCTGGTGGAAGCGTTGGGTGGGGAAGAGACTCCGCAGGGGATCTAACGCCAACCAGTTCCTGATGAAGGAACCGGTTCAAATGTGGGAGCTGGCTTGCCAGCGATAGCGGTGTTACAGATGGCTTATATGGAGTCTGACACGCCGCCATCGCTGGCAAGCCAGCTCCCACAGTGTTTTTTGGTGTAACCAATAATAAGGAACAAGCCATGCGCGCACTGGCTGCACTCAGCCGCTTTGTCGGCAATACCTTCGCTTACTGGGTTCTGATTTTCGCGGTCATCGCGTTCCTGCAACCGACATGGTTCCTCAGCCTGAAAAGCGCGATAGTGCCGCTGCTCGGGCTGGTGATGTTCGGTATGGGCCTGACCCTCAAACTCGACGACTTCGCTGCCGTTGCCCGCCATCCATGGCGTGTAGCGCTGGGCGTGGTTGCCCATTTCGTGATCATGCCCGGCGTGGCGTGGTTGCTCTGCCAGGTGTTTCACCTGCCCCCGGAAATCGCCGTCGGGGTGATTCTGGTCGGCTGCTGCCCAAGCGGCACCTCGTCCAACGTGATGACTTGGCTGGCGCGCGGCGATCTGGCGTTGTCGGTGGCCATCGCAGCCGTCACCACCCTCCTCGCTCCGCTGCTAACCCCGGCGCTGATCTGGCTGCTGGCTTCGGCGTGGTTGCCGGTGTCGTTCATGGAGCTGTTCTGGTCAATCCTGCAAGTGGTGCTGCTGCCGATCATTCTCGGCGTGGTTGCCCAGCGCTTGCTCGGCGACAAGGTTCGTCATGCCGTGGACGTGTTGCCGCTGGTGTCGGTGGTCAGCATCGTTATTATCGTGACCGCTGTGGTCGCGGCCAGCCAGGCAAAAATCGCCGAATCCGGCCTGTTGATCATGGCCGTGGTGATGCTGCACAACAGCTTCGGGTATCTGCTGGGTTACTTCACCGGTCGGCTGTTCAAACTGCCATTGGCTCAACGCAAATCGCTGGCGCTGGAAGTCGGCATGCAGAATTCGGGATTGGGCGCCGCGTTGGCCAGTGCGCATTTCTCGCCATTGGCGGCAGTGCCGAGTGCGCTGTTCAGCGTCTGGCACAACATTTCCGGAGCGTTGCTCTCGACGTACTTCCGCCGCATGAGTGAAAAGGAAGACCGCGAAGCGCTGGCGCAACAAGCCGCCGACTGAGGGCAAACTTGATCCCCGGATTAATGCTGGTCAAACTGTTGCGCAACGCGGGGACGACCCTGCGGCTCGATCGAGTCATTAATCTGGGGACGACCCCGTCAATCGATGGAGGTCTTTCATGTCCTGGATCATTCTGTTTTTCGCCGGCCTGTTTGAAGTCGGCTGGGCCGTCGGCCTGAAATACACCGACGGTTTCAGCCGTCCACTTCCTACTGCATTGACCGTTGCGGCCATGGCCATCAGCCTTGGCTTGCTTGGCCTTGCGATGAAGGAATTGCCGTTGGGCACGGCGTATGCGATCTGGACCGGCGTCGGTGCCGTGGGCACGGTGATTGCCGGGATCATCCTGTTTGGCGAGTCGATGGCGTTGATTCGGCTGGCCAGCGTGGCGTTGATCATTACCGGGTTGATCGGGCTTAAGGTCAGCGCCTAGGCCTCTGTCCCCATCGCTGGCAAGCCAGCTCCCACAGGTTCTTTGGTGTACACAAATAAGGTGTCCACTGAAGATCACTGTGGGAGCTGGCTTGCCAGCGATGAGGCCAACACAATCAGCGACTATCTAACCCCCCCGCGCAACTCCCCGACCAACCCCTGCAACTTCGCCGGCTCCGCCGCTTCAACGTCGACCGGCGCGCCCGCCACCAACGTCACCCGCGACCACAACCGGTGGAAAAAGCCCTTGTTCGGATCGCGACTGAAGAAGCTCCCCCACAGCCCCTGCAATGCCAGCGGAATCACCGGCACCGGCGTCTCTTCGAGAATCCGCGTCAGCCCACCCTTGAACTCATTGATCTCGCCATCTGCGGTCAACTTGCCTTCCGGGAAGATGCACACCAGCTCACCGTCCTTCAGGTATTGAGCAATCCGGGTGAAAGCCTTTTCGTAGATCTGGATGTCTTCCTGCCGCCCCGCGATAGGAATAGTCCCCGCTGTGCGAAAGATAAAGTTCAGCACCGGCAGATTGTAGATTTTGTAGTACATGACAAAGCGAATCGGCCGACGCACCGCGCCGCCAATCAACAAGGCATCGACGAAGGAAACGTGGTTGCACACCAGCAGCGCCGCGCCCTCATCAGGAATAGCTTCAAGGTTGCGATGCTCGACGCGGTACATGGAATGGCTGAGCAGCCAGATCATGAAACGCATACTGAACTCGGGGACGATCTTGAAGATGTAGGCGTTGACGCCGATGTTGAGCAGCGAGACCACCAGGAACAGCTGCGGGATCGACAGTTTGACCACGCTCAACAGCACGATCGAAACAATGGCCGACACCACCATAAACAGTGCGTTGAGAATGTTGTTGGCGGCAATCACCCGCGCCCGCTCGTTCTCGGCGGTGCGCGACTGGATCAGCGCGTACAGCGGCACAATATAGAAGCCGCCGAAAATGCCGAGGCCGAGAATGTCGATCAGCACCGCCCAGGTGTGCACAAAGCCCAGCACTTCGGTCCAGCTGTGGCCAGTGACGCTGTCCGGAATACCGCCGGAATGCCACCACAGCAACAAGCCGAACACCGTCAGGCCGAACGAGCCGAACGGCACCAGACCGATCTCGACCTTACGCCCGGAAAGCTTCTCGCAGAGCATCGAACCGAGGGCGATACCCACCGAGAACACCGTCAGAATCAAGGTGACCACGGTTTCATCGCCGTGCATCCACTCCTTGGCGTACGCCGGGATCTGCGTCAGGTAAATCGCCCCGACAAACCAGAACCACGAGTTGCCGACAATCGAGCGCGACACTGCAGGCGTCTGGCCCAGGCCAAGTTTCAGCGTGGCCCAGGATTGACTGAAAATGTTCCAGTTCAGGCGCATTTCCGGGGTCGCCGCTGCCGCGCGCGGAATGCTGCGACTGGCCAGGTAACCGAGCACTGCAATGCCGACGATGGCACCGGAAACCAGTGGCGCATAGTGCGTGGAGGACATGATGACCCCGGCGCCGATGGTGCCGGCGAGGATCGCCAGAAACGTGCCCATCTCCACCAGACCATTGCCACCGACCAGCTCATCCTCGCGCAATGCCTGCGGCAGGATCGAATACTTCACCGGCCCGAACAGCGCCGAGTGCGTGCCCATGGCGAAGAGCGCCACCAGCATCAACGACAGATGATCGAAGAGGAAACCGACGGAGCCGATCGCCATGATGGCGATCTCCGCAAGCTTGATGACCCGGATCAACGCGTCCTTGGCGAACTTTTCGCCGAATTGCCCGGCCAGCGCCGAGAACAGGAAAAACGGCAGGATAAACAGCAACGCACACAGGTTGACCCAGATCGAACGATCACCCTCGATGGCCAGCCGATAAAGAATCGCCAGGATCAGCGACTGTTTAAACACGTTGTCGTTAAACGCACCGAGCGACTGCGTAATGAAAAATGGCAGGAAGCGCCGAGTGCGCAGCAGGTTGAACTGTGAGGGGTGACTCATCTTCCGTGTTTCCCTGATTGTGCTTAGCTGATTGTGCTTGGAAAGGGCCTGGGTAGTGCTTATTGGAATCTCAAACCGAGATTCAGGCCACACCTTACCTAAACTTTTCAGGTTATTTCTTTAAACCTGCGATGCACGGCGAGACAAACAGCTCGCCGCGCCAAGCACCTTGCACGGTGCGTTTGCCGACGATTAGCCACATCACCGCGAGCAACGTCACCAGCACGGTGCCGAACACGCTGAAAAACGTCAGGTTGAGAACATTCGCCAGTTTCAGCGTGGCCAGCGAATACACGCCCAGCGGGAAGGTGAAGCCCCACCAGCCGAGGTTGAACGGGATGCCGTCACGCAGATAGCGCACGGTGATCAGCAGCGCCATCAACATCCACCACAAGCCGAAGCCCCACAAGGTAATGCCGGCCACCAGGCCCAGGCCCGCAGCGATTTCACCGACCCCCGGCAAACCGTTGGCAGCAAAGATTGCCGGTGCATCCCCCCCCAGCAGCAACATGCCCAGCGCGCCGGTGCCGATCGGGCCGAGAGCCAGCCAGCTTGAGGCGGCCATGTTTTCGTGGGGCAGTTTGTGCAGCGCCATGCGCAGCAGCAGGATGGTCAGAATGCTGAACGCCACCGGCAGGGAAAAAGCCCAGAGCACGTAGCTCGTCGTCAGCACCACCAGTTGCGAGTGGGCGTCGGTCAGGTGCGGCGCGAGCAAACCACCGCTGGCCGCCGCCACTTCTGCCGCCACCACTGGCAGCAGCCAGACGGCGGTCATCTGGTCGATGCTGTGTTCTTGTCGGGTAAACATCATGTAGGGAATCAATACGCCACAGGCCAGCGACATGGCTACATCAATCCACCACAGCACTTCGGCGAGATGAATCACCCCGTCGCCCCAACGCGGCAGGCCGAACAGCAGAAAGCCGTTGATGATCGTCGCCAGGCCCATGGGAATGGTGCCGAAGAACATCGACACGGTGGAGTGCCCGAAAATCCGCCGGGCTTCATCGAAGAACAAAATCCACCGAGCGGCATACGCCGCGGTAAACAGGCAGAACAACAGAATGTTGAACAACCACAGCCCTTCGGCCACGACGTGCATGCCAGGGATTGCCACTGGCAATTGCGCCAGGGCCAACGCCAGCACGCCGGTACCCATGGTCGCGGCGAACCAGTTCGGCGTGAATTGGCGGATAACTTCACGCGGGTGCTGAAGCTGGCTGAGCGGCTTGATGCCGGGTTTGCTGCTGTTGGGGCAAATCATCATGAACTCCTGTCCTCGGGTGAGGTTGAGTTCATGGTAGAACTGAATCGAATATCTATATAACGGGTAATTTCTCTAACTGTTATCTGTTTTACCAATAAGCGCTTAGACGCTGCCCTCGGACTCGATCACCAGAATCCTCGCCACGCCTTGCGGATGGGCGACATGCTCGGTGCCAATCGAGGCATGAAAGATGTCGCCAACGCCCATCTGCACCTGTTTTTCTTCGCCCTGCTCTCGATAGTGCATCAGCACTTGGCCGTCGAGCACCACGAACACTTCCTCACCATCGTTGACGTGCCATTTGTATGGCTGATCGGTCCAGTGCAGACGCGTGGTGATGCCGTTCATGTTGGCGATGTCCAGCGCGCCCCAGGCGCGGTCGGCGGTGAAGGTCTTGCTGCGAATAATCTTCATGAATCGATCCGTGAGGAGAAGGCTGAGCAAGGCTAACCGAAACCGCAATGCTTATGGAGCGCTGCACACCTTGGCGGGGGCTGGACGCAGGCTGAGCAGCAGCGCGCCAACCGCCAGCACGATCAACACGGCACCGTAGCCGTCGGTGGTCGTGAGCAAACCCACGTTGCGCGCCAGATACCCGGCCAGCAGTGCCGGCAAGCAAAACGCCAGATAGCTGAGTGCGTAATACGCCGACATCAACCCCGCCCGCTCATGGGGCAAGGCCAGCGGCACCAGGCTGCGCACCGCACCGAGAAAACCCGCGCCGAAACCGCAACCGGCGACCAGCGTGCCAACAAAGAACAACGTCAGGCTGGCGCTGTGCACCCCCAGCAGAATCAGCACCAGACCGATCGGCAGCAAACTCGCGCCCAGTTGCAGCGAGCGTCGGGCGCTGCGATTGCGCAAGGTGAAGATCATCAGGGCGCCAGTCAGGGTCAAGGCCGCCACCGTCGCCCCGCCGATCAGGTTCGACGTCGATCCGGTGGCGGTGCGCACCAGCGAGGGCGCCAGTGACGCGTAAAAACCACCCAACGCCCAGGTGGCAGTGTTCAACGGCAGGACTTTCCACAAGGTCGCGCGCGCCTGAACCGGCACATGCAGGGTCGGCCGCAGCGATGCCCAGGCGCCAGCTTGCGGCGTGACGCTTTCCGGCAGACGCCAGACGTAAATCCCCTGCAACACAAACAATCCGAGCAGCAACCAATAGGTCAGTTGCAACGGCGCCGGGGCAAACTCGGCGAGCAAGCCACAGCCCATGCCGCCCAGCGCCATTCCCAACAACGGCGCCACACTGTTGATCAACGGCCCCTGCTGACGGTCGGTGTCAAGCAACGTCGCGCTCAACACGGCGGTGGCCATGCCGGTGGCGAAACCTTGCAAGACACGCGCGCTGATCAGCCATGCCACGTTGTCGGCATAGATGAACAGCAGCATCGCCAGCGCATTGAGCAGCACCGCGCTGAAGATCACCGGTTTGCGCCCCAGATGGTCAGACAGCGACCCCACTGTTAATAACGCCGCCAACAGACTCAGTGCATAGACGCCGAAGATCAGCGTCAGCACCGCCGAGGAGAAGTGCAGTTGATCCTGATAGAGATGATAGAGCGGCGTCGGCGCCGTGGACGCTGCGAGAAAACTCAGTAAGGTGATCGCCAGAAACCACAGGCTGGATCGATGGGAAGCAAGGCTGGTCATGGGCACACTCCGCAAAAGCTAATTTTTTGCTTTTGCGGAGTGTGCTACCGCTTCGCGCTTAAAGCAAATTCTTTGTGTTAAGGTCTGCCGCATGGCTATTAAAGAAGGTTTACGCCCCGGTGGCCGCAGTGCCCGGGTACAAGAGTCGATTCATTCGGCAGTCCACGCGCTTCTGCAAGAACAGGAGCGTTCCACCGTGACCGTCCCGCAAATCGCGGCCCGCGCAGGGGTGACGCCGTCGACGATTTATCGGCGCTGGGGTGATCTGGCGGCGTTGCTCGCCGACGTCGCCCTCGCCCGCATGCGCCCCGACAGCGCGCCGGCAGAAACCGGCAGCCTGCGCAGCGATATCCGCGCGTGGGCCGAGCAGTATCTCGATGAGATGAGTTCCGAGCCCGGGCGCAACATGATGCGCGACGTCCAGGCGAGTGCGACGCCGGGGTATTGCGTGACGATTATTGGCGCGCAGTTGCAGACGATCATTGAGCGGCATCCCGATGAAGTGGCGCCGAGTGTTGATCGGCTGATCAATCTGGTGGTCGCGCCGGTGGTGTTCCGGATTCTGTTTTCGGCGGCGGCGCTGGAGGTGGAAGAACTGCACAGGTTGATTGATATCGCATTGCAGCAGAACTGACCCCGATTTCCATGCAGGAGCTGCGGCACGCTGCGATCTTTTGATCTTTGAAATCAAGATCAAAAGATCGCAGCGTGCCGCAGCTCCTACAGGGTTTTGCTCGAGCACCACCCTGCGACACCCCGCCGCGCCACGACCTTGGTCGACACTGACTAACCGCCCTGCGCATGCGAGACTGTCCGCCCGGGCAGGACTGCCGGGGAGTCTTCTGTCGGGAGTGTTGCATGTCGTTGTCCACCGGGCTGATCGCCGCCGTCGCCCTGGCCTATATGGCCATCATGTTCGCCATCGCCTTCTACGGCGACCGTCGCAGCGCGCCCTTGCCGCCGCGCATGCGTGCCTGGGTGTACAGCCTGTCGCTGGCGGTTTACTGCACCAGTTGGACGTTCTTCGGCGCGGTTGGCCAGGCTGCCGAACAACTGTGGTCATTCCTGCCGATCTACCTCGGGCCGATCCTGCTGCTGCTCGGCGCGCCGTGGGTACTGCAGAAAATGGTGATGATCAGCAAACAGGAGAACATCACCTCCATCGCCGACTTTATCGCCGCGCGTTACGGCAAATCGCAATCGCTGGCGGTGGTCGTCGCGCTGATCTGCCTGGTCGGCGTCCTCCCCTACATCGCCCTGCAACTCAAAGGCATCGTCCTCGGCGTAAACCTGTTGATCGGCGCCGGTGCCGACGCCATGGGCACCCGCGCCCAGGACACCGCGCTGATCGTGTCGCTGGTGCTGGCGCTGTTCACCATCGTCTTCGGTACGCGCAACCTCGACGCCACCGAACACCACCGTGGCATGGTGTTGGCGATTGCCTTCGAATCGCTGGTCAAGCTGTTCGCCTTTCTCGCCGTCGGCGCCTTCGTCACTTACGGCTTGTACGACGGTTTTGACGACTTGTTCAATCAGGCCATGCTCGCCCCGCGCCTTGAGGAATACTGGAAGGAAACCATCAACTGGCCGTCAATGGTGGTGCAGACCGGCGTGGCGATGATGGCGATTATCTGCCTGCCTCGGCAGTTCCACGTCACGGTGGTGGAGAACATCGACCCGCAGGATCTGCGTCTGGCCAAGTGGGTGTTCCCGGCTTATCTCGCCCTGGCCGCGCTGTTTGTCGTGCCGATCGCGCTCGCCGGTCAGATGCTGCTGCCAAGCGACGTGCTGCCGGACTCCTTCGTGATCAGCCTGCCACTGGCGCAGGCGCATCCGGCGCTGGCGATGCTGGCGTTTATCGGTGGCGCGTCGGCGGCGACCGGCATGGTTATCGTCGCCAGCGTGGCGCTGTCGACCATGGTCTCCAACGACATGCTGTTGCCATGGCTGTTGCGACGTAACAACGCCGAGCGCCCCTTCGAAGTGTTCCGCCAGTGGATGCTCTCGGTGCGTCGCGTCAGCATCGTGCTGATTCTGTTGCTGGCATACGTCAGCTATCGCCTGCTGGGCTCGACGGCGAGCCTGGCAACCATCGGCCAGATTGCCTTTGCCGCGGTGACCCAACTGGCGCCCGCCATGCTCGGCGCGCTGTACTGGAAACAGGCCAACCGCCGCGGCGTGTTTGCCGGCCTCGCCGCCGGTACGTTCCTGTGGTTCTACACCCTGATTCTGCCGATTGCGGCGCACAGTCTCGGCTGGTCGCTGAGCAGTTTTCCGGGGCTCGCGTGGCTGCACAGCAATCCGCTGAACCTGCCGATCACCCCGCTGACCCAAGGCGTGGTGCTGTCGCTGGCCGGTAACTTCACCTTGTTCGCCTGGGTTTCGGTGCTGTCGCGTACGCGGGTGTCGGAGCATTGGCAGGCGGGACGTTTCATCGGTCAGGAGATCAGCGCGCGTCCGAGCGCACGCTCGATGCTCGCGGTGCAAATCGATGACTTGCTGCAACTGGCGGCACGCTTTGTCGGTGAAGAACGTGCGCGCCAGAGCTTCATCCGCTTCGCTTACCGTCAGGGCAAAGGCTTCAACCCCAACCAGAACGCCGACAGCGAATGGATCGCCCACACCGAGCGGTTGCTGGCCGGTGTGCTCGGTGCTTCTTCGACGCGCGCCGTGGTAAAAGCCGCCATCGAAGGTCGGGAAATGCAGTTGGAGGATGTCGTCCGTATCGCCGACGAAGCCTCGGAGGTGCTGCAGTTCAACCGTGCCTTGCTGCAAGGTGCGATCGAGAACATTACCCAGGGCATCAGCGTGGTCGACCAGTCGCTGAAACTGGTGGCGTGGAATCGTCGTTATCTGGAGCTGTTCAATTATCCCGACGGTTTGATCAGCGTCGGCCGCCCGATTGCCGACATCATTCGCTACAACGCCGAGCGCGGTTTGTGTGGTCCCGGCGAAGCCGAAGTCCACGTTGCCCGCCGCCTGCACTGGATGCGTCAGGGCCGCGCGCACACCTCTGAGCGACTGTTCCCCAACGGCCGGGTGATCGAGTTGATCGGCAACCCGATGCCGGGCGGCGGTTTCGTCATGAGTTTCACCGACATCACCGCGTTCCGCGAAGCCGAGCAGGCGCTGACCGAGGCCAACGAAGGCCTCGAACAACGGGTCAGCGAGCGCACACAAGAGCTGTCGCAACTCAACGTCGCGCTGACCGAAGCCAAGGGCACCGCCGAGGCGGCCAACCAGTCGAAAACCCGTTTCCTCGCCGCCGTCAGCCATGACCTGATGCAGCCGCTGAACGCCGCGCGGCTGTTCTCCGCCGCCCTCTCGCATCAGGACGACGGCTTGAGCAGCGAGGCGCAGAAACTGGTGCAGCACCTCGACAGTTCGCTGCGTTCGGCCGAAGACCTGATCAGCGATCTGCTGGACATTTCCCGACTGGAAAACGGCAAGATCAACCCGGACCGCAAGCCATTTGCAGTCAACGAACTGTTCGACACCCTCGGCGCCGAGTTCAAGGCGCTGGCGCAGGAACAAGGCCTGACTTTCCGGGTGCGCGGCAGTCATTTGCGCATCGATAGCGACATCAAACTGCTGCGGCGGATTTTACAGAACTTCCTCACCAACGCCTTCCGTTACGCCAAGGGCCCGGTGCTGCTGGGTGTGCGCCGGCGTGGCGGCGAGTTGTGCCTGGAAGTGTGGGATCGCGGGCCGGGGATTCCCGAAGACAAACAGCAGGTAATTTTCGAGGAGTTCAAACGCCTCGACAGCCACCAGACCCGCGCCGAAAAAGGCCTCGGTTTGGGTCTGGCGATTGCCGATGGGTTATGTCGCGTGCTCGGCCACACCTTGCGCGTGCGTTCGTGGCCGGGGCGTGGCAGCGTGTTCAGCGTCAGCGTGCCATTGGCCCGCACGCAAACTGTGCCGGTGACTGCGGCCGTCGAGCTGAATGGCAAGTTGTTGAGTGGCGCACGGGTGCTGTGCATCGACAACGAAGACAGCATTCTGATCGGCATGAACAGCCTGTTGAGCCGCTGGGGTTGTCAGGTCTGGACGGCGCGTAATCGCGAGGAATGCGCGGCGTTGCTGAATGATGGCGTACGTCCGCAATTGGCGCTGGTCGACTATCACCTCGATCACGGTGACACCGGCACCGAGTTGATGGCGTGGCTGCGCACCACGCTGGGCGAGCCGGTGCCGGGGGTGGTGATCAGTGCTGACGGGCGTCCGGAGATGGTGGCGCAGGTGCATGCGGCGGGGCTGGATTATCTGGCCAAACCGGTGAAACCGGCGGCGTTGCGGGCGCTGTTGAGTCGGTATGTGCCGCTCTAAAAGCAAAAGATCGCAGCCTTCGGCAGCCCCTGCACGCGATCCATGTAGGAGCTGCCGAAGGCTGCGATCTTTTGCTCTTCCGAACAATTTCAGCTGCTCGCTACGACTGACTAGATTGCCGCGCCCTGGTCCAAAGCCATAGCGATTCCGGCCGATCCGATGAAGTCTGAAAGTTAACCAAGGCTTCAGAGCATGGACAGCTCAGTCTTCAATCAGACCCAGCTCTTGTTGCGCCCGCACGTCGCCCGCACGGGCCGCCTGGCGCAAAAGATCGTGACCGATGCGCCGGTCCCGGGCATTGCCGCACTCACGGCACATCAGTTGGCCGAGACGGCTTTGCGCAACGACCACGCCTTCGCGTGCCGGTTGCTTGAGCAAGCGTCCGGCGAGGTGCTTGGCATTATGGCTGTCACTCAAGCGCGGGCTATCGAGCAGCCATTCAGCTACACGCACGGAAAAGCGCTTGGGTGGGGTAACAGGCGAGTGTTGTGAGGTAACAGAGTCTGATGCTGAGCGAAACTTCATAAAGCACTGTGGGACAGATCGGAAGGCGCGCCACTCTACTCTCTTTTTCTTACAGGTAAAGTCGAAAAACAACCCGGCACGCCCGTGCTAGAGCAAGCGCTCGGGACAATCCACAGAAGCTGTGGATAACTCAGTGGACAACCGCCCTTCAACCCTCGCAAAGCCTTGTGGAATGGGGCTCGCAGTCAAACTGACGATTTTTTCACCAACAAAAAAAAGCGATGTTTTTCATTGACTTAAACTTTCGATGCAGGCAGCCATCGGGGTCAGGATTGGTATGACAGTATCGTTACAGCTCGCGCAACTAATGTGCACAAGTACCTGTTACCCGGTTATATCGATGCGCTTTTTCGGGTCATTTTGACGGTCAGTCTGGGGATAAACCGGTCTGCGACGTGGCTTCATGACATTTTCTGCACCGACCGACGGTCAAGAAAATGAGCCAGGACGGGGCGAGCCGTTACTGACGAAAACAGGGGTTTACCCTTCATGGAATGTTTTTTCAGTCAGGGTTTGCTTTGTGTATTTCGATCCGTTACTATCCGCGGCGTTAGTACCAAGCTGAAAGTCAATTCCGGTCGAACACATCCCCACGGTCAGCCTTCTTCCAAGAAGCCCCTACCGAACAAGCGGGAGCGACCCCTCGATGGTTTCCAGGTAAATCTTGCGACGACACTGCCTTTGAATGATGCAAAGGGTGTTGCGAAGACCACTTACTCTGACCGAACCAACCTGCAAATTGATCAGGATCTTCACCCCGGGCCCAGAACCTTTGCCCTTGATGTGTTGCCTGCCCTCCTAAGTACCTACCTGCCAGCCCAAGCGCGCCAACTTATCAGCGCTTCAAACTGGCTGCTTTGTTCCAGTCGGGTTCTTCGTTCGACCAATGGTGGTCGTCGTCACTGGAACGTTTTAACGTTGCACGGTTCTTATCCGTGTCATTTGTAGGAACACCTAATAACTATGTCTACTCAAATCCATACTCAGGATGCCATTCGCACCCTAACCAACGCTTTTGCTCCAATGAACTGCCTGATCATGGCCGCTCGCAAAGGCTGCTTCAGCTTCACTTTGGTCAATGAACACGGTATCGCCCGCCACAGCGAGCGTCTGTACCCCGATCAATACTCCAGCGCAGAACCGCTGCAGGCCGTGATCGATCGTACCCGTCAGGCACTGGTTGCCTGAAAGCCGAAAAGGCTGCAAAAGCAAAAGCCCCGCTTAAATTGCGGGGCTTTTTATTGCCTGATGTTTCACTTTTGGCCCGTTAGCGCTTAAGCACCTTCTGATATAACGGTTATAACTCGAAGCCGGAAATATTTTAAAAACAGGCCTTTACGTTGTGAATATGACACTACACTTCAACTCAAGCGGCTTGATCCGCTTTCGGCGAGCCTGAGTCGATCCACCGCTGCCAAGGCCCCCTTCAGGCATCGCCGCCCAACAACAAGATCCGAGGATTTTATGGGTATCGCTGCCAGCGAACTGTGTCGCTACGTGATCCGTCCTACGTTGATTTATCTGGGACGTCACTGCGCAACCGCCGAATCCCTGCTGCTGGGTATCGCCGCCAGCCAATCCGCCCTCGGGTCTGCCCTGCATGACCGCCGTGGCCACGGCCTCTACCGCATTGCCGAGCATCGCCATCAGGCACTCTGGGATGACTATCTGGCCCTCGATCCCGAACGTGCCAGCCTGGTGCGCGGCCTCGCCAGCCAACATGCGTTTTTGAGCGGCCCGCACCTGGAACTGACCGTCAACCTGCGTTACGCCACCGCCATCGCCTGGCTGCTGGTAGAAGAACAAAACCCCACCCTCCCCGACCCGGATGATTTGCTCGGGATGGCGCGTATCTGGCGTCAGACCTTCCAACCCCAAGGTCGTCTGCGTGACTTCACTTGCGCCTGGCAAACCTGTGTTTCACCGCTGAATCAGGTCGCTTGCTGACCCGTCGGTTTCACAAGATCTGCCAACAGGTCGCGAATCTGGTCGGATTGTCCTACAAAACCGCTCTAACTCAAGGCTTACGGACTATAGCGCTGGGACGAAAATCTTGGTAATTTTCGCCCCGGTGATCACCAGGAGTTCTAATAATGAAAAAAGTAATGCTCAAAACCACCCTTAGCCTCGCCGTTACCATGGCATCCACCCAGATCTTCGCAGCTGGCTTTGCCATCAACGAACACAGTATCAGCGGGATGGGCACTGGTTACGCTGGGCGATCCTCTTCTGCCGACGACGCAAGCACTGTTTATGGCAACCCTGCCGGCATGTCGCGCATCACGCGTGAACAAGTCACTGGCGGTGTTGCATTCCTCGACGCAAAAACCGATATCAGCGACGCCAGCTCCAGCCCTAACGGCGGCAGCAACAAAGGCGACATGGTGCCCTTCACCTCCGTACCTATGGGCTTCTACGTCAAGCCGATCGATGATCATTGGGCATTCGGCCTGGGCGTGTACGTACCGTTCGGCCTGATCACCGATTACGAAAACGGCTTTGCCGGCCGTTACTTCGGCAGCAAGTCCGAAGTACAAGTCATCACCTTCCAGCCAACCGTGAGCTACAAGTTCAACGACGTCGTGTCGATCGGTTTCGGCCCGACCATCAACCGCATCGACGGCACCCTGGAATCGAACCTGTCGATTACCCAGGCAGCACCGGACGGCAAGGTCAAGATCAAGGGTGACGACACTGCACTGGGCTACAACATCGGTGTGCTGGTGCAAGCCACTGACACCACTCGCCTGGGTCTGACTTACCACTCGAAAGTCGACTACAAGCTCGAAGGCAACACCAAGGTCAACTACGGTGTGCTGGGCGCAATCGGTCTGGGCGCCAACCAGAAGTACGACGCTTCGCTGAAAATCACCACGCCTGAATCCGTGGACTTCTCGGTGACCCAGGCGATCAACGATCAGTGGAACGTCTACGCCGGTTCGACCTTCACCCGTTGGAGCCAACTGAAGAAAATCACCGTCGAGAACTCGGGCGTTCAGCCGCTGCTGGCCGGTCAATTCGGCGAGATCACCGAAGACCAGAACTGGCACGACTCCTGGGCTTACGCCGTGGGTACTTCGTACCAGCTGAACAAGGAATGGGTACTGCGTACCGGTCTGACCTTCGACCAGTCGCCGACCAACAACGTCGACCGCTCGCCACGTATTCCAACTGGCGACCGGACGATCTTCAGCATCGGTGCTGGCTGGAGCCCGACCGAAGACCTGACCATCGACGTTGCCTACTCGTACCTGAAAGAAGAGTCGGTCAACATCCGCAATCAGAACGATCGTGGCCAGACCTACAACGCCAAGTATGAAAACTCGGCAAACGGTTTCGGTGTCGGCGCTACTTACCGCTTCTGATGCTGCGTGGCGAGGCTAACCCCTCGCCCACAAAAAAGCCCCGCTCTCTTTGCAGAAAGCGGGGCTTTTTCATGCACGCGATCAACACTCTGTAGGAGCTGCGGAACGCTGCGATCTTTTGATTTTGACGTTTAAGATCAAAAGATCGCAGCGTGCCGCAGCTCCTACAGGGATTGCGTCAGGGTTTCAAAGGTTTCGAGGCGATGGCCTTTTCGATCGCGGCAATAAACTCCGGATCATCGGGCTTGGTCAGGCTGGAGAAATTGGCAATGACCTTGCCTTGGCGATCAATCACGTACTTGTAGAAATTCCACTTCGGCGCACTGCTTTGCGCAGCGAGTACCTGGAACATATGGGTGGCATCGTCACCACGGACTTTCTGCGGTTCGGTCATGGCGAACGTCACGCCGTAGTTGGCGTAGCAGACCTTGGCGGTCTCGGCGCTGTCCTTGGACTCTTGCTTGAAGTCATTGGAAGGCACGCCGAGCATTTCCAGCCCCTGCCCTTCGTAGCGCTTATGCAGCGCCTCAAGGCCTTCGAACTGTGGCGCGAAACCGCAGAAGCTCGCGGTGTTGACCACCACCAACGGTTTGTCGGCGTATTGCTTGCACAGATCGATGGATTCCTTGGCGCGCAACTTCGGCAGCGAACCTTGCAACACTTCCGGGCAATCCGCAGCGTGGGCCAGGCCAGTCAACGCCACCAGCAACGCGGGAACAGCACACCAGCGCATCAGCATCTCGAGCATCCTTGAGCATTCGTCAGACTTCGACGTTACTCGCCGCGCCACGTTCTAGCAAATGCTCATGCCCAGTTGCATCAACGCCAGGCCACCCTGATGCCAGCCCCACCACACCAGCGCCAGCAATGCGGCGCCGAGTGCGGTGATGACGATACGCGGCCAGAATCGACTCATGCCGCGCCCGCAGCAGCTTGCAGGCGTGCAACCGGACGCTCGCGCACCGGCCAGTTCAGCGCAGCCGCCAGCAGGCTCAAGAGAATCGCCACTTGCCAGATCAAGTCATAACTCCCGGTTCGGTCATACACCACCCCGCCCAGCCAGCCGCCGAGGAACGAGCCGAGCTGATGGAACAGGAATACGATGCCACCGAGCATGGACAAATTGCGCACGCCGAACAAGGTCGCCACCGTACCGTTGGTCAACGGCACCGTCGACAGCCACAGGAACCCCATGGCCATGCCGAACAGGTAGGCCGATGTGGTCGTCACCGGCAGCCACAGGAACAGCACGATAACCACCGCGCGCAACAGGTAAAGCGCGGTGAGCAAGCGCGGTTTCGACATGCGCCCACCCAGCCAGCCGGCGGTGTAAGTGCCGAAGATGTTGAACAGCCCGATCAGTGCCAGCACCGTGGTGCCGACGCTGGCCGGCAGATGCTGATCGACCAGATAGGCCGGCAGGTGCACGCCGATAAACACCACCTGAAAACCGCAGACGAAAAAGCCGAACGCCAGCAGCCAGAATCCCGAATGCGAGCAGGCTTCGCGCAACGCTTCGGAGAGCGTTTGCTCATGACCCAGCAGCGGCAACGGTTTGTCCTTGAGCATGCTCACCAGCGGCACGATCAGCGCCACCAGCAAGCCCAAGACCAACAACGCCGCCGACCAGCCGAGCCAGCCGATCAGGCCCAGCGTGCCCGGCAACATGGCGAACTGGCCGAAAGAGCCGGCGGCGCTGGCAATGCCCATGCCCATACTGCGTTTTTCTGGCGGCACGGCACGCCCGACGACGCCGAGGATGACCGAGAACGAAGTGCCGGAAAGACCGATACCGATCAGCAGACCGGCGCTCAGAGACAGCGTCACCGCCGAATCCGACAAACCCATGCACACCAGACCCGCCGCGTAGAGCACGCCACCGACGAGCACCACTTTCGCCGCGCCGAAACGGTCAGCCAGCGCGCCGGTAAATGGCTGCGCCAGGCCCCAGATCAGATTCTGCAAAGCGATGGCGAAAGCAAACACCTCGCGCCCCCAGCCGAACTGCGCGCTCATCGGCGACAGAAACAGGCCGAAGCCGTGACGCACGCCCAATGACAACGCGAGAATCAGCGCACTACCGACCAACACCCAACCGCACGTACGCCACATCGATGTCATTATTGTTCTCCGCTTGCGGGTATATACCCGCTTGAGTTTGGAAGAAACCGGCCTCAGGCCAGTTCATCCAGCAATCTGAGCAAGGTTTCACGCTTCTCGGCGCCCAAGCGATCAATCAACCGTTGCTGCGCCGCCTCCCACGCCGGCAAGGCTGCCGCCAGGCGTTGCGCACCGGTTTCGGTGAGACGGACGATGCGGTTACGCATGTCCTCGCCCTCCGCCAGCGCCACCAATCCTTCACCTTCGAGAACGCGCAGATTGCGCCCGAGGGTGCTGCGATCCAGGCCCATGGCTTCAGCCAGTTCCGAGATGCTCGGTTGATCGAGACGTTGCAGGTTGCACAGCAAAGAATACTGCGCAACGTTGATCCCGAAGCCATCGAGAGCGCCGTCGTAATGCCTGCTGACGCCACGAGCGGCGCGACGCAGGTTGGTGCACAAACACTGAGAAGGAAGCATGATGCGTGTATATACCCGCGACTGTGTTAAATCAAGTTACAGATGAGTTTACCCTGAGCTTTTGCTGTGCATGACATACCTCTATCGCTGGCAAGCCAGCTCCCACAGATTTTGGGGCGCACGCAAAATTTGCAGCCAACCTTGAGACCCGTGGGAGCTGGCTTGCCAGCGATGGGGCCAGCACTTTCGCCCATTATCCCTCAGACCAAAACCACACCAACCAACACCACCATCTCCAGCAATTCCAGCAACGCCCCCGCCGTATCGCCCGTCGTCCCGCCCAGCCGTCGCATCATCACTCGCCGCAGCCAGATAAAAACGGCGATCGAAATGACCAACGCAACAACTGCGCTAAACCCGGCGATCAACAAACACGCCAGCGCACTCACCACGAGCACCCACCACCCGGCCCGACGCGGCAAATGATCCGCCAACGCCTGCCCCAACCCACCCGCCCGCACATACGGCGTGGTCAGAAACAGCCCGAGCAACGCCGCCCGCCCAAGCACCGGCACAATGATCAAAACGACCCCATGCCCCTGCTCGATCAACGCCAACAGCGCAGCTAACTTGAGCAGCAACACCAGCACCAGCGTCACCACCGCAATCGGCCCGCTGCGCGGATCTTTCATGATCGTCAGCGTGCGCTCGCGATCACCAAAGCCACCGAGCCAAGCATCGGCGCTGTCGGCCAGGCCATCGAGGTGCAACGCGCCGCTGAGCAACACCCAAGCCGTCAACAACAGCGCTGCATGCAACAAGAGCGGCGCACCGGCCAACGCCAGATTCAATGCCCAGAGGATCACGCCAAACAGCAAGCCCACCAGCGGATAAAACAGCAGCGATCGGCCAAGCTGTTCCGGCTCAGGCATTCCCGGCAGACGAATCGGCAGGCTGCTGAGAAATTGCAGGGCGATCCACAGCGGCAACATGTCAGCGACCTTCCTTGAGTGAACCGTCAGCCTCGACCGTCAGCGCAAACATTGCGCCATGTCCGACTTCAACATTGAGCAGTTGTTCGCGCGGCAAGCCTCGCGCCTGCGCCAGTAACAAACGCATGACGCCGCCATGGCTGATCAGCAAAACCCGCTCCCCGGCATACGCCGCGTGCAACCGCGATACCGCCGCCAACACTCGCGCAGAAAAATCACTGACCGGCTCACCTTGCGGCGGTGTAAAGCCGTAAGGATCAGCCCAAAACAGTCCCAACGCCTCAGCGTCAGTCTCCATCAACGCTGCCGCGCTCTGCCCTTCCCACGCACCGAAATGCAGTTCCTGCAGATCCTTGTCCAACTGCACCGGCAGATTCAATTGCTCACCGAGTTCAGCGGCAAACCGCGCACAACGCTGCAACGGCGAGCTGACCAGTCGATCCCACGGCCCGCCCTCAACCACCGCTGCACGCATCTGCGCCCAGCCCTTCTCGGTGAGCGCGTCGTCGAGACTGCCGCGCAGACCACCGCCCAATTCAGTCTCACCGTGGCGCAGCAGGTCGAGATTCAATGTCATGCCGGGCGATCCGCCACCGCCGCTTCGGCGAACGTCGCCATCTGCCCGTGCAGATCGCAGGCCAGACGCAACAGCGGTACGGCCAACGCTGCACCACTGCCCTCGCCCAGACGCAGACCAAGTTCCAGCAACGGCTC
>NZ_AKJD01000025.1 GCF_000282515.1 Pseudomonas sp. GM80
AGCCGATTTCGGTCGGCACCCTGCTGCTTGTGATTTCGACAACCCACGCTCAGGCGCAGTACCTGGAGACCGGCAAACCCGGCGATTCCGCCAGTTGGCGCAGCGCCGAGTTCCTGCGTGACTGGGGGCTGAGCCGGATGCAGGCCGATCAGGCCTATGCCGCTGGCATCACCGGCAAAGGCGTGAAAATCGGCGCTCTCGACTCCGGTTTCGATGCCGCCCATCCCGAGTTCGCCACCGACCGCTATCACCCGGTACTGGCCAACGGCGGCTACGTCGACGGCTCATTGTTCAATGTCGATGGCACGCTCAACCCCAACAACGACTCCCACGGCACTCACGTCGTTGGCACCATGGGCGCGTCGCGCGACGGCAGCGGTATGCACGGCGTGGCCTACAACGCGCAGATCTACGTCGGCAACACCAATAAAAATGACAGCTTTCTGTTCGGCCCCAATCCAGACCCGCGCTACTTCAAAGCCGCGTACAACGCCCTGGCCGATGCCGGCGTGCGCGCAATCAACAACAGTTGGGGCAGTCAGCCGCCGGATGTCAGTTATCGAACCTTGGCCGATCTGCATGCCGCCTACGCGCAGCATTGGAATCGGGGCACCTGGCTCGACGCGGCGGCCGAGGTGTCCTCGCAACGCGGCGTGATCAATGTGTTCAGCGCCGGCAACAGCGGCTACCCGAATGCCAGCGTACGCTCGGCGCTGCCGTACTTTCAGCCGGAGCTTGAAGGCCATTGGCTGGCCGTGTCGGGGCTCGATCAAAGTAATCAGCAGAAGTACAACCAATGCGGCATCGCCAAGTATTGGTGCATCACCACGCCCGGCGCGAAAATCGACAGCACCATTCCCGGTGGCGGTTACGCGATCAAGTCCGGCACCTCGATGTCGGCGCCTCACGCGACCGGCGCACTGGCGCTGGTGATGGAGCGCTACCCGTACATGAACAATCAGCAGGTGCTGGAAACCCTGTTGACCACCGCCACGCAACTCGATGGCTCGGTGACCGAGGCGCCGACCGAGCGGGTCGGCTGGGGCGTGGCCAACCTGAGCCGGGCGATGCGCGGGCCGGGGCAATTGCTCGGTGCGTTCGACGCCAATCTGGGCGCTGGGCAAAGCGACGTCTGGAGCAATGACATCTCCGACAAGGCGCTGATCCAGCGCCAACGTGAAGACCTAGCCGAGCACAGTGCCTGGCAGCAGACGCTGCAAGACAAAGGCTGGCAGAACGGTGTGGCGGCTGGCGCCAGTCAGCAGGATCAAACCGATTACGCAGTCGGCATGGCCCGCGAGGCTGCAGCGGCGGGGCGGCTGTATCAAGGCAGCCTGATCAAATCCGGGGCCGGGCACCTGGTCCTCAGCGGCGACAACACTTATCGCGGTCCGACTACCATCAATGGCGGCCTGCTCACGGTCAACGGTTCGCTGGCCTCGGCAGTCACCGTCAACGACAGCGGCACCCTGGGCGGTTCCGGACGCATCGGCGCATTGACCGCCAACAGCGGTGGTCGCGTGGCGCCAGGCAATTCCATCGGCACGTTGGCGGTGGCCGGTGACGTGACGTTTGCCCCAGGCTCGATCTACGCCGTGGAGCTGTCGCCCACCCGCAGCGACCGCATCGTCGCCGGAGGCGCAGCCTCGATCAGCGGCGCCACGGTCAGCCTGTCGCTGGAAAACAGCCCGACATTGCTCAGCACCGTTGAAGTGCAGAGCCTGCTCGGTCATCAGTACGACATCCTGCAGGCAGCCGCTGGCGTTCAGGGCCAGTTTGGTGCGGTGCTGCCGAGTTACCTGTTCATCGGTGGCAGCCTCGATTATGCCGCCAACGGCATTCAACTCAACATCGAACGCAACGCAACGTCCTTCGCCAGCGTCGGCCAGACGCCGAATCAGCGTTCGGTCGCGGCGGCTGTCGAGGGTTTGGGCGCCGGCAACTCGGTGTATGAAAGCCTGTTGCTGTCGCCTTCGGCGGCGTCCGCGCAACAAGCCTTCCAGCAACTCAGCGGGGAAATTTACCCAGCGTTGGGCTCGGTGCTGATCAACGACAGCCGCCAATTGCGCGATGCCGTGGGCGAGCGCTTGCACGATGCCAGTGCGGCGCAAGGCAACGGCTGGGTCAAGGCACTCGGCGCCTGGGGCAGCACCGATTCGGGCCACGACACAGCGGGTTACAGCACCTCGATTGGCGGCCTGTTGGCCGGTGTCGACGGGGCGCTGGATGAGCAGACGCGCATCGGTCTGGTCACCGGCTACAGCGACAGTTCGTTGAGCATGGGTTCGGGCACACACTCCTCGGCCAAGGTCGACAGCTATCACCTCGGCGCCTACGCCGGTCACGACATCGGCGCTTGGCGCTTGAGCACCGGTGCGGCGTACAGCTGGCATCGCGCCGACGTCAAACGCGATCTGCATTACGGCGAAGTCAGTGCCAAACAGAAAGCCAAAGTGGACGCGGCCACCACGCAAGTCTTTGCCGAGGCGGCGTATCGGCTGCACCTGCAACCGCTGGCACTGGAACCGTTCGCCAACCTGGCGTACGTGCATCTCGACACGGAAGGTTTCACCGAGAAGGGCGACGCTGCCGCGCTGAAAAGCTCCGGCGATCAGCGCGATGCGGTGCTGAGCACCCTCGGGGTGCGGGCGATCAAGACGTTCAATCTGTCGGCGGCGCAGTCGCTGAATGTCAGCGGCCATCTCGGCTGGCAGCACAGCCTGAGCGATATCGACGCTGAACAGCACCTGCGTTTTGCCAGCGCTGGCACGCCTTATTCGGTGGAGAGCTCGGCACTGGTGCGCGACGCCGCGCTGGTTGGCGTGCAGGCGAGCCTGGCGCTGAGCCGCGATGTTCGGGTGAAC
>NZ_AKJD01000026.1 GCF_000282515.1 Pseudomonas sp. GM80
CGGCAGCTCCTACAGGGTTTGGCCCGCGTACCAGAGTTTGTGGACCATCCCTGCAGTTAGGTCAGGCGAGGTTTTCGTCGGTGGCCGGGACGATCAGGATGCCCGCGCGCAAGCCGTTTTTGACCTTGGGATTAGGGAAGATGATTCGTGCGCCCTCTTCCTCAATGACCCAGCGGGTATTGGCCAGATCCTCGGCCAGCACATAGCCCATCTCCAACTCGGAAAAGTTTTCGACGTCCTGCGGCAGGTTCAAGCGAAACGCATCGCTGTGCTTGATGATTTCCCGCGCCACACTGAACAGCTGCAAACCGTCCAGATGCGCTTCAGCCATCTCTGGCTCAGTGCCTTCAATGATCTGCTGCAGGCGGGTTTCCAGCAGCGAGACGTTGACCCCGTCGTTCTGCCCGAACGGCCGCGCCTTGCCCAGTTCCAGGGTGAAAGCCTCGGCATTGAGCTTGTCGTAGGTATAGGAACTGAACACGATCGACGGTTTGTTCTGCAGCAGTACCGCTTCCATCCCGGCAGCCCGTAGACGCGCCAATTCCTGGCGCGAATGCTGGCGACCTTCCTTCCACGGATACAGCGCAAACTGTTCGATCTTCGAACCGCGAATCGCCGTGTGCAGGTCGTAGTGCAGGCGCTGGCGATCCGGCAGGCTGAAAAAACTCGCCGCCAACCGTTCCAGCTCACAAGCACGCAGCGCTTCCGAGCCGCTGCTTTGTTCATGACGGCCGTTGAACAGCCGATTGACGTCCTGCTCGATGAAACGCTCGCCTTTGCGAATCGCTTCCGGGTTGCCGAACAGGAACAGAATGCGTGCACGCGGCTTCAAATCGCCGCGAGCGATGTCGTGCAGCAGCCGATCAAGCAATTCGATCGGCGCTGTTTCGTTGCCGTGGATGCCTGCCGACAGCAGCAGGTCCAGGCCATTGTCGCGCGCTTGCGGTGGCCGGACTTCCAGCGCACCTTCGCTCAACCAGCGCATGCGCACGCCTTCGACAGTCAGTTGAGTCTTCTCCGCCGGTTCGCGGCCGGCGAGGGTCAGTTCAAGCAGTTTGCCGAGGGCGAGCATAGAGCGGTTTCCTTAGTGGTCGTGGTTGCAATCCGGGCCGTGCACGTGGTCTTCGTCGTCGCCAGCGTCAGCCGGTTCCATTTCCAGTTGCAGACTTACCAGATTAGTCGCCAATGGGCGCAGCAGCAGGTTGGCGTACTCGGCGTCACCTTCTTCAACGTCGACGCCGATCAGCAGTTGGCCACGGCCGTCCTGCTGGATCCACAGCTCTTTGCCTTGCCACATGACCGCAACGCGGGTGCAGGAAGTTTCCAGTTGCGTGCCGTCGGTGTCTTCAAGGATCAGCTGCAGGGAATCGCTCATGTTTTTACTCTCTTGGTAAGACAAGCCGCGCGCCGCGTTCGGGCGACGCGCCGGCCATCAATTGATCTGGAATGGATAAACCGCGCCCAGTTTAAGGATTTGCGTCAGTTCATCCAGTGCCGTCCGGCATTCAAGCAACAATTGCGGGTCCGCCAGATCGGTTTCGCTCAGGCGGTCGCGGTAGTGCTTTTCAACCCATGCGGTCAACGAACCGTACAACGGTGGCGTCATGATAACCCCTGGGTTGACCGCCGCCAGTTCGGTTTCGTTAAGCGCGACGCGCAGTCGCAGGCACGCCGGGCCACCGCCGTTCTGCATGCTTTGCTTGAGGTCGAAGACTTTCACTTCGCGAATCAGACCGCCGGAGCTGGTCAGGCTTTGCAGGTAAGTCCAGACGCGTTCGTTGGCCTGGCACTCTTGCGGCACGATCAGCAGCATCGAACCGTCAGGACGCGAGAGCAATTGGCTGTTGAACAGGTACGAACGCACCGCGTCATCCACGGTGACTGCCGAACGCGGCACACACACGGACTGGAAGTTGCCGCCGACTTTGGCCAGTTTGCTTTGCAGTTCGGCCAGCATCGACTCGGTGTCGAGGAACGCGTCCTCGTGATAGAACAAGACCTCGCCATTGCCCACGGCGATCACGTCGTTATGGAACACGCCCTGATCGATCACGTTCGGGTTCTGCTGGGCGTAAACCACGCCTTCGTCACGCAGACCGTGCAGACGCGCAACCGCTTGCGAGGCTTCGAGGGTCTGGCGTGCCGGGTACTTTTGCGGCGCCGGGAAACGGTTGTCGAACGCACTGCGACCGAACACAAAGAACTCAACGCCCGCCTCGCCATACTCACGGCAGAAACGTGCGTGGTTGGCCGCGCCTTCGTCACCGAACTGCGCCACTGCCGGCAACGCGGCGTGATGGGCGAAGTGTTGCTGATTGGCGAACATCGCGCCGAGTACGCGACTGGTAGTCGGGTGCTCGATGCTGCGGTGGTATTTGCAGTTGAGGTTGGCAGCGGTGAAATGCACGCGGCAATCAGCGGTGTCGGCACTCGGGCTGACCGTGGCGGCGTTGGCCACCCACATGCTCGACGCCGAGCAACTGGCGACCAACAGCGGCATGGCTTCTTTGGCGGCGCGCTCGATGACCTGAGCGTCGGTGCCGCTGAAACCCAGACGGCGCAGAGCGGCCACGTCCGGGCGCTCCTGTGGCGCCAGTACGCCTTGCTGAAAGCCCATTTCCATCAGCGCTTTCATCTTCGCCAGACCTTGCAGCGCCGCTTCCTTCGGATTCGAGGATTGCTGGCTGTTGCTCTGGGACGCAACGTTGCCGTAGGACAGACCACCGTAGTTATGGGTCGGCCCCACTAGACCGTCAAAATTGACTTCATAGGATTTCATCAGCGAGGCTCCACGAGAATCTGTTGTTATAGGCTTCAGTAACTATTCTTTGCGACCGAGGCGCGGCCATCGCTGGCAAGCCAGCTCCCACAGGGTCGGAGGCGTTCACACATTTTGTGTACGACGCGGTCATTGTGGGAGCTGGCTTGCCAGCGATTGGCATCACGCCATCTTCACGCCGGGTGTCAGGGCTGCTGGCAGAGTCAGGCTCGGGGTTTCCAGCGACGCCACCGGGTACGCGCAGTAATCCGCCGCGTAATAAGCACTGGCGCGATGGTTGCCCGAAGCCCCGACGCCACCAAACGGCGCGCTGCTCGCAGCACCGGTCAGCTGTTTGTTCCAGTTGACGATGCCGGCGCGGCTTTCCAGCCAGAACTGCTGATAACGCGCTTCGGAATCCGACAACAGACCAGCGGCCAGGCCATAAGCCGTGTCGTTCGCCTCAGCGATCGCCGCTTCGAAATCAACGTAGCGGATCACTTGCAGCAACGGGCCGAACAGTTCTTCGTCGGGACGCTCGGCAACCGCTGTCACATCAACGATGCCCGGCGTCAGCAACGCGGCTTGTGCTTGCGGCTGAGTCATTTCCAGCAACGACACCGCGCCGTTGGCCAGCAGATGTTCTTGAGCGTCCATCAGCGCTTTCGCCGCGCCGAGGGAAATCACCGAGCCCATGAACGGCGCCGGCTGTTGATCGAATGCGCCAACCTCAATGGTCGCGCTGACTTCAACCAGACGCCTCAATAGGCTGTCGCCCCACGCGCCTTGCGGCACCAGCAGGCGACGGGCACAGGTGCAACGCTGACCGGCAGATATGAATGCCGACTGAATAATCGTGTAAACCGCTGCATCCAGATCCGCGACCTGATCGACCACCAGCGGATTGTTACCACCCATCTCCAGCGCCAGAATCTTGTCCGGACGACCGGCAAATTGCTGGTGCAGATGATTGCCCGTACGGCTCGAACCGGTGAAGAACAGACCGTCGATGCCCGGGTTCGCCGCCAGCGCGATGCCGGTTTCGCGCGCGCCTTGCAGCAGGTTCAACACGCCTGCCGGCAGACCGGCTTCGATCCAGCACTTGACCGTCAACTCGGCGACTTTCGGTGTCAGTTCGCTTGGCTTGAACAGCACGCCGTTACCCGCCAGCAATGCCGGAACAATGTGGCCGTTCGGCAAGTGCCCAGGGAAATTGTAAGGGCCGAACACTGCAACCACGCCGTGCGGCTTGTGGCGCAGCACAGCAGTGGCGTCGCCCAACGGGCCGCTCTTCTCGCCGGTCCGCTCGCGGTAGCTCTGCACCGAAATCGCGATCTTGTTGACCATGCTGGTCACTTCGGTCGCCGATTCCCACAGCGGTTTGCCGGTCTCTTCACCGATGGTGCGAGCCAGTTCGTCAGCGTGATTTTTCAGCGCGGCGGCGAACGCCTCAAGCACAGCGATGCGCTCGTCCAGCGAACGACGTGCCCAATCCGGAAACGCCTGACGCGCAGCCTGCACAGCCGATTCAACCTGAGCAGCGGTGGCGCCCTCCCCCGACCACAGCACTTGCTGGGTCACCGGGTTCAGCGATTGAAACGCTTCGCCCTGACCGGCCAGCCACTCACCTGCGATGTATAGCGAATTCATTATTTCGACTCCCGTGCAGCGGACAACGCCACGGCGCGCACTTGATCGCCAGCGTTGAGTTGAAGACGTTTGGCGGTCTGCGGATCGACCACCAAAGTACCGGCAGCGAGACGCGCCGGCGCAGCGGTGATGCGGCAGTCTTCGCGCTTGCGGTTATGGATGATGAACGGCGTAGCGTCGTCGCCCGGCGTACCCACAGCCAATACCAGCGCTTCACTGTCACGCACCGCGCGGATCTTGCCGGTTTCGCATTCGATGGCCGGACCTGCGTCGAAGATGTCGACGTAACCCTGATAGCTGAAACCTTCGCCCTTGAGCATCGCCAAGGCCGGCTCGGTGTCCGGATGCACCTGACCGATGACGCTACGCGCGCCTTCGGACAGGAAGCAGGTGTACAGCGGGAATTTCGGCATCAGCTCAGCGATGAACGCCTTGTTGCCCACGCCTGTCAGGTAATCGGCCTGGCTGAACTCCATCTTGAAGAAGTGACGACCGAGGCTTTCCCAGAACGGCGAACGACCGGCGTCATCGGAGACACCGCGCATTTCGGCAATGATCTTGTTGCCGAACAGTTCAGGGAATTCAGCGATGAACAGCATCCGCGCCTTCGACAGCATGCGGCCGTTCAGACCGCTGCGGTAATCGGCGTGCAGGAACAACGAGCACAGCTCGGAATTACCGGTCAGGTCGTTGGCCAGAAACAGCGTCGGAATCTCGCGATAAATGTTCAGCTCTTGCGAAGCGCTGACAGTCAGGCCGACACGGAAGTTGTACCAAGGCTCACGCATGCCGACAGCGCCAGCAATGGCGGAAATCCCCACCACGCGGCCGTCGTCGTCTTCGAGCACGAACAGGTAGTCCGCATCGCCACGGCCGGCTTCGCCGCGAAAGGTCTTCTCGGCCCAGCCGACCCGATGGGCCAGACGTTCTTCGTTGGCCGGCAAAGTAGTCAGGCCGGTGCCGGTGCTACGGGCCAGGTCGATCAGAGCGGCTAAATCGCTGCTGCGTACGGGACGAACAATCATGCTATCTCCTCAAACGGGCCGCCTTCGCCACCCGTGAAACTCGCTAAGGCGTTAAACCGCCACCAGGCGCACGCTGGCACCTTCACCGACGCCCAAGGCTTCGGCCGCTTCCAGATCCAGAGTCACCGGTTTGCCCGGCGCGTAATCCAGTTCCAGCAGCACCGCGCGGTAATCCTGCAACTGCGCGTTCGCCACCAGATACTGGCGCCCGGCACCTTTAACCGGCTCGCCGATCTTCACTGGCACCACACGGCTCTGGGCGATCGAACGGATCCCCGAAACACGCGCATGCAGGGTCGGGCCACCGTCGAAAATGTCGATGTAGTGATCGGTCTCGAAGCCTTCGCGCATCAGGATGTCGAAGGTGATCTGCGCACGCGGGTGCACCTGGCCCATCGCCTCTTGGGCGGAGTCCGGCAGCAGCGGCACGTAGATCGGGTAATGCGGCATCAGCTCGGCGAGGAAAGTGCGGCTTTTCAGCCCGCACAGACGCTCGGCAGCGGCGTAATTGAGGTCGAAGAAATTGCGACCGATCGCATCCCAGAATGGCGAGTCGCCATTCTCGTCGCTGTAACCAACGATCTCGGTCACCACCGAGTCAGCGAAACGCTCGGGATGGCTGGCGACGAACAGCAGACGACCACGGGAGTTAAGCTCGGACCATGGTGAACCGACCAGCTCGCGCTGCACGTAGAAACTGGTCAGCAAGCTGTTGCCGGTCAGGTCGTGGCACTGCGAGAGTACGTGAATTTTGTTGTGGATCTTCAACTCGCGCGAAGCGTGCACGAAGGTCTCGTTACGGAAGCTGTAGAACGGCTCTGAGTAACCGGCGGACGCGACAATCGCCGAGCAACCGACCAGTTTGCCGGTGGTGGATTCTTCGAGTACGAAGAAATAGCTCTCTTCACCGTTGAAGCTCACTTCGGCGGAGAACGACGCTTCGCTCGCGGCGATCTTGTCGCTCAGACGTTCCACGTCATCCGGCAAGGAAGTGACACCAATCGGGCTGTCCGCAGCCAGACGCTGTACCTCGCCCAGATCAGCCATTTGCGCGGGGCGCATCACCAGCATGGTGTCACTCCTTTTCTCTTATCAATTCACAGAAGAAAAAATACCGAACATTGTGGGATCGGCTCTTTGTGGCGAGGGGATTTAGCGAAACGTCGCACCGCCCCGATGGGCTGCGCAGCGGCCCCAGATTTTGGGGGTGCTTCGCGCCCCGTCGGGGATAAATCCCCTCACCACAAAGGCTGACTCCGACAGTTGAATCTGCCCGATATCAAAAATTGGGTTCGGCGCCCAAGTACTCAGGCGCCGAAGGGTCTATCAAGCTTGCGTCAGTGCTGCAGCAGCGCGCTCGAAACGATCCAGACCGGCATCGATATCGGCGTCTTCCACCACCAGGCTCGGGGCGAAACGGATCACGTCCGGGCCGGCTTGCAGAATCATCAGGCCTTCTTTTTCAGCGGCGTTGAAGATGTCTTTGGCCTTGCCTTTCCAGGCATCGCTCAGCACACAACCGATCAGCAGACCGAGGCCACGCACCTGAGTGAACAGGCCATATTTCTCGCCGATCTGCTCAAGGCGCGCCTTGAACTTGTCATGCTTGGCGTTTACGCCGTTCAACACTTCAGGCGTGTTGATCACATCGATCACCGCTTCCGCGACCGCGCATGCCAGCGGGTTGCCGCCGTAAGTGGTGCCGTGGGTGCCGACAACCAGGTGTTTGGCCAGCGCTTCGGTGGTCAGCATCGCCGCGATCGGGAAACCGCCGCCCAGGCTCTTGGCGCTGGTGAGGATGTCCGGAGTCACGCCGTAATGCTGGTAGGCGAACAGCTTGCCGCTGCGGCCCATGCCGGTTTGCACTTCGTCGAACACCAGCAGCGCGTTGTTCGCGTCGCACAGTTCGCGGGCACCTTGCAGGTACGCCAATTCGGCTGGCAGCACGCCGCCCTCACCCTGGATCGGTTCCAGCACGACCGCACAGGTCTTGTCGGAAACCGCCGCTTTCAGCGCGGCCAGATCGTTATAAGGAACGTGGGTGATGCCGGTGATTTTCGGGCCGAAACCGTCAGAGTACTTCGACTGGCCACCGACGTTAACGGTGAACAACGTACGGCCGTGGAAGCTGTTCAGCGCGGCAATGATTTCGTACTTCTCAGTGCCGAAACGGTCGAATGCAACACGACGGGCCAGCTTGAAAGCGGCCTCGTTGGCTTCAGCGCCGGAGTTGCAGAAGAACACGCGCTCGGCGAACGTGGCGTCGATCAGCTTGTGCGCCAGGCGCAGGGCTGGCTCGTTGGTGAACACGTTGGACACGTGCCACAACTTGTTCGCTTGCTCGGTCAATGCACCGACCAGCGCCGGGTGCGCGTGGCCCAATACGTTAACGGCAATCCCGCCGGCGAAGTCGATCAGCTCGCGGCCGGCCTGATCCCAGACACGGGAACCGGCGCCACGCACCGGAATGAAAGCGGCAGGCGCGTAGTTGGGAACCATTACCTGGTCGAAATCGGCGCGTTGTACCGCAGCGTGCTCAACGGACATCGGAGTCTCCTGATGAGAAGCACTCGCCTGAAACTGGCGAGCTTGGTGAGGATTGTAAGGACAGTTTTCAGCCCGGCCTTGCCGCCAAGCGACAACTTCTTATAGCGCAAACCCCGGATTTTCCCGGGTTTACGGCAATGCGACATATAGCGTCGCAAAGGCGCAGTTTAAACTGCCCAAGGGGATCTGCGGTGGCTCGACGGTAATTGATCGAGGAATTCAATGTGCGGTAACTATGTACCGCACATGACAAATATTTTTCTGCTTTGCTGGGCGCTCTCCGCACGCTAATGGATGAGCGCATGAACCTGCCACAACCGCTGCAACCTGCCGCCCGCCTCGATACTTTCTATACCGAGCACAACGACACGCATTTTCTGCCGTTACACCAAGCCGCGCCTGATTGGCTGGCGAACGCTTCGGCGTTTCGACGTCATGCCCTGCGACGCGCAATCCCCCGTCATGAGCCCCTGCTGGCGGCTTCCGCACGTCAGCACCACGCCCGGTTAGGTGTGCTGAATGCCCAGCACTGGGCGGCACAGAACCAGGTGGATCGCCTGCTGGCCAACCTCAAGGACGTCGAAGCCTTCGCTGCGCCGTTACTGGCAGCGGCGATCAAGGATCAATGCGGCCTGATACTCGACGTCAAAAGCACGTTCGTGCGCCTCTACATTCCAGTCACGAACCCTTGGTTTGGCTTCTCTACCGGCGCCAGCCGAATCTGGACGCTGTCCGTGCTAGACGCCGCACTGCGCAACTTCGAAAGCCATGAAACCGAAACGGATGCTTTTGACTCCGATTCCTGCTTCATCACCCAGCCAGACGATCGCGAACAATTTGAAATCCTCGCGGATATCAGCCAGGCACTGTCGATAAACACCTTCATCAAACTGTGCCGAAGCCTCGATCTCGGTGCGCAATACCAACAACATCTGCAACAACATCTAGGCATCGAGCAGCCCAATCTGGCGGCCACGCTGCGCTTGCATGTCGAAGTCAGCCAAAAGGCTGCACTGAAATCGGCGCTGATCTACGCCCGAATGAACAACGACATACAGGAAGATCTGTATCGCCTCATTGGTGGTTTGATCGACGGCCTGCAAGGCATGCGGCTGGATGGCGAAACAGTGCGCGGTCACAGCCTGTCGCTGCTGTCTTCGCAACTGCACGGCATCATTGTGTTTGCGCCGGATCTGCACACCAGCGAACGCGTCACCCGGCTGGTTGCTTATGTGCCGAACGACCCCGAACACCCGATCAAGGAATACACCTCCAGCGCTGCATTCGCCGCCGAACTGACGCGCCAGTTGCGCCAAAACGACTACCAGCATTTTTTCAGTCAATTCATTGCTCACAGCGAGCGCGGTCGCTTCTTCTCCACGCTCAAAGCACGCCTCACGCACATTGAGTATTTCGCGCACCAACCGGGTGATCCACGACCCGCCTGGCGCGAAGTCACGGTGGAAAAACCCGACCTGCAATTCCGCGCCGACGTCATTCATTCATTGCTATGGCAATACCAATTCGAGAATGCGTTGAACAAGATACTCAACGACGGACAAAGCCTAGCCGTGCCCACAGCATTGGTGGATCAGCAGGCACGCTGGGCTTTCTGGGACTCGCTGATGAGCATCGCTACAACGTTACTGACCGTCGCTGCGTTCGTGGCCACGCCGTTCGTGCCGTTTCTGGGTGAACTGATGCTCGGCTACATGGCTTATCAGTTCCTTGACGAGACCTTCGAAGGCATTGTCGAGTGGGCACAGGGGCAGCGCACCGAAGCCTTTCTGCATCTGATGGATGCGCTGGAATCGATCGTGCAATTCGGCATATTCGCCGCCGGCGGCATGCTGGTCGCCGGCGAGTTTCGCAACCTGCTGCCGCCGCATGTCGTGCGCTTCATTGACCGCTTCAAACCCGTCACCGCGCCGAACGGAAAAACACTCTACTGGAAACCCGATCTAGCCCCCTACGAGCAAGGTATTTCGCTGACCAAAGACTCCCTGCCGGATCAACACGGCTTGCATCAGATCGATGGAAAACTGCTGCTGCCACTGGACGGCAAAGTGTTTGCGGTGAGATCCGATCCGGGCGCCAGAGGTTTTCGTATCGACCACCCGACACGCGCCGATGCTTACCCGCCGATGCTTGAACACTTCCACACCGGCACCTGGCAAACCGAGCTTGATCGCCCGCTCACCTGGTCCAGCGACAAACTGCTGCGACGCATTGGCCACACGGTCGACAGCCTGTCACCCAGCGAACTGGAGCAGGCGCTCGCCAGCAGCGGCTATCACGAAGATGTCCTGCGCAAATTTCACGCGCAACACGAGCCGCTTCCGCCACTGCTTGAGGACACCCTCAAGCGCTTCACCCTCGACAAGCAGATCCGCAATTTCATCGATCAGATGAACAGCCCTCACGCAGCAGAATTTGCACAAGCCGAGCCAATCACTCAACTGCAATTGCTCACTGAACATTGCCCGTGGCCGGAAACTAAAAGCCTGCGCTTGCTTGATCTGCAGGGCAAGACGCTATGGGAAAGCAGCCGCCCGCAATTGCCAGCGATTGAACTGAGCCATTCCCCGTCAGGATCAAGTGATTTGCTCGCCAATCTACTGGCGAAACTCGACGAGGGCGAACTCAAGATACTTCTCAGAG
The DNA here is from genome assembly GCF_000282515.1 of Pseudomonas sp. GM80. Classification (GTDB taxonomy): domain Bacteria; phylum Pseudomonadota; class Gammaproteobacteria; order Pseudomonadales; family Pseudomonadaceae; genus Aquipseudomonas. The sequence continues at coordinate 10,642 of NZ_AKJD01000026.1, forward strand.
AGGAGCCCGGTCTTCCTCCCAGAGGGCTTACGCTGCGAGCTCAGGCGTTGAGAAAAACCCTGGCGAACATCGCCGCCGAACGCCGAAACATCCTGTTCGAAGCACGTTATCGAGCGGCTGAACACATCACCGACGCAGCGGCGCACAAGCTCATCGACACAACGCCCGGCCTGCCCACCAGCGTCGCCCGGGAAATACTGCGCACGGCAACGGGCAAAGAGCGTCAGCAACTGAAACAGATGTCGGTTCCCAAGCGCCTCGTGCAACTGGCTCGCTGGGCCTTGGAGGACGTTCGCGCTGCTCGCGCTTTTGAGGGTTTGTATCTGGAATCAATCAACCCGCTGGACACCCAGCGCCTGTCCTTGCATTCAATGGAACGTCTGCATGGCTGGCCGAAAAATTTGCGCATCGACGTTCGCGACTACGGCATTCACGGCACGCTGCGCGACAGCATTGGCCCGACCGATACCACTCTCCACAAAACCATGGTGTTGCTCGAAGACGGTCAGTACCAGGCTTTCGACGAACAGGATCAACCGTTGTCGGCGGCCCTTGATTTCTACAATGCTGCATTGCAAGCCTTGCCAGACCACGCGCGCGATGCGCTGGGCATCCACATCGGAGCAGGTGCAAAACTCAAGCAAGCAATCCGTGATCACGCCCTGCCCCGCGATGAGCTGAAAAATATCCTGCTGCCGCATCGCGAACTAAAGCCCCTCTATGACCCGCAAATCATGCGCTTGCCGGGAGGAAACGGCACCTACCGACGATTCAATCCAATCGCACCGCCCTTGGAACAACTGGCGATGACGCTCAACCCAGCGTTCACATTCGAGCAGTTGCAGGCGTTCATGCAAAGACTGGCCATACACCCCGCCGGGCCACTCGCCGAGTTGTCGCGCCTGACTGCCGAACTCGCGAAACTGCGTGTCGACCTGCACACCTGGACCGCGCAAACACCGACGCAACATCCCTTGACCGGTATGCGCTTCGACGCAGAAGCCTTTGTCGGGGCGAAAAATGATCGTCGGGTATTCAAGGAAACGCTGCTGAGTTGCTGGCTCGAACGCACAACGTTCAACGAGGCCGATCCTCACGCGCGAACATCGCTGATTTTTGCCCACCCCGTCATCGGCGAGTTTCCAGCACTCACCGCAGACTTCAGCCATGTCACCCATCTTTCGCTGGAAGGTAGCAATGCCGCTCAAGGCACTGACGCTTTCCTGCACCTGTTTCCCAGACTGCAGCATCTGGAAATCCGCAGCTTCAATCTCGCACGACTGCCCCAAGCCCTCGACGCCATGCCACATCTGCACCAACTGATCCTTGCTGAATGCGGCATCAACCTCGATGACGTCGCGGTAGAGAGGCTGAATAAACTCACCTCGCTCGGCGCATTGGATCTTTACGGCAATCCCCTGGGACGCACACCCGATATCACAGCCATGACCGAACTGACCTACATCGACCTGGCCGATACCAGCATCAGCCAGCTGCCGAACGGGTTGCTGAACCATCCGCGGCTGAGCACCGGCATTTTCAGCAACAACCAGATCAGCGAAATACCGCCGGAGTTTTTCCATTACCCGCCGGAAACCACCTCCGGTTTCGAATTTGCCCACAACCCTGTTTCACGCGCTACACGTGACCGGATCAGAGCGCACTTTCATCAGCATGGACAGACCCTGGGAGTGCTCAGCGAGCCGGTCGACATCGCTCGAACAAGACAGATTTACTCGCTGTTCAATGTCAAAGAAGCCAGTCAGTTTTTCTACCGCTTACCCGGCCTTACGGAGGACGCCCGACTTGAACTGACCCGACTGGAAAACGAATACTCGACGCTGCAAAGCGACTTGGCTGCATGGACTGGCAACATCCCCGACATCAACCCGTTCACGCACAGCCCTTTCACCGCCCAGGAACTGGCAGAAGAACAGTCTGCACGGGATGAATTCAAGACGCTGGTCGAGGAATGCTGGCGCAGGGAAAGCGAGTTCGACGAACTCGGTGAACAGGGCGAAACGCTGTACGAGCTCAATTTGCCGACCACCATCATCGGCGATTTACCCCTATTGACGGCGGACTTCAGTCACGTATCGACCTTGACGCTGCTCAGCGAAGACGGTGCGACAACAGGCGCCAATCAATTCCTCAACCATTTCCCCAAGCTCAGAACGCTGAACATCCGCGAGTTCTCACTCGGCGACATTCCCCAGGCAATCTTCAAAATGGGTGATCTGACCGCGCTGTACCTGACTGAATGCAACATCAGTCTAAACGCACACGACGTCGCGGCTTTGGGCGAAATGGTCAATCTGGAATTGCTCGATTTGAGCTACAACCCCTTGGGGCTGGCACCGGACTTGCGGCAACTGACCTTGCTTACGGATCTGATACTCAACAACGCCGGCATCAGTGAACTCCCCGATGGCCTGTTCCAGCTCAAGGATTTGCTCAAGGCTGATTTAAGTGAAAACCACATCAGCGCAATGCCCAGCGATATTCTCGAACTCCCCGGAGAGATCGCTGAGGCGATCAATTTACGCGGCAACCCGTTCGACGCGCAGAGCCAGTTCATCCTTCGCGCCTACTTCAACAAGCACGGCATGGACTTTGGCATCGAAAGCACGATCAACGAGGCAGAGATGGAGGTTTCATCGTCCGATGGATCGGAAGTCGACGAGTAGGTTTCGCCGACTGAAGCGCGGCGATCACCCGCGCTCTGACGGCACCGACGACAATTCAAACGGGCTGCTGCTGCGTCGCTGGTTGCGATCTTCCCGCGGCGTGGCGCCGAAGAAATTGCGATAGGCGCTGGAGAAATGCGGCCCCGAGGAGAAGCCACACGACAGGCCGATCTGGATGATCGACTTGCTGGTTTGCATCAACATCTGCCGGGCCTTGTTCAGGCGCAGTTCCAGGTAGTACTGGCTCGGCACACGGTTGAGGTATTGCTTGAAGATGCGCTCCAACTGTCGACGGGACACGCACACATGCTGGGCGATTTCGTCGGTGGTCAGCGGCTCTTCGATGTTGGCTTCCATCAGCAACACCGCCTGGGTGAGCTTCGGATGGCTGGAGCCGAGACGGTTCTGCAACGGGATGCGCTGGCGCTCGCCACCCTCGCGGATGCGCTCGACCACCAGTTCTTCGGAAACGGCGCCGGCCAGTTCCGCACCGTGATCACGAGCCAGCACGGCCAGCAACAGATCAAGCACAGACATGCCGCCGCACGCGGTCAGGCGATCGCGATCCCAGTCGAACAGGTGACTGGTGGCGATGACTTTCGGGAAGCGTTCAGCGAAATCGTCCTGCCAGCGCCAGTGCACGGCAGCGCGATAACCGTCGAGCAAACCGAGTTGCGCCAACGGATAAACACCAGCGGACAGACCGCCGATGACCGTACCGGCACGCACCAATTGCTTGAGCGCACTGCTGAGCGCCGGGGCCAGCGTGGTCGGCGGCTCATCGGCGAGCAGGAACAGTTTCTGGAAGTTTTCGAGCTTGCCGGTCCACGCTTCACCGGGCAATTGCCAGGCGCCTTCGGCCGGAGGTTCTGCTTGCAGGAACGATAGTTCGTAAACCACGTCCGGGTGCACCCGCTGAGCAACACGCAAGGCTTCCTCCGCCAGCGCCAGCGTCAACGCTTTAGTGCTGGGCCAAATCAGGAAACCAATTCGATGGGCAGTCATGGGCGGGCAATCCGAAGCGAAGAACAGTGATGAAGGCATGGGCCAATGCTAGCCCGTAAATGAACACAAATCTTGAGCCTGACGCAGATCCACCATCGGAATGAAATGCCTTTCCCATGTAGGAGCTGACGAGTGAAACGAGGCTGCGATCTTTTGACCCTCAAAAACAGATCAAAAGATCGCAGCCTTCGGCAGCTCCTACAGTGGATTGGAGCCAGCCTTCAGGTTGCGAAGCATGCACTATTCCGGTGCATACCGGCAGCCCTGAATTACTTGAGACTGCCCGAGAGGAATTGTTGCAAACGTTCCGATTGCGGATTCACCAGCACTTCGCGCGGGTTGCCGCTTTCTTCCACCACACCTTTGTGCAGGAACACCAACTGGTTCGACACTTCACGGGCAAAGCCCATTTCGTGGGTCACCACAACCATGGTGCGACCTTCCTGAGCCAGCGCTTGCATGACTTTCAGCACGTCACCAACCAATTCAGGGTCAAGCGCCGAGGTCGGTTCGTCGAACAGCATCACCTCAGGCTCCATCGCCAGCGCACGGGCAATCGCCACACGCTGCTGTTCGCCACCGGACATGTGCCCAGGGAAGGCGTCTTTACGATGGGCCACGCCGACCTTGTTCAGGTAGTGCTCGGCTTTCTCACGGGCTTCGGCCTTAGACACGCCGAGGACGTGGACCGGCGCTTCCATGATGTTTTCCAGCGCAGTCATGTGCGACCACAGGTTGAAATGCTGGAACACCATCGACAGGCGCGAACGCATGCGTTGCAGCTGCTTCGGATCAGCAGCTTTCAGCGCGCCGTCCTTGTTCGCCACCAGTTTCAGCTCTTCGTTGTTGAGCAGAATCTTGCCCGCGTGCGGCTGCTCAAGCAGGTTGATACAGCGCAGGAAAGTACTTTTGCCGGAGCCACTGGAGCCGATGATGCTGATCACATCGCCAGCTGCCGCTTTCAGGGACACGCCCTTGAGCACTTCGTGACTGCCATAGCGTTTATGCAGGTCTTGGACTTCAAGTTTGTACATGCGGTCGGTTCTCACAAAAACAGTCAGTCAGTCGTTGAGCAAGCGCCCGTGACGCAGCGCTTCGCGCCCCGCCACCTTGGCCAGCCAGAAACCGGGTTGGGCATAACGCAGCCGTTCAATGGCAAACAGCACCCCGGAGGTACCAGCACACACCGTGCTGACCCGATCGGACACAGGATCAATCACTTCAAAAATCTCGTCGCCCGCCTCGACCCATTCGCCGGGCTTGCGCAAGAAACTCACCACGCCAGGGTGCGGCGCGAGCAGTAACTCGGTGCCTTCGAACGGCATGCCTTCACAGGCTTCGTGCGCAGGATTCGGCCACTCGCCGGTAATCAAACCTTGCTCGGCGAGGAACGCCAGAATGCCTTCAGCATACGCCTCCGCTTCGGCGCGACCGGTATCGGCCTGACCGCCCAGCTCAATGGTTGTCGCCAGACACGCCAGCGGAATCTGCGCATCGGGGAACTGCCGCGACAGACGCAACCATGGCAACGAACAGGCTTCATCGAACGAGCTGCCACCGGAATCTTCCGCCAGCAATCCGACCTTCACATTCAGGTGCGCGGCCAACGAACGCCACTGCGGCCAATGCTGCGGCAGCGCGTACATGTGCAGCGCGGCTTCGGCATCACAATGCAGATCGAGCACCACATCGGCGCTGCAGGCATGGCTGAGCAATACGCGCTGCATGCCTTGCAACTGGCTGCTCGCCTCCGGCAATGCGGCCAGATGATCGGCCATCGCCTGACGAATCAGGCGCACATTGGCGTGCGGATCATCACCGAGGCTTTCAGCCAAAGCCGCCGCAACCGGCGCGCTCAGCTCAACGAAATCACGGTTGAAATTCTTGCCGCTGCCCGCCTCGAAACGGCCTTGGTGATTGCCTTGCAGCAACTGCCCGAGACCCAACGGGTTGGCGACCGGCACCAGTTCGATGACCCCGTTGAGCAAGCCTTTGGCTTCGAGTTCGCCGAGGCGCTTTTTCAGTTCCCAGGCGGTGCGCATGCCCGGCAATTCATCAGCGTGCAGGCTGGCCTGAATGTAAGCCTTGCGCTCGCCATGCCCGAAGCGAAACACCGAAATCTTGCGCTCGCAGCCCAGATGGCTCCACGGCAATACGTGGTCGATGCGTTCCATATCAGTGCTTCCGCGGCGCGAGGTAGCTCAACCAGCGACGCTCGGCCAACTTGAACAGCTTGACCAGAATGAACGTCAGGCAGAGGTAGAAAACGCCAGCGGTGATGTACGCCTCGAACGGCAGATAGTACTGCGCGTTGACGGTACGGGCCGCGCCGGTGATGTCGATCAAGGTCACGATGGACGCCAGACTGGTGGTCTGCAGCATCATGATCACTTCGTTGCTGTACTGCGGCAGTGCCCGGCGCAGGGCCGATGGCAACAGAATGCGTTTGTACAGTTTGAAGCGCGACATGCCCATGGCTTTCGCCGCTTCGATCTCACCGTTCGGCGTGGCCTTGAGGCTGCCGGCAATGATCTCAGCGGTGTAAGCGCTGGTGTTGACCGCAAAGGCCAGGCACGCGCAGAACGTTGCGCTGGACAGCCATGGCCACAAGAAACTTTCGCGTACCGCTTCAAACTGGGCCAGACCGTAGTAGATCAGAAACAGTTGCACCAGCATCGGCGTGCCACGGATCACGTAGGTGTACAGCCACGCGGCGCCGTTGACGACCGGGTTCTTCGAGACGCGCATCAGCCCCAGCGGCAGGGCCGCGAGCAAACCGAAAAACAGCGACAGCGCGAGCAGTTTGAGGGTGGTCAGCAGGCCGCCGAGGTACAGCGGCAGGGCCTCCCAAATGACGTTGTAGTCGAAGATCATAGATCAGCCGCCCTTACGCCTACCGAGTAGCGCTTCTCAAGTTGACGCAGGATCAGCAACGAAACACTGGTAATCACCAGGTACATCGCCGCCACTGCGAGGAAGAAGGTGAATGGCTCGCGGGTGGCATCTGCCGCCTGCTTGGCCTTGAACATCATGTCTTGCAGACCGACCACGGAAATCAGCGCGGTGGCCTTGGTCAGTACCAGCCAGTTGTTGGTGAAGCCCGGAATCGCCAGGCGAATCATCTGCGGCACCATCACCCGGAAGAACACCTGAAAACTGCTCATGCCGTACGCCATGCCCGCTTCGGCCTGGCCCTTCGGAATCGCCATGAACGCGCCACGGAAGGTTTCCGACAGGTACGCACCGAAGATGAAACCGAGAGTGCCGATGCCGGCGGCCAGCGGGTTCAGGTCGATGTAGTCGTCATAGCCGAGCATCGGTGCCACGCGGTTGAGCAAGTCCTGACCGCCGTAGAAAATCAGCAGGATCAGCACCAGATCGGGAATCCCGCGGATCACCGTGGAATACAGATCGCCCAGCCAGGCCAGCCAGCGCACCGGCGACAGGCGCAACGCGACACCGATCAGCCCGAGAACGATGGCCAGAGCCATGGACGACAAGGCGAGCTGAAGCGTCAGCCATGCGCCATCGAGGATGACAGCCCCGTAGCCTTTCAACATGATTCAGGTCCTCGAAAGTTGGGATGAAAAAATGGCGCAAACCGCAGAGATCCTGTTGCTTGCGCCATTTCGGACTTGTCGCAGAGACGTATTACTTGCCGTAGATATCGAAGGCGAAGTACTTGTCCTGGATTGCTTTGTATTTGCCGTTTTCGCGGATGGCCGCGATGGCAGCGTTGATCTTGTCTTTCAGGGCGTCGCCCTTGCGCACTGCGATGCCTACGCCGTCGCCGAAGTATTTGACGTCGGTGAACGCAGGACCGACGAACGCGAAGCCTTTACCGGCGTCGGTTTTCAGGAAACCGTCGTCCAGCAGGGTTGCGTCAGCCACGGTACCGTCGAGGCGACCGGCAGCCACGTCGAGGTAGATTTCGTTCTGCGAGCCGTACGGCTTGATCTCTGCACCCAGTGGTGCCAGCACTTCGCGGGCGAAACGCTCGTGGATCGAACCACGTTGTACGCCAATGTTCTTGCCCTTCAGCTCAGCCAGACCTTCGCTGACCTGAGTACCGGCCTTCATGACCAGACGTGCCGGGGTGTTGTAGTACTTGTTGGTGAAGTCGACCGACTTCTTGCGATCTTCAGTGATCGACATCGACGACAGGATGGCGTCGATCTTGCGCACTTTCAGTGCCGGGATCAGACCGTCGAACTCTTGCTCGACCCACACGCACTTGACCTGCATCTGCTCGCACAGAGCGTTGCCGATGTCGTAGTCGAAACCAACGATGCTGCCGTCCGGTGCTTTCGAAGCGAACGGAGGGTAAGCCGCTTCGATACCGATTTTCAGAGGTTTTTCGTCAGCGAAGGCATTCAGCGACAGCACGGACAGTGCCAGGGCGCCAAGCAGCACAAGTTTCTTCATCTTGGGACTCCATCGGTAAAGGGCAAAAACGGCAGAGTGAGCGACAGCCCAATATGCGAATGGGTGAATCGGGAAATCGGTTGCTGCATCGGTGAGAAATTTCCCGTTGAAACCTGGGGAGGTTTCAACATCAGCCACGATGAGCGAGTGATCGGCATTCTAACGACAGGCCGGAAGCCGATATTTCTTCAATGCGACAACTAATTACAGATGCACAGAGAAAGCGACTTTGGCACATTGACAGCCCCGCAATTTCATGCAAGAGCGAAAGACAGTGAACCGATCTATGCTGCAAATTGCGGGCCTATTATTCGCAAACCCTTCTAATCCGGCAAGCGCAGCGTTGTGTCTTATTTTTCACTGGTGGTTTGGAGGCTCTAAAACGGGGCGATGCGTTTCCCAATGCCCCGCTCCGGGGCGGGCGGTTACACATTCGGTTACGTGGAAGGCGGCGGGTAACAGTGGGAAAGGTCTGACGGCACAGGTCGATAATTATTGGTTGGGTGGTCTTGTGTTCCGACAGTGGACTACACAGTTGCCTGACAGATTGCTATCGCTGGCAAGCCAGCTCCCACAGGGATATGCGGCGAAGCTGAAATTTCCGCCACATCACAAAAACTGTGGGAGCTAGCCTGCTGGCGATGAGGCCAGCCCTATCAACCCAAATCCGCGCAGGACCACAAACTGCCAACACACCACAAAACCTGTGGGAGCTGGCTTGCCAGCGATGAGGCCGGTCCGATCACCCCAAAACCTCCAGACACAAAAAAGCCCCGCCCGGTATCACCGGACAGGGCTTCTGTGGATCATTACTTAAGCAACATTCATCGTCTTGTGCGTATCAATCAAATGCTGCACCACACCCGGATCCGCCAGCGTCGAAATATCCCCCAACCCGTCGTATTCCGCCGTGGCAATCTTGCGCAGAATGCGGCGCATGATCTTGCCCGAACGCGTCTTCGGCAGCCCCGGCGCCCACTGGATCACATCCGGCGAAGCAATCGGCCCGATCTCCTTACGCACCCAGTTCTTCAGCTCCAGACGCAATTGCTCGGTCGGCTCCTCGCCATTCTTCAACGTGACATAGACATAAATGCCCTGCCCCTTGATGTCATGCGGCACACCCACCACCGCCGCCTCAGCGACTTTCGGATGCGCAACCATCGCGCTCTCGATCTCGGCCGTGCCCATACGGTGGCCGGACACGTTGAGCACGTCATCGACACGCCCGGTGATCCAGTAATAACCATCGGCATCACGGCGCGCGCCGTCACCGGTGAAGTACATGCCACGGAAAGTCTTGAAGTAGGTATCAACGAAACGATCGTGATCGCCATACAGCGTGCGCGCCTGACCTGGCCACGAATCGAGAATCACCAGATTGCCTTCAGCCTCGCCCTCAATAATGTTACCGAGGTTGTCGACCAGCGCCGGCACCACACCGAAGAACGGACGCGCCGCCGAACCCGGCTTCAGCGCATGCGCACCCGGCAGCGGACTCATCATGTTGCCGCCAGTCTCGGTCTGCCACCAGGTATCAACGATCGGGCAACGCGACTTGCCGACATTCTTGTAGTACCAATCCCAGGCTTCCGGGTTGATCGGCTC
>NZ_AKJD01000027.1 GCF_000282515.1 Pseudomonas sp. GM80
CCAGCCGGTGCAGCGGCTGCAGCGGCCGGAGCAGCAGCGGCGGCTGGAGCAGCGGCAGCAGCGCCGCCCGCTTCGATGGAGCCCAGCACTTCGTCGGACAGAACGGTGTCGCCTTCGTTCTTGACGATTGCGCCCAGCACGCCGTCGGCGGTAGCCAGAACTTCCAGTACGACTTTGTCAGTTTCGATGTCGACGATCAGGTCGTCACGCTTGACGGCGTCGCCCGGTTGTTTGTGCCAGGTGGCAACGGTGCCATCGGCAACCGATTCCGGGAAAGTGGGGGCTTTGATCTCGATAGCCATTATCTGTAGTTCCTTAAATTCGGTTTCAGGTGCGCGAAGGCGTTAAATGGTAAACGCGTCTTGCAGGAGTTTTTCCTGCTGCTCGGCGTGCATCGATGCGTAACCACAAGCAGGTGCAGCAGAAGCCTCACGGCCCGCGTACTCAAGTACGAGAGACTTGTCGAGGTTCCCGATGCTGCGACGCAAGTGGTGTTGGCTGCAGTACCAGGCGCCCTGGTTCATCGGCTCTTCCTGACACCAAACGGCATTTTTGACGTTGGTGTACGGAGCCAGGACTTCTTTCAAGTCGTCCTCAGGGAATGGGTACAGCTGCTCGATACGCACGATGGCAATATCTTCACGGCCTTCGGCACGGCGTTTTTCCAGCAGGTCGTAGTAGACCTTGCCGCTACACAGAACCACACGCTCGACCTTTTTCGGGTCCAGAGTATCGATTTCCGGGATCACGGTCTGGAACGAACCTTCGGCCAGATCTTCCAGGGTCGAGATGGCCAGCTTGTGGCGCAGCAGCGACTTCGGCGTCAGCACGATCAACGGTTTGCGCAGCGGACGAATCACCTGACGACGCAGCAAGTGGTAGATCTGTGCTGGCGTGGTCGGTACCGCTACCTGAATGTTGTGCTCGGCGCACAGCTGCAGGTAACGCTCAAGACGTGCCGAGCTGTGCTCAGGGCCCTGACCTTCGTAACCGTGTGGCAGCAACATTGTCAGACCGCAGAGACGGCCCCACTTGTGCTCGCCGCTGGTGATGAACTGGTCGATCACGACCTGTGCGCCGTTGGCGAAGTCACCGAACTGGGCTTCCCAGATCACCAGCGCGTCTGGCGTGGTGGTCGAGTAACCGTATTCGAATGCCAGTACCGCTTCTTCCGACAGGAACGAGTCGTACAGGTCAAAGCGTGGCTGACCGTCGTACAAGTGCGCCAGCGGAATGTAGGTGCCCGCGTCTTTCTGGTTGTGCAGCACAGCGTGACGGTGCGAGAACGTACCGCGGCCGATGTCCTGACCAGTCATGCGAATCGGGTGACCTTCAAACGCCAGGGTCGCGTACGCCATGGTTTCGGCGTAACCCCAGTTGATCGGCAGGCCGCCGGCTTGCATTTTCTGACGGTCTTCGTAGATCTTCGCAACCTGACGCTGAACCACGAAGCCGTCCGGAATTTCCAGCAGCTTGGCGGACAGTTCTTGCAGGGTCTTCAGATCGAAACGCGTGTCGTGACGCGCAGTCCAGGCGTGGCCCAGATACGGACGCCAGTCGACGAACAACTCTTTGTTCGGCTCTTTGACCAGCGATTTCACTACGTGCAGACCGTTGTCCAGCGCGTTGCGGTATTCGTCGACTTTCGCCTGAACACGCTCTGCGTCGAGCACACCGCCCTGGGTCAGACGATCAGCGTACAGCTCACGGGTGGTGCGCTGTTTGGTGATCTGCTGATACATCAGAGGCTGGGTGCCGCTTGGCTCGTCAGCTTCGTTGTGGCCGCGACGACGGTAGCAGACCAGGTCGATCACCACGTCACGCTTGAACTGCATGCGGTAGTCGATAGCCAGCTGGGTCACGAACAACACGGCTTCCGGATCATCACCATTCACATGGAGGATCGGCGCCTGGATCATCTTCGCAACGTCGGTGGCGTACTCGGTGGAACGCGAGTCCAGCGGGTTGCTGATGGTGAAACCAACCTGGTTGTTGATCACGATGTGCACGGTACCGCCGGTCTTGAAACCGCGGGTCTGCGACATCTGGAAGGTTTCCATGACCACGCCCTGACCTGCGAAAGCAGCGTCACCGTGGATGGAGATCGGCAGAACCTTCTCACCGGTCGGGTCGTTACGACGATCCTGACGGGCGCGAACCGAACCTTCTACCACCGGGGAAACGATTTCCAGGTGGGACGGGTTGAACGCCATGGCCAGGTGAACTTCACCGCCGGCGGTCATCACGTTGGACGAGAAGCCCTGGTGATACTTAACGTCACCGGAACCCAGCTCGACCTTCTTCTTGCCTTCGAACTCGTCGAACAGCTCACGCGGGTTCTTGCCGAAGGTGTTGACCAGTACGTTCAGACGGCCACGGTGGGCCATGCCGATGACGACTTCCTTGGTGCCGTAGGAACCGGAACGCTGGATCAGTTCGTCGAGCATCGGAATCAGGCTTTCGCCGCCTTCCAGACCGAAACGCTTGGTGCCCGGGTATTTGGTGCCCAGGTATTTTTCCAGGCCTTCACCGGCAGTCACGCGCTCAAGCAGGTGGCTCTTGATGTCGGCGGAGTACGTCGGACGACCACGCACGCTTTCCAGACGCTGCTGGAACCACTGGCGCTGCTCGGAATCGGTGATGTGCGTAAATTCAGCGCCGATGGTGCGGCAATATGTCTGCTGCAACGCTTCGTGAATTTCGCGTAGGCTCGCTTCCTCTTTGCCGATGAACAGGTCGCCGGCACGGAAGGTCGTATCAAGATCGGCATTGGTCAAGCCGTAATGATTGATCGACAGGTCTGCAGGTGCAGGACGCTGCCACAGCCCCAGCGGGTCAAGCTGGGCTGCCTGGTGGCCACGCATACGGTAGGCCTGGATCAATCGCAGCACTTCAACTTGCTTCTTCTCGTGCTCACTGCTCACGCTGCCGGCGGAAACCGGTTGGGCGCGGCGCTGGTTCTTTGCCAGCAGCACGAAATGATCGCGAATTGTGGAGTGCGAAACATCAGTGGCAGAGTTGCCGTCGGCAGGCAACTTCTGAAAGTAGGTGCGCCACTCTTCTGGCACAGCGTTAGGGTCGTGCAGGTAGAGCTCATAAAGCTCTTCCACATAGGCAGCGTTTCCACCTGAAAGGTAGGCGCTGTTCCACATGCGCTGCATCACGCTTTCTTGCATGCTTGGTCACCCTCGGTTAGGGGAACACCATCGATGTCGACACCGAGCAAACTTGCAGAAGTCCGAATGCAGCGACTAAAACAAGCCACTTAGGATCACACTGATAGTCCGGGTACCAGCCCGGATGCCCCTGCTTGTCTCATTTCTTCAAAATAAGAGCGGCAGCTTGTGGCTACTGCTCTGGTTATAGCCATGACGCGGGTTGAAGCCCGCGCCACAGCCTCTACGGTACAGCGGTTACAGCAGCTGAATCACACGCCGCTCGAAAGCAGCATGTTACGGATGTGACCGATGGCCTTAGTCGGGTTCAGGCCTTTCGGACATACGTTGACGCAGTTCATGATGCCCCGGCAGCGGAAGACGCTGAACGGGTCATCGAGTGAAGCCAGACGCTCGTTGGTCTTGGTGTCACGGCTGTCTGCCAGGAAGCGATAAGCTTGCAGCAGTGCAGCTGGACCCAGGAACTTGTCCGGATTCCACCAGAAGGACGGGCAAGAGGTCGAGCAGCAAGCGCACAGGATGCACTCGTACAGACCGTCGAGCTTTTCGCGCTCTTCTGGCGACTGCAGACGCTCGATGGCCGGAGCCGGCGTGTCGTTCTGCAGGTAAGGCTTCACCTTTTCGTATTGCTTGTAGAAGATGCTCATATCGACGACCAGGTCACGGATAACCGGCAAACCTGGCAGTGGACGAACAACCAACTTGTTACCTTTGACAACGGCAGACAGCGGCGTGATGCACGCCAGACCGTTCTTGCCGTTGATGTTCATGCCGTCGGAACCGCAAACACCTTCACGGCAAGAGCGACGATAGGAGAAACCCTCGTCCTGCTCTTTGATCAGGGCCAGTACGTCCAGCACCATCAGATCTTTACCACCGGTATCGATCTGGAATTCCTGCATGAACGGCGCGGCGTCCTGATCAGGGTTGTAACGATAAACGCTGACTTGCAACATGGCGGCCACCCTTAATAAGTCCGAATCTTAGGTTCAAAAGTCGGAACAGTCTTCGGCGAGAAGTTCACGGCACGCTTGGTGACGCGCTTGTCACCCGGGAAGTACAGGGTGTGGCACAGCCAGTTTTCGTCGTCACGGTCTTCGAAGTCTTCACGGGCGTGAGCACCGCGCGACTCTTTGCGGACTTCAGCGGCGATGGCGGTAGCTTCAGCCACTTCCAGCAGGTTCTGCAGTTCCAGCGCTTCGATACGAGCAGTGTTGAACGCCTGCGACTTATCGTTGATTTTCACGTTGGCGATGCGGGTACGCAGGTCAGCAAGCTGAGCAATACCTTTTTGCATGTATTCGCCAGTACGGAATACACCGAAATAGTTCTGCATGCAGTTCTGCAGCTCGCGACGCAGGGTTGCCACGTCTTCACCGTCGGTACGGCTGTTCAGCGCGTTCAGACGCGACAGGGCAGCTTCGATGTCGGCTTCGGTAGCGTCGTCGTATTCGATGCCGTCGGTCAGCGCCTTTTCCAGGTGCAGGCCGGCAGCGCGGCCGAATACCACCAGGTCGAGCAACGAGTTGCCGCCCAGACGGTTGGCACCGTGAACCGATACGCAAGCCACTTCGCCTACAGCGAACAGGCCCGGGATGATCTTGTCGACGCCTTCAGCGTCCTGGGTGATCGCCTGACCATGAATGTTGGTGGCAACGCCGCCCATCATATAGTGGCAAGTCGGAACAACCGGAACCGGCGCAACAACCGGGTCAACGTGAGCGAAAGTCTTCGACAGTTCGCAGATGCCTGGCAGACGGCTGTGCAGTACTTCTTCGCCCAGGTGGTCGAGCTTGAGCAGTACGTGGTCGCCATTCGGGCCGCAACCGTTGCCAGCGATGATTTCTTTAACCATCGAGCGAGCAACCACGTCACGACCGGCAAGGTCTTTGGCGTTCGGAGCATAACGCTCCATGAAACGCTCGCCGTGCTTGTTGATCAGGTAACCACCTTCACCACGGCAACCTTCTGTAACCAGTACACCGGCGCCGGCGATGCCGGTCGGGTGGAACTGCCACATTTCGATGTCTTGTACCGGCACACCAGCACGCAGAGCCATGCCGACGCCGTCACCGGTGTTGATCAGGGCGTTGGTGGTGGACGCGTAGATACGACCTGCACCGCCGGTAGCCAATACGGTGGCTTTGGCGCGGATGTAGGTGGTTTCGCCGGTTTCGATGCAGATCGCGATCACACCGACGAAGTCGCCTTCCTGGTTTTTCACCAGATCGACAGCGTAGTACTCGTTCAGGAACGTGGTACCGGCTTTCAGGTTGCCCTGATAAAGGGTGTGCAGCAGCGCGTGACCGGTACGGTCGGAAGCGGCGCACGTACGGGCAGCCTGCCCGCCTTTGCCGTAGTCCTTGGACTGGCCACCGAACGGACGCTGGTAGATACGGCCCTGTTCGGTACGCGAGAACGGCATGCCCATGTGGTCCAGCTCATAAACAGCAGCCGGGCCTTCCTGACACATGTATTCGATAGCGTCCTGGTCACCGATGTAGTCGGAACCCTTGACGGTATCGTACATGTGCCAGCGCCAGTCATCGTTCGGGTCTGCGGACGCGATTGCGCAAGTGATGCCGCCCTGAGCGGAAACAGTGTGCGAACGGGTCGGGAAAACCTTGGTGATCACGGCAGTCTTGTGACCGCCCTGTGCCAGTTGCAGCGCAGCGCGCATGCCGGCACCGCCACCACCAATAATGATGGCGTCGAAAGAAATCGTTGGAATGTTAGCCATGAATCAGATACCCCAGAGAATCTGCACACCCCAGACGAAGTAAGCGAACATCGCGACGCCGCATACTGCCTGGAAAAGGAAACGTACTGCAGTCGCGGACTTGCCCAGCGCCATCGGCGTCAGGTAGTCGGTCGCGATGGTCCACATGCCGACCCAGGCGTGAGCGCCAAGGGCAACGAGGGCCAGCAGACTGAAGATACGCATCCCGTTGTGAGCGAACAGGCCGTGCCACTGGTCGTAGCCAATGCCCGGATTCGCTGCAAGGTATCCGATCAGGAAGATGAAATAAGCCGCGAGAACAACCGCAGACACACGTTGCGCCATCCAGTCATAGAGGCCCGAACGCGAAAGGTTCGTAACGCTGGTTACCATATCCAAACTCCTGCCAGAACGATCAGCACCACGGAAATGGCGATGATGATTTTCGAGCCCAGGCGGCCGCCTTCCAGCGTCTCACCGATGCCCATGTCCATGATCAAGTGGCGCACACCGGCTACCAAGTGATACAGCAGAGCGGACAGGAGGCCCCATGCTACGAACTTGGCCAGCGGGCTGGTCAAGCATGCCTTCACTTCGGCAAAACCTTCCTCGGAACCCAGGGATTTGCCCAATGCATAAAGCATGAAGCCAAGGCCCAGGAAGAGGATGATGCCGGAAACACGGTGAAGAAACGACGTAACGCCGGTGATGGGGAGTTTGATGGTCCTTAGGTCTAGGTTTACAGGTCGTTGGCTTTTCACGGCTTTTTTTTCACACTGAAGAGCCCCTAACAATCAGGGCAAAGTTGTTGGGGAGTGCACTGGTCAGGTAACCACCACCCAGGGATGCGACCCCCAATAAAGCAGGCCCAAAAGCCCTTGGCGGTCGGTGGCCGAGTATAGACAGTTAGGCTACTAATGACAACGCAATCACCTACCCCAAATAGCTGATTGCACAAGTCGAATAAAAGGCGTAAATGGCAGGCAATTTCGAGGAAAAAGTGCGCTTAAAGCCTTCTGGAGCAAGACTTTAGGCAAATTGACATTCGAATTTATCTCACTATAGTGGTGCGGGCCCTGCGTGGGGGGTCTGTCTGATGGTTCAAGCATAAATAGGAGGCCACATGGCTGACAAAAAAGCGCAGTTGATCATCGAGGGCGCAGCCCCCGTCGAGCTGCCCATTTTAACCGGCACCGTTGGTCCCGATGTAATCGATGTTCGGGGCCTGACGGCCACGGGCCGCTTCACTTTCGACCCTGGTTTCATGTCGACCGCTTCGTGCGAGTCGAAGATCACCTATATCGACGGCGACAACGGCATTCTGTTGCACCGCGGCTACCCGATCGAACAGCTGGCTGAAAAGTCGGACTACCTGGAAACCTGCTACCTGCTGCTCAACGGCGAATTGCCGACTGCAGAACAGAAGGCCCAGTTCGTCAGCACCGTGAAAAACCACACCATGGTTCACGAGCAGTTGAAAACCTTCTTCAACGGTTTCCGTCGCGACGCCCACCCGATGGCCGTCATGTGCGGTGTAGTCGGCGCCCTCTCGGCCTTCTACCACGACTCCCTGGACATCAATAACCCGCAGCATCGCGAAATCTCCGCGATCCGCCTGGTTGCCAAGATGCCGACCCTGGCAGCGATGGTTTACAAGTACTCCATGGGCCAACCCATGATGTACCCGCGCAACGACCTGACGTACGCGGAAAACTTCCTGCACATGATGTTCAACACCCCGTGCGAGATCAAACCGATCAGCCCGGTACTCGCCAAGGCCATGGACCGGATCTTCATCCTCCACGCCGACCACGAGCAGAACGCTTCGACCTCCACCGTGCGTCTGGCCGGCTCTTCGGGTGCAAACCCGTTCGCCTGTATCGCCGCCGGCATCGCCGCACTGTGGGGCCCTGCCCACGGCGGTGCGAACGAAGCCGTTCTGACCATGCTTGACGAGATTGGCGATGTGTCGAACATCGACAAGTTCATCGCCAAGGCCAAGGACAAGAACGATCCGTTCAAACTGATGGGCTTCGGTCACCGCGTTTACAAAAACCGCGATCCGCGTGCCACCGTGATGAAGCAGACCTGCGACGAAGTGTTGAAGGAACTGGGCATCAAGGACGACAAGCAACTCGAACTGGCCATGCGCCTGGAAGAGATCGCCCTGACCGATCCGTACTTCATCGAACGCTCGCTGTACCCGAACGTCGACTTCTACTCGGGGATTATCCTCAAGGCGATCGGCATTCCTACCAGCATGTTCACTGTGATCTTCGCCCTCGCACGTACTGTTGGCTGGATTTCGCACTGGAAAGAGATGCTCTCCAGCCCGTACAAGATTGGCCGTCCGCGCCAGTTGTATACCGGTTATGAGTCGCGTGATCTGACCAAGCTGGAAGACCGCAAATAAGACCTGTCTTGCGATAACGTCTTAAGTTGTACCGGGAACGGCCTCTATTTATATAGGGGCCGTTTTTGTTTGTTTGGGTTTGGGATTTGGGATTTGGGATTTGGGATTTGGGATTTGGGGGCATATCCGTTGTTGCGGGAGCTGCCACTGGCGGGTT
>NZ_AKJD01000028.1 GCF_000282515.1 Pseudomonas sp. GM80
TGGCTCGAGCCCGCCGTTGAAACCCTGACCGACACAACGGAATTTCCACTCGCCCTGACGGCGATAGAACTCACCGAGGATCAGCGCGGTTTCCTTCATGCCGCTGGTCGGGATCTGCGCTTCAACGCCACCCGAGACCACCACCGACAGCTGCGAGACGCGCTCGAAGCTGGCTTTGTTCTCGTAGATCGTGGCAGTCAGCGCGACCTTTTCCACGGCCGGTTCGAGACGGCTCAGATCAACGTTGAACACCGCGCGCCCCGCCGAGGAATCCGCCAGGGTCACGGCACCGCCGAGCACGCTCGGCTGACCGTAAAAGCACATGTCGCCATCGCCGCGAACCTTTGCCGTGGTTCCCAGAACGAAGGCCGAGACATCAATGTCCGCGCCCGGAATGGGCGAGTAATTGATGTCGACGCGAAGCGGGCCGCTGGCAACTGGCGCGTTGCCGCCCGGAGCAAGGCTGGCCATTAGCGCAGCGCCTGAGTGGCCAGGTTGATCAGGTCATCGGCGGTGCGGCCATGGGTGGACTCGCCGATAGCGGTGAACTTCCAGTCATTGTTGTCGCGCGACAGGCTCGCCATGACGATGCCGGTGTGAGCGCCACGCTCGGACAGGTTGAAGCGCGCCAGCTCGGTTTTGTTGCCGGCATTGATGATGCGGCAGTAGGCGTTTTCAACTTTTTCGAAGTTCTGGCCAGTGAAGCTGTTCACGGTGAACACCAGATGCTGGACCACCGCTGGCAGGCGCTGCAGGTCAACATGGATGGTTTCGTCGTCACCGGCGCCTTCGCCAGTGCGGTTGTCACCGGAGTGCTGGATCGAGCCGTCCTGGGACTTGAGCTGACGGAACCAGACCAGATCGACAGGCTTGAGGCTGGCGTCGAGCAGGATGCACGAAGCATCGAGGTCGATGTCACCGCCGCCGCCCATCAGTTTGCCGAGAAAACCGGCCTTTACCGGATCCCAACCCAGGCCGAGGCTGACGCTGGACAACGCAGTGCCGGCAGTTTTTTCCAGGGAAATGGACTGTTTTTTACTCAGGGTAAGTGCCATCGTTACGCTCCTTGTTGGTCATCGGTGTTCATGGAGCGATCAGGTTTGCCCGCCCCATGCAGGTCGGTGTGCGCATCACGCACGCCCGGATTACTAGCTTTGCTCACCCGCAGACGGCCACGTCGCCACGTCGGGTGAAAGTGCCGCCAGTGCGCATCTTCAGCCGCTGCCAGCAACTCGTGATCGCCGCGGGTATCGCCCCAGGCGCGGATCCGGAACTGCAGCAAGCTGCCGTAAACCGCTTCGAGCCTGAGAACCTTGTTTTCGCATCGGCAGTTGTTGCCGGTGATGTGTCCGGTCAGTACGCCGTCCACCACTTCCAGTTCCGTACCGATCAACTTCACGCCCAGACGGTCGGCGAAAGGCTGCAATACCAGCGCAGGCGAGGCGGAACACAGGGTCACTACAGCTCCGGATTTGAGTTCGGCCTCAATGGCCAGCAACCCTGACGGGCGCATCAGGCGCGGCCAGGCCTGCGCGCAATAACTCGCGGCGTGCTGTTGCAGCCACTCAAGCTTCACGCCCGAGAGAAACGTGCGGATCAGTTGCGCCTTGAGTTCGTCACGGCTCATCCGCCGGGCGACGAACCGCAGGCTGGGCAAGGCCAGCCGAAGCAGGCGACGATTGAACTCGCGCTTGCCGAAGGCGAACTTCAGGAACGGCACAAAACTGTCGTGCCGGGTCAGCGTGCCGTCGAAATCGAACACCGCCAAAACCGGCCGTGGCGGTGCTCCAGGGCTGTCGATCTGTTCTATCATCCTGACACCTCCGCCAGACGAATCGCGCTTTCACCGACACCGACTTCCGCCTGACGGATGCCGTGCCACTGCGCGCGTTCAAGGATTTTCACTGCCCACCGGTAGTGTGTAGCAGGCTCGCACATCGCGTCGTTGTGGCGGAATACGGCCGGGGCCACGTCGCTGACGATCAGCTTGGCGCTGTTGAAGTCTTCAAGGCTGACGCGCAACGTGTCCTGAATGATCTCGATCTGGCTCGGGTGAATCGCCGTCTTGCCAACCAGGCCATGGGCGATATCGAGTTCCAGTTCTTCCTTGAGCAGATGCGGCGATGCCAACTGCTCGAACACCGGCGCGGTCAATGCAAAGCCCTGCGAGCCCATGACGCCGGCCAGCATCGGGATCACGTACCCCATCGGCGTGCTGTACAGCGTGGTGGTCGGATTACGCCGAAGACCGAGGCTGCCCATCAAGTCGTTGCCGCCAATGCGCAAGGCGATGATGCGCTGATTGAGGCTGGCCTTGAGTGCCTGCCCCAATTCGACCATGGCCGTGGGATTGAATACGTCGGTGGTTTCCAGCGTCGGCATCAGGAACAACGCCGGATTGGTCACGGCCTGCTCCCAGGCGCCAAGATTGGCCAGGGTCAGTTTCGGGATGACGAAGCCATCGACGTGCGCCATCAGCGGCCAGTCGTTGAGTACCGCCGCCATCTCCGAGTCGCGCGGCCGCACGAACAGCAACGGGCCGTCTTCGGGACGACCGCCGCGCTGATCGATGACCGTCAACAGGCCATGCAGGTTGGCCAGCGCCGTCGCGATATCAATATCGGCAACCGCGTCTTCCAGGCACACCACCAGCGAGCGCAGCTCCGGCAGCTTGTTGCGGAACACCACATCGAGCAGGTCAGCGCGGGTGGCCGGCATGTAGAGGGTGGCGCCGAGGGCATAGGGAGAAAGGGTTTTCATCAGCCCAGGCTCCTGATGATCGTCACGGCGCGGTAAGGCCCCAACTGTGCACCGACCTCTTCCACCGGTACGCCGGCCGCTTCGGTCAAATGCATGAGCAATTGCACGTCGCTGTCGTTGCGGTTGCGGATCAACACGTGGTGCGGAACGCGGCGCAGCACGGCGCGCGTCGCTTCGGCGATGCCTGGCTTGACCCGGTTGAGGTTGGTTATCTGAAAACGTGCTGCCAGTGATTCAACGACATGGGTCGCCGCGCCCTGCAGTTCGCGACGTTGTTCTTCACTCCACGGCGTGGCTTTAGCAACGTCGCCCAAGGCTTTGCGCTGCACTTCGATGTGCTCGATGAACGCTTGCGTCACGTCGTGCTCGCGCAGGTGGTCGTACACCACGCAGCCGTGCAGTCCGCCGTTTTCCGGCCAGATCGAGCGAGACACCAGACCGGAGACGGTCGCCCCGAGGATGCCGGACGGAATCACCCAGTCCTCGGCAGACGCCGCCATCCATGCGCGACCGCACGGGTCCGCCAGCACGACCAGGCGCGGCAGTTTCGGGAAACGCGCGTCATCGCCGAGGCTGCGCTGGATTTCACCGCAGATCGCGCCCTTGCCGGTCCAGCCATCGACAAAGATGATGTTCTCGGCGCCATGGGCCTCGATGATGGCTTCCAGCGCCACAGTATCGATACCCCGATCACGGACGATGCTGATGCCGTAATGATAGGTTTCGCGGCCCATCTCGATCAGCGCGCGACGCAGCAGCACACCCAGCGGCAGACCGGCGCGCACGAACGACACCAGGACAATCGACGGGCCGTTGCAGGCTTCGTTCAAACCCAGCGCCAAGGCTTGCACATCGGCGGCCATGCGCGCGCCGTTTTGCGCCAGGACTCGCTCGTAAAGCGCCTTGTGAATATCGCTGGGCGCACTTTCCAGGCTGATCATTTCGGAATAGTGCTTCTGCTTCGTTTGAATCAGGCGCTCTTTTTCCTCGACGTCGGTCACGTCCATCTGCACGGCTTGCAGCAGGAAGTGCACGTCATCCGACGCGTAGCTCGCGCTGCCCACCGTCACCAGGCTGGAGATGGCCTTACTCATGAACCGATGCCTCTACGCGTTTGGCCAACTGGCTGCGCGTCGGGGTCACCCACCAGTGACACTCTTGCATGAATGCCAGGTCGGTAATGCTGTCGCCGAAGCCGAGCAGCGGACGCTCGCCGTTGGCTTCGCGATCACGGCGCAACCATTCCTGCACCGCCGCCTGCTTGGACAGGCCCTGAGGCAGGAAGGCCAGATTGTTGCTGTTGGCGTGAACGTGCATGCCCTCGAGCAAGCCCTGGGACTGAACTTCCGCCAGCACGGCGTTGAGCACTTCGTCACTGCTTTCGTTGTGTTTGGTCACCACATAGTGGCGCAGGCCCTCTTCTTCGACCACCCAGCCACGCAACGAGATACCGAGCTGCTTGCCGATGGCGAGTGTCGCTTCGCTCAGCTCCGGCAGACGGCTTTGATAGGCCGCAAGGATATCGCTCATGCGCGCCTGCCAGGCCTGATCAAGCTTGCCGTCGGCACCAAGAATCACCCCGCCATGGGAGCAAATCGCGCCCTGCCGGAAAGGCAACCGGACGCGGCTGAACGCTTCCACGCTGCGCGCCGTGACCGGGACCACGTCGGTGGTTGCCAGCAGCCACTCGGCCATCGATTTCTGCACCGGGCTCATGTAGCCGTTGGGCTGACCGTCGACATCCAGGGTCGCTGTGTGGCGCGGTGTACCTTCGGGCATCTTGCGCGCGGTCTGAAACAACGTGTCGTCGAGATCGACCAACGCCAGCGGGCGATTACTTTGCATCAACGATCACCTGCGCATTCAGTGTTTTCAACAGTTCGGCAGACACCGCCTGCTGCGGGGTTTCCGAGCAGATCAGCACCCGATCGAACTGACCCGGACGGACGTTGTAGAGGAAATTGGCAATGCCCAGCCCGTAGTTGTCGGCAAACGACAAGGCATGCTCGATCGCATGGCCCAGGGCAATCGGCGAGCGGCTGGTCGAACTGAAATGCACATCGGCACCCGCGCGCTCCAGGCGTTCGGCCAGCAGGAACGGACGCCAGACAAACTCGCTGGTACCCACCACCAGAATTTTCTCACCAGGCTCTACGTGAAGCCCAGGCGCCAGGGTATCGGCGACGCTGCGCACACCCAGACGGCCCCAGTCGTTGTCCGCATTTACCGGCCAATCACCGGCGGCGATGGTGCCCACGGCTGGCATGTCCGGCAGCGGCGCATCGGTGTCTTCAAAAAATTCATACGAGCCTTTCAGCAGCGACACCTGGTGCACGCTATCGCCCAGTGCCTCGCGCACGGCGCCGCCGGACCAGTCGGTCAGCACGCAAGTCACGACCTGCTCGACTTTATCCAAACCGGCATCGACCAGCGCGCGATGCAGATTGATGAACGTCTTGCCCGTCGAGGCTTCGTCATCGACCAGCACCAACGAGCGCGCATTGAGCATCTGCTCCCGCACTTGGGCATCAACCGGCAAGTGAATCAGGTGCGCGCTGGCGTGGCTGTGTTCCTCTTCGAAACGGGTGAACAACTCGGTGCCCGTGGGATGACGGGTGCTGACCATGTACACCGTATCAGGCCGGGTGGCGCTGTAGGCGCGGTGCACACCGGCACCGAGGCCGACAGCGGTTTCAGCCATGCCGATGACCAGCACAGGGCCTGGCAAGTCAGCCGGAATTTCTGCCGCCAGGCTTTCAAAACTGGCGACCATTACCGATGGACGCACAGGAATGTGTCGTCCGAGTACTTTGGAGACGAACAGGAATGCCCGCTTCGGATTACGACGCTCGGCGAAGCCGAACAGTGAGTCGGGGGCAATGACAGCATCATTAACGTTGACGTCGAGACGCCCGCGCATCAGTTGTGCGCTCAGCGCTTGCGTTGCTGCATTTGATTCCATTAACAATTTCCTGCCTTGGCACTGAACCGAAGATCCAGTGCCTCTTCCGTAAGTTTGCAATTCAAAGATGAATCAGAGATTTGTGGCTTTCACCCGCCACATCGAAGCTTGTGCTTCG
>NZ_AKJD01000029.1 GCF_000282515.1 Pseudomonas sp. GM80
CGGCTCGATCTTCGCCACCGGCGGCCTGCCGATCACGTCGCGTTGATTCTGGTATTGCTCCTCGAAACCGCTCTGGCTCCAGCCGAACACGCGGATCTGCAGATTGGCGGTCTCGTTGCCGCGATTCTCCAGCCACAACGCACTGGCCTGTTGATCGGCCTCCAGCACCGGATCGATCGGCCAGATCAGCACCGAACTGGCAGCGTGCGCATAGCCTGCCCCGAGGACGAGCAGCGCAAAAAACGCACGCCCAATGAATGTAACTGCCCCCATACACCTGCTCCTCGTCAGCCATTCAAACGGCGCTTACCACGACAGCTGCACCTGCAGCACGTCGCTGTACGTCCCCCCGGGCTGATTGCCCGGCAATTGCACCTGACCGTAAATCGGCAGGCTGATGTTGTTCGCATCGCTGTAGGCCACCGCCACACTCTGGCCGATGCCCAGGCTCTGGCTGTATGCCGCATCGCGAAACAGCGCATACGCCACCCGCGCCGTGCCACTGTTGACCTGCATGTGCCGGCCACTGCTGTTGTACTGTCCGCCATCGACGCTCATGTTCAACGTCACCCCCGGCGTGCATTGCAGCTGCACCCCGCCCGTCAGCGCGACCTGCACCGTGCCGGTGGCCAAGGCTGAGCGCGAGCCGAAATTCAGCCCGCCGTAGTTGGACACCCCGCCCACCACCAGACATCCAGCGGTGACCGTGGCGCTGACCTGAAAGCTCTGGCTCGTCGCCGCGTCCAGCGTCAGCGGCGCACTGCCCGTACAGAGCAGGAGCAGAGCGGCGCATCCCTGCCGGCGCATGGCATCAGAACGTCAGTTCGACAGCGACGGTGTCGGTGTAGGTACCCGCCGGCAGACCGGCCTTGCCCACCGCCTGACCGTAGATGTTCACCGTTTGCGCGACACCGGTGCTGGCGGCGAGGTTGATCGTGCCGTCAATCGCCAGCAACTGCGAATGCCCGGCGTCGGTGTACAAGTCGTACGGCACATAGTTGGCGACGCCGTCGTACAACGCCCGCGTACCGCCCGGTGATTTGCCGTCGTTGGCCCCGGCGCGCACCTTGACCGTCGGCGTGGTGCCGCTCGAACACAGGATCGACAGCGCCCCGCCACCGCCGCCCAGCACTTGCCCGGTGGCCGTGGTGAACAGGCTATTGGCGGTGCCGAAGTTCAATGCACCGAAGTTCAGCCCGGTGGAGCCGCCAGCGCCGTTGACCTGGCAGCTGCTGATCAGGATCAGGCTGGAGGTGATCTGGCCGGTGACCGTGGTGGCGGCATTGGCACTGGAAACCAGCGTCAGGCCGAGCAGCGACAAACCTATCCTTGATGCAAACGTACGCATGGTGTCCGTCCTCTACGGGGTTACCAGTCGAGCGTCACCGTCAGGGTGTCGGTATAGACCCCTGCCGGTACCGCGCGGGTATTCGCCACCACCGAGCCAAATACCGGAATGGGTATCTGCGCACCGCTGGTAACAGCGAAATTGTGTTGCTGGCCGATGCTGTAGCTCCGGACGCCGGAGGGATCGACGAACAGCTGATAGGGAATGGTCTGGCGGCCGTTGCTCAGGCGCCGGGTATTGCCGTCACCGTGGGTGCCGCCGTCGATGGTGACGGTGAAACCGGTGACCGAAGGATTGCAGGCAACATTGAGTTTGCCGCTGCTGTCGCCATCGAGGCTGGCCTTGATCGGCGCGTTCCAGGTGGGGCCCTGAAGACCGAAATCGAGGGTGCCCAGCTCACCGACCGGGCTGGACGGGTTGCTGCTATTGGTCACTTCGCAGCCGGCAATCAGGGTCAGCCGCGCATGAATCTGCCCGCTGACCGCTGCCTGCGCAGCGTCCGCGAGTAATGCCAGCGTACCTGCCGCCATGACCATCCAGTACTTGCCTGTCATGCGCCCGTCCCTACTCCTTCAGGTGACTCCAACCCCTGCGTTCATCATCGAACGCATTGCTGCACAACCCGAATCCTCAGGGTTGCCCGTTAAAATGCGCTGATCACCAAGTGACGGTGACCTTGATCAGATCCGAATAGCGGCTGACCCGTGGCACCTGCGCCAGACGCTCGATCCGCGCGTACAGCGGCAATTCCACCGTGCCAGTGTCCGGCACTCGGCCGCTGACCGGTACATCCACCACCAGCGGTATCCGCCGCGCGGCGTCCTGATACAAGCGGTACGGAATCGGCTGGCTGTCCGCCCCGCCGAGCATGTAGCGCACCTCACCGACACCGCCATGCAGACCGCCATCGACGCGCATTTGATACGGCGTGTCCGGGTTGCACTCCAGCCGTGGCAGGCGTTGATTGGTCAACGCCGCGCCCAGCGGCCCGGCCGGATCATCAAGACGCGCGGTGCTGCCGAAATTCAGCACACCGAGTTGCTCGATTCCCGCTTCACGTTGCTGGCCGATCAACTGGCAGCCACGTTGCACATCGACGCGCACTTCGACTTGAAGATCCGCCGCGTAGACCGGTGCGCCCAGCACACCCAGCAGGCCCATGACCACCCGTGCATTCACTGCTCCATTCCTTGTCAGCGATCGCTTGCGTTGTCGTTACTGTGTTTCAGGTTAGCAACACACGGCGATTGCGCCAGTCGATTGGATCCATGCAACCGGCGGGATATGTTTCGAAAGGTTGATCACACCGCGCAATGGCCACTGCCAATAGCTGTACAACCGGCAAAATACTGTTCAGTGATCGCCCACTCCCGTGCAGAGCTGCTGGAAGCATCACTTTGCGTCTGGTTACACTAGGCCGCCGCGCTCCGTGGAGCCGGTTCGACCAATACGGAGTCAGCCCAGCGTGCCCGCCCGACCGCCAAAATCCACTCGACTGAAGCAACGCTGGTCGACGTTGCGCCGCCTGTTCGGCCGAAACATGCCCGCCAGCGCCGGGCATGACGCCAGCGCCGAGTCGATCCGCGATTACTTTCGGCACAAGGCACACAATCAGGGCTATACCCTCAGCCACAGCCAGCAACAGGTGATCGATTGCATGGCGCAGCAGGCCAGCCTGCTGTTCGGCGCCACGGCGCGCACGCCGCCGAGTCTTTACCTGTACGGCGCGGTCGGGCGCGGCAAGAGTTGGCTGCTCGACGGTTTTTTCCAGGCGTTGCCGATCAGCGAGAAACGCCGTCTGCACTTCCATCAATTCTTCGCGCAATTGCACCAGGGCATGTTCAGCCATCGCGAGCAGGACGATGCCCTCGCCACCACGCTCGATGAATTGCTGGCGGACTGTCGGGTGCTGTGTTTCGACGAATTTCATGTGCATGACATCGGCGATGCGATGCTCATCACCCGGCTGTTCAAGGCACTGTTTCAGCGCGGCATTCTGTTGTTGGTGACCTCCAACTATCCGCCCGAAGGTTTACTGCCCAATCCGCTCTATCACGCGCGTTTCAAACCGGTGATCGAGCTGATCAATACGCGCATGCAGGTGATGGAAGTCGGCGGCCCGCATGATTACCGCAGTCTCGCGCGCAACCATGAACACCAGGTGTTTACCCACGGCCATTACGTGTGGCCGGGCACAGCGGCCCAGCGCCAGGCTCTGGATCTGCCGACGCAAGATGCGCCACCGCTGTCGCTGACCGTCGGTACCCGGCAGTTTCGCGCACGTTTGAGTGAAGGCCGACGCGTGGCGTTTACGTTCGCTGATCTGTGTGAGCAGCCGACCGCAGTGATGGACTATCTGCAGTTGTGCCGGCGTTTCGACCACTGGGTGATTGACGATTTACCGCTGCTGGGCGACTGCTCGATTGCCGCGCAACAACGCTTCATCAATCTGATTGACGTGCTCTACGACCAGGACAAACACCTGACGCTGATAGGGCGACAGTCGCTGCGCGAAAGCCTTGGCGGCGATGCGATCGACCTGGGGCGCACGCGTAGCCGGTTAGGGCAGCTACAGGTTATCCACGACCCCGCCTGACACCCCAAAACCCTGTGGGAGCTGGCTTGCCAGCGATGGCGGACTTACATTCAACATCTATTTCGATTGAAAGGGCCTCATCGCGGGCAAGCCCGCTCCCACAGGGTGTGGGGTGTCTACTGGATCTGAGCAGCCTCAAATCAAGGCTTTGCCGTTATCATGGCGCCCATTCCCCAGCGCCTCGCGCCACTGGCCTTTTTTCAAAAAGTGAACACCTACAATGCACACCCTTGCTCAATTACGCGCCGGCGAGTTGTCGGGCATCACGCGGCTGGATCTGTCTTGCGGGCTGACCGAGTTTCCGCGCGAGATCTTCGAGCTGGCCGACACCCTCGAAATCCTCAACCTCAGCGGCAATAAACTCAGCAGCCTGCCGGATGATCTGCATCGCCTGACCCGCCTGCGCGTGCTGTTTTGCTCGGACAATCCTTTCACCGCACTGCCCGCCTGCCTCGGCCAATGTGCGGCGCTGACGATGGTCGGCTTCAAGGCCAATCGCATCGTCGAAGTCCCCGGCGCCGCGCTGCCACCGTTGCTGCGCTGGTTGATCCTGACCGACAACTGCATCGAAACCCTGCCGACTGAATTGGGCGAGCGCCCTTATCTGCAAAAACTCATGCTCTCGGGCAATCGTCTGCAAGCGCTGCCTGAATCGCTGCGCAACTGCCATCGATTGGAGCTGCTGCGCATCTCGGTCAACCAGTTCAGTGAACTGCCGCAGTGGCTGCTGAGCTTGCCGAGCCTGACATGGCTGGCCTACGCCGGTAATCCGCTGGAAACCGAAGCCGATGCCGCCGCACTGGAAGCCACGCCGCTGATTGATTGGTCGGCATTGCGCCTGGAGCAGAAACTCGGCGAAGGCGCCTCCGGGGTGATTTCCCGGGCGAACTGGCAGCAAGCCGATGGCTCGCTGAAACCGGTCGCGGTGAAGTTGTACAAAGGTGCAATGACCAGCGACGGCTCACCGTTGCACGAAATGAACGCGTGCATTACCGCTGGCTTGCACCCGAACCTGATCCGCGTTGAAGGACGTATCAACGGTCACCCCGAGGGTCAGCAAGGGCTGGTGATGCAACTGATTGACCCAAGTTTTCGCAATCTTGCCGGATTGCCAAGCCTGGCCTCGTGCTCGCGGGATGTATACGCCGATGACCTGCGCTTCACGGCCGAGGTTGCCTTACGCATTGCCAAGGGCATTGCTTCGGCAGCGGAACATCTGCATGAGCAAGGCATTACCCACGGTGACCTGTACGGGCACAACATTTTGTTGAACGACCGGGGCGATTGTCTTCTGGGGGATTTTGGCGGGGCGTCGTTCCATGCCACCACCGATAACGCACAGACACGGGCGCTGCAGCGCATTGAGGTGCGCGCGTTCGGGATCTTGTTGGGGGAATTGCTGGCGCGTATCGATTCGGGGCTGAGTGCCGAACAGCGTTTACATTGTGAGGAGCTGGAACGGCGTTGTTGCCAGGCGCAGGTGCTGGCGCGGCCGGGGTTCAGTGAAGTGTTGCGCGATCTTGAAAATCTGTGACCGCTGCGCGGTCAATCGCGGGCAAGCCCGCTCCCACAGTGTCCGTGTCGTGCACAAAATATGTGAACTGCGCAAAAACCTGTGGGAGCGGGCTTGCCCGCGATGAGGCCATCACTGGCGAAACAAATCAGCCCGCCAGACCGACAAACATATCCTGCACGTCATCATGGTTATCGAGGCCTTCGAGGAACGCCTCGACTTCAGCCATCTGCTCATCGCTCAACCCGGTCACCGGGTTTTTCGGCTGGTAGCCAAGCTTGGCCGACAACACGGTGAAGCCTTGCTCCGGCAACGCTTTCTGCACGGCATCAAGGTCAGTCGGGTCGGTGATGAACAGGGTCGCGCCGTCTTCGCCCGGCTCGAAATCCTGGGCACCGGCTTCGATCGCGGCCATTTCCGGATCGGCGTCCGGGGTGTCCGGCGAGGCTTCGATCATGCCGACATGGTTGAAATCCCACGCGACCGAACCGGAAGCACCCAGCTGGCCCTTACGGAACGCGACACGGATTTCTGCCACGGTGCGGTTGACGTTGTCGGTCACGCACTCGACGATCAGCGGCACCTGGTGCGGGGCGAAACCTTCGTAGGTCACGCGATGGTATTGCACCGCTTCACCCAGCAGACCGGCGCCTTTCTTGATGGCGCGGTCGAGGGTCTCTTTCGGCATCGAGGCTTTCTTGGCCTGTTCAACCACCAGACGCAAGTGTGCGTTGGTGGCGGTATCGGCGCCGTTGCGCGCAGCAATGGTGATTTCTTTCACCAGTTTGCCGAAGATTTTGCCCCTGGCGTTGGCTGCCGCTTCTTTGTGTTTAACCTTCCACTGTGCGCCCATTACTCACTCTCTTGATCTGTGGCGCCGAGACATCTATTGGCCGACGCGTGGCGCCAAGTTTATACGGCCTAAAGTCGGCAATCGACCAAAAATATTGATTGGCGAATCGACATCTTCACCACACGTTGTAGGGCGATTCTGAAAAGGCCTCTTGCGATGACTATTCAGCGCTGCGGTTTCGTACCCTCTGCCGTCCGTATTGCCTGACAGAACCTGTGCGAATGCTCAATGACAAGGAAAGTCCGTTCACCCTGACCCTGACCGATGGCGAGTTACGCCTGCCGGTGCTGCGTTTCAGTGGCGAGGAAGCACTGAATCAGCCATTCCGGTTTGACGTCGAAGTCATTGGCCTGGCGCCGGCGATACCGCCGGGCGCGTTGCTGCACCAGCCTGCTTTTCTGCGCATGGGTGAACAGCAAGGCGTTCATGGCGTGATCCATTGCGTCACTTGCGACCATCGCGGCAGTCATCGCGTCGGCTATCGCCTGGTCCTGGTGCCACATTTGCAACGTCTGGCACAGTCGCCGGTGCGTCGAGTATTTGTGCAGTCGAGTGTGCCGGCGATCCTCGCGCAGTTACTCGCGGAGCATGACCTGCCGGCCGACAGTTTCCGCATCGAATTGACCGTCGGCCACTATCCACCACGCGACTTCTGCATCCAGTACGAAGAAAGCGACCTGGCGTTGCTGCAGCGGTTGTGCGAAGAAGAAGGCATCCACTATCACTTCGAACACGGCCCTGAGGGACATGTCGTGGTGTTTGCCGACGACAGTTTGAGCCTGCCACAGACGCCGGTACTGATTCCGTTCAACACCGACGACGGGGAAACGCCACGGGTAAACAGTCTGTTTCAACGACACGATGCCGCGCCCTCAGTGCCTCAGCACGATGTCCGAAACCGTGGGCAAC
The DNA here is from genome assembly GCF_000282515.1 of Pseudomonas sp. GM80. GTDB lineage: Bacteria > Pseudomonadota > Gammaproteobacteria > Pseudomonadales > Pseudomonadaceae > Aquipseudomonas. The sequence goes on from NZ_AKJD01000029.1 coordinate 7,220, forward strand.
AGGCTGGCGGCGAAGACGCTGCCAATCAAACCGTCGCCGCCCCGAGTGTGAGCACGATGTCCGCGCAACAGCGCCATGCCGAACAGCGCAGTCGCCGCCATCTGGAGCGCCAGCGCTGCCTATATCGTTCGATCCATGGCCGCAGCGACAGCCGTCAACTGCGCAGTGGCCATCTGCTGCAAGTGACTCAGCACCCTGTCAGTGGTTTCAACGAGCAGTGGTTGATCACTGAACTGCGCCATCACGGGCAACAGCCATCGATTCTTGACCCTGCGCCTGTCGAGTACCGCTATCACAACGACTTCAGTGCCCTGCCCTGGTCGACCGACTTTCGTCCGCCGCTCAAACAAGCCCGACCGCGAATTCCCGGCTATCATCTGGCCCGCGTGCTCGGCCCCACCGGTCTGCCGACCGTTCTTGATGAGCAGGGGCGGATCAACGTGAGCGTGTGGCCGACGTCAGCCGTCGGCGACGATGAGGGCATATGGCTGCCAATCGCCTTGACTCACGCCCACGGCCGCCTCGCGGCCCACGACCTGCCCCGCACGGGCAGCGAGGTGTGGGTAAGTTTTCTCGACAGCGATCCGGATCGACCGATTTTGTGTCTGGGTACGCAACGCGATTCCGCGCAGGTAGAGGTACCGTCAGCCCGCGACAGCAGCCTGTTACTAGATTGGCTGATCAACCGATCCTGACCTGTAGGAGCTGCCGAAG
>NZ_AKJD01000030.1 GCF_000282515.1 Pseudomonas sp. GM80
ACCTATTTCAGGACTAGACATGAAACAAAGACCCCTGTGGGAGCTGGCTTGCCAGCGATGGGGCCCTGTCCGGCAATACACTTCTCAAATCCGATAAGTACTCTTGGTCATCACCTTAGCCAGAATACTCATCCCGAACTTCACCGGCGCCGGAAAACGGAAACCGCCAGCCTCCAATGCACTCTCCGCATGATGCTCTTCATCAATGCGCATCTGCTCCAGGATCGCCCGGGACTTCTCGTCCTCCGCGGGCAATTGCTCCAGGTGTTCATTCAGATGCTTGCACACCTGATGCTCGGTCGCCGCAACAAAACCCAGGCTGACCTTGTCGCTGATCAACCCGGCCACCGCGCCAATCCCGAAGGACATGCCATAAAACAGTGGGTTGAGCACACTGGTATGGCTGCCCAACTGGTGAATGCGCTGTTCGCACCAGACCAGATGATCAATCTCTTCTTCGGCGGCGTGCTCCATGGCTTCGCGCACTTGCGGCAGCTTGGCGGTCAGCGCCTGCCCCTGATACAGCGCCTGGGCGCAGACTTCACCGGTGTGGTTGATGCGCATCAGGCCGGCGACGTGGCGGGTGTCTTCATCGCTCATTTGCGTATCCGGCTGCAGAATGGCTGGCGACGGACGGTACGGCTGGCCACTGAAGGGCAGCAGGGTACGCATCGCGGCATCGGCTTGCAGCAGAAGACGGTCAATCGGCGAGTAGTGACGTTGGGTAGTCATGCTGACCTCCGGGAAGAATCTCGGCCACCAGTTTAACCGAATCGGCCGGGGAAGGTTTGCGCTGGGTCATGCCGCGCTGGATCTGCGTCATGTAGGAGCTGCCGAAGGCTGCGATCTTTTGATCCTGGTGTTAATTCTCTAAAGATCAAAAGATCGCAGCCTTCGGCAGCTCCTACAGGTGACAAAGCGCAGGCCTGGTCGGTGAATCTTAGCCCGGTGGCCAGTTCATCTGGCGCTGCCCGAGGACGTGCATATGAATGTGATAGACGGTCTGCCCACCTTTTTCATTGCAGTTCATCACCACGCGGAAACCTTCCTCGCAACCCAGCTCCAGCGCCAGACGCTGCGCAGTGAACAGGATGTGCCCGGCCAGTGCCTTGTCGTCTTCGGTCAGGTCATTGAGGGTGCGCACCGGTTTCTTCGGGATCACCAGGAAATGCACCGGTGCCTGAGGGGCGATGTCGTGGAACGCCAGAACCTGGTCGTCTTCGTAAATGATCTTGGCCGGGATTTCCCGGTTGATGATCTTGGTGAACAGAGTATCCACTGCTGTTTTCTCCGTTGTTTGAGCTGAATCGAGTGTACCGCGTTGAATCCGGATTCTTTAGCGCGGGCAATAGGCTTTATTGACCATGCCGACAATGGTGCGATTAAGCCAGCGCGAACCGAGTCGCGGCAAAAAGGCAAACCAGCGGTTGCGGCGCCCCGGGATGATGATTGCTCGGTTCTTATCGAGCGCGCGCACGGTGTACAGCGCGACTTCCTCGGGGCTCATCAGTAATTTGCTGTCTTTGAGTTTGTCGCTGTTCAGTTGCGCCGTGCGGAAAAATGCCGTGCGCGTCGGGCCAGGGCAGAGCACCGAAACCTTCACGGCACTTTGTTTGAGCTCAACCCGCAAGGCTTCGGAGAAGTGCAGAACATAGGCCTTGCTGGCGTAGTAAGTGCTCATCCACGGGCCGGGATTGAATGCGGCCACCGACGCAACGTTGAGAATCTGCCCGCCACCCTGCAGCGCCATGCTGTTGCCGATCGCGTGGCACAGGCGGGTGAGGGCGAGGATGTTCACTTCGATCAGGTCTTGCTCGGTCATCCAGTCCTGCGCGAGAAACGGGCCGCAGGTGCCGATACCCGCGCAGTTCACCAGCAGGTCAATCTGCCGGTCGCCTTCTTCCAGCTCCAGCAAAAAGCCGGACAAGCGCAGCGGCTCGCCCAGATCGCAGGCGCGAAACAGTACTTCGACGCCGAAGCGTTGGGTCAACTCGATCGCAATACTTTCCAGCTGATCACGCTGTCGAGCCACCAGAATCAGACTGCGGCCGCGCCGGGCCAGCGCTTCGGCCATGGCCAGGCCAATGCCGCTGGAAGCGCCAGTGATCAGAGCGTAACGGGTCATGCAATTCTCCATCGCAACAGCTCCGCGCCGACGACGCGGGTGTCACGGCGGGGAGCGCTGTTCATTCTTTCGCAGAGTCTACAGGGGCCTGCGCCGCTTCGGCTGCCTCGTCGGCGGAATTTGCTGCCGGCTCGACTTCGACGTCGATTTCATCGGTGGTCACCGAGCCGCTTTCGTAGCTACTTTCCAGATTGCTTTCATATTCCTGCTGGACGGCGGAGAAGCCGCCGAGGATGCCACCAGCAAAGATCAACGCGATGAACACGACCCACAACGAGCAGAGCACCTTGACCGCCGTGCTGTTGGGCGGAGGCGGCGGGCCATATTGATTGGCGCCGGTATTGCCCGGCACCACCATGATCACGAAAGGGAAGAAGCTGCCCACGAACGGGACAATGTTCAGCAGCCAGAGCCAGCCCGACCAGCCGATATCGTGCAAGCGCTGAACGCTGAACAGGATGCTGACAATGAAGAAGCCGAGGAACAGGAAGAAGGCAAGGATGCCGCCAATGATCAGGCCCGTGGTCGACTCACCGCTGACCAGCCCCAGAGCGATCAGGGCGAAGATGCCAACAATCGGCAATGTCACCAGGCTGAGCACCATTGTCCACGCCAGAAAACGCAATCGGCCGATGCGGCCTTCGACACTGAACGGCTTGAGTACGGCGAATGCCGGCAGGCTTTCGCCGACATTGGCCCGCGGCGGCGCGTAAGGAGATTGCGGCTCAGTGGTGGCAGGGCTGTGCTCGTGGACGTCCGCCAGGTTGAGCTCGATGGTGGTTTCGGGTTCCAGCCGGGCGTCGATGCCGGTTTTGCTCAGCGCCTGCAGGTAAGCCTGCGCATCACTGTGAGTCAGGTCGCGTTTGAGTGCGACGGCGCGGCCACTGAACAGACGCTCAATGGCGGCGACATCGCTTTTGAACAGGTCGGCCAAATTGAGTTTGGCGGTGGTGATATCGACACCGGGCTGCAGAGCACCGTTGAAAACGATCTTGTAACGGGGTTCGCTCATGGCCGAGGCATCCTTGTCGCGAGTAAATTGAAAGGTCGTCAGTGTAAGGCCAGTCCACAAACGACTGGCCTGATTTTTTCAGCGTGGCCAGCGTTGTGGCAACTGCGCGGCGCGCTCCTGGGCCTGGCGATACTCGGCGTCGAGGCGCGCAATCAGTTGATCCACGCTCGGCAAGTCATCAATCTGCCCGACGCCCTGACCGGCCGACCACACGGTCTTCCAGGCTTTGGCTTCGTCACTGATGGGTTTGAGCTTGTCGCCGAAGTTCACTTCGCCCTTGCCTTGCAGTGCAGCCATGTCGAAACCCGCCGCTTCCAGGCTCTGGCGCATGAAACTGGCCGGAACGCCCGACACCGCTGGAGTATGAATGATGTCCGCAGCCTTGGCTGTCAGCAGCATGTCCTTGTAGGCGTCAGGCGCATGGCTTTCAGTGGTGCCGATAAATCGCGTACCGAAGTAGGCCAAATCCGCACCGAGCAGCTGTGCGGCGAGAATCTCATGGCCATGGTTCAAACATCCTGCAAGCAACAGCGTCTTGTCGAAGAACTCACGGATCTCGGCAATCAGCGCAAACGGGCTCCAGGTACCGGCATGGCCCCCGGCGCCGGCGGCGACTGCGATCAAACCATCGACCCCAGCCTCGGCCGCTTTCTCGGCGTGTCGGCGCGTGGTCACGTCATGGAAGACCAGTCCACCATAGCTGTGCACCGCATCGACCAGCTCCTTCACCGCGCCGAGGCTGGTGATGACGATCGGTACTTTGTGTTCGACGCAGATGTTCAGGTCCGCCTGCAGGCGCGGGTTGCTGTTGTGCACGATCAGGTTCACCGCGTAGGGCGCCGGGTTGTCCAGTGTCGCAAGGCCCGCTTCGATCTGTTCCAGCCAGGCCTTGAAGCCACTGCTTTCGCGCTGGTTCAAGGCCGGAAAACTGCCGACCACGCCATTGCGGCAGCAGGCGAGCACCAACTCAGGGTTGGAAATCAGAAACATCGGCGCCGCCACTACGGGCAGACGCAGACGTTGTTCGAGCAAAGCGGGCAGCGACATGATGAATACCCCAAAGATCTGTTCTTGTTGAAGTTAGAACGGCTTGACCACGACCAGAATTACGATAGCCAGCAATATCAGAACCGGCACTTCATTGAACCAGCGATAAAAGACATGGCTGCGGGTGTTTTCGCCACGGGCAAAACGTTTTACCTGCGCGCCGCAAATGTGGTGGTAGCCGATCAGCAGTACGACCAGAGTCAGTTTGGCGTGGATCCAGCCACCCATGCTGAAGATGCTCGGGTTGAGATAGATCAGCCAGCCGCCGAAGATCAGCGTGGCGATCATCGCCGGGCCCATGATGCCGCGATACAGCTTGCGCTCCATGACACTGAAGCGTTCTTTGCTGATCGTGTCTTCGCTCTGCGCGTGATAAACGAACAGTCGCGGCAGGTAAAACAGCCCGGCAAACCAGCAAACGATGCTGACGATGTGAAAAGCTTTGATCCATAGATAGAGCATTTTTAGTTATTCCAGGTTCACGGTAAGCCCGGATAGTAGAGGCTTGAGCGTCCGCACGTCACCTTGACGGTTGTCGCAGGGCCGCGCGGCCCCTATTATCGACGGCTTTCCAGTGGGTTCTTTGAGGGCAGGTTATGGTCAAGGTCGGTATCGTCGGCGGCACGGGTTACACCGGTGTCGAATTGCTGCGTCTGTTGGCACAGCATCCGCAGGCAGAAGTGGTTGTGATCACTTCCCGATCCGAGGCCGGTCTGGCCGTGGCTGATATGTACCCGAACCTGCGCGGTCACTACGACGGCCTGGCCTTCAGCGTGCCGGACATCAAGACCCTGGGCGCTTGCGATGTGGTGTTCTTCGCCACGCCGCACGGTGTTGCTCACGCCTTGGCCGGCGAGCTGTTGGCTGCGGGGACCAAGGTGATTGACCTGTCGGCGGACTTCCGTCTGCAAGACGCGGAAGAATGGGCCAAGTGGTACGACCAGCCGCACGGCGCGCCAGAATTGCTGGATGAAGCGGTGTACGGTCTGCCGGAAGTCAATCGCGAGCAGATCAAAAAAGCTCGCCTGATCGCCGTGCCGGGTTGCTATCCGACCGCGACGCAGCTGGGTTTCCTGCCGCTGCTGGAAGCGGGTCTGGCCGATACTTCGCGTCTGATCGCTGACTGTAAATCCGGCGTCAGCGGTGCCGGTCGTGGCGCGGCGGTAGGTTCGCTGTATTCCGAAACGTCGGAAAGCATGAAGGCCTACGCAGTGAAAGGTCACCGTCACCTGCCGGAAATTCGCCAGGGCCTGCGTCGTGCCGCGGGCAAGGATGTGGGGCTGACCTTCGTTCCGCACCTGACGCCGATGATTCGTGGCATTCACTCCACGCTCTACGCGACCGTGGTTGATCGTTCGGTGGATCTGCAGGCGCTGTTCGAAAAGCGTTATGCCAATGAGCCATTCGTTGATGTGATGCCCGCCGGTAGCCATCCGGAAACCCGTAGCGTGCGTGGCGCGAACGTTTGCCGCATCGCCGTGCACCGTCCACAGGATGGCGATCTGGTGGTGGTGTTGTCGGTGATCGACAACCTGGTCAAAGGCGCGTCGGGCCAGGCAGTACAGAACATGAATATTCTGTTCGGGCTGGACGAACGTTTCGGCTTGTCTCACGCCGGAATGCTGCCGTAACACTTTAAGTCGCACAGCGAAAAGGCCCGTCTAACGGGCCTTTTTGCATTCCGGACAGCTCGTCGGCTTTATTGATATACCGTAACAATAGTTGACCGATTTTCTAGGAGAAGCGGATAATGCGCGTCATCACGCATTATGGCGGCGTAACGCCGGGAGATAGTCAGCATGAGCGTCGAATCCTTCACCCCCACGGCTTTGCAATTCACCCACGGTGCCGCGCACAAGGTGAAGAGCCTGGTCGATGAAGAGGGGAATGATCGCTTGAAGCTGCGCGTATTTGTTACGGGCGGCGGTTGTTCAGGGTTTCAATACGGTTTCACCTTCGATGAAGACGTGGCCGAGGACGACACTATCGTCGAGCGCGAAGGCGTGAGTCTGGTAGTTGATCCGATGAGCTTCCAGTACCTGGCAGGTGCTGAAGTGGATTACCAGGAAGGTCTGGAAGGGTCGCGTTTCGTGATCAAGAACCCGAATGCCACCACGACCTGTGGTTGCGGGTCTTCGTTCTCGATCTGACGCTTCTTCGTTTCAGATAACAAAACGCCGCAGAGCCTTACGGTTCTGCGGCGTTTTGCTGTGTGCGATTTGATCAGGCCGGGTAGATGGCGCCCAGGACACGAAGACCGCGTGCGCCGGTGACGCTTGGGCGGTTGGCGGCGATGCCTTCGAGGCAGCAATGGGCCAGCCAGGCGAATGCCATGGCTTCGACCCAGTCTGGATCGACGCCATGGGTCGCGGTGCTGGCTACCGTTGTCTCGGGAAGCAGGTCGGCCAGCCGTTTCATCAGTGCGCTGTTGTGCGCGCCACCGCCGCAGACCAACAGTTCTTGGGTATCGGATTGAGCGCTTTGCAGCGACTCGACGATGGTCAGCGCAGTCAGCTCAAGCAGTGTGGCCTGCACATTTTCCGCCGCGAAGGCTGGTAGTCGTGACAGGTGCTGTTCCAGCCACGGCAGGTTGAACACTTCGCGGCCGGTACTTTTCGGGCCCTTGGTAATGAAGAACGGATCGCTGAGCAGTGCTTCCAGCAATGTCGGCTCAACAGAGCCTGATTTTGCCCAGTCGCCATTGCGGTCGTAGTTTTCGCCCCGTTGCTGCTGAATCCATGCGTCCATCAGAACATTCCCAGGGCCGCTGTCGAAACCGGCTACAGGCTTGGTCGGCTCAATCAGACTCAGATTGCTGAAACCGCCGACATTCAAGACTGCCTGGTTACCAGTACGCTCTTCGAACAAAGCTTCATGGAAGGCTGGAACCAGCGGCGCACCTTGGCCGCCGGCAGCGACATCACGGCTGCGGAAATCGCTGACTACAGTAATGCCGGTCAACTCAGTCAGCAGGGCAGGGTTGCCGATCTGCACGGTAAAACCGCGTGCCGGTTCGTGGCGAATGGTCTGGCCATGGCTGCCGATCGCACGAATGGCTGCAGGTTTGAGCTGCTGCTGATCGAGGAGGGTATGAATGCCTTGCGCGGCGAGCTTCACCCAGTGTTGCTGGGCAATCGCCGAACGGGCGATTTCATCGGGGCCGCTGGCGCACAAGCCAAGCAGCTCGCCGCGCAGGGACGCAGGCATGGGAATGTAGTGCGTGGCGATCAGCTTGATCGCCGAAGTCTGTTCGATCAGGGCAATGTCCAGACCGTCGAGGCTGGTTCCGGACATCACACCGATATAAAGGGCCATGGCTTAACGCTTGCTCGATGCCAGCATGGTGGCCTTCTCTTGATCCATGCGCGCCATCAGCGGTTGGCTCTGCGCGAGGAAGCGAGCACGTTCGGCTTTGGCGATCGGATCGGCCATTGGCAGCTTCTGACCCAGTGGATCGACGTGAACGCCATTAACCTGGAATTCGTAATGCAAGTGCGGGCCGGTGGACAGGCCGGTGGTGCCGATATAGCCGATCACTTGGCCCTGCTTGACAGTACCGCCGGTTTTCACGCCTTTGGCGAAGCCTTGCATATGGCCGTAGAGGGTACGGTAAGTGTTGCCGTGTTGAATGATCACGGTGTTGCCGCCATGATCAGTGCCC
>NZ_AKJD01000031.1 GCF_000282515.1 Pseudomonas sp. GM80
TGCCGTCCTCTACCAGCGACGCGCGATACAGAGGGTCACGCGATGCTGTCGGTTGTTTTCGCACCACTCGGCACATTTCGCCGGCCAGCAGTTCGGGGGAGGGTGCACAGAGTGCGCAGCGTACTGCGTAGCCAGGTCAGATCATGCGTAGGCTTTTGGTGCACGGTACGGGCTTTGGTCTTGCCGATGTGCCTGGCGAAATCTTCACTTAATGTTTCTTCACTGGCGAAGCCTTTGAGTTTCTTCAGCAGTTTGCCGTCCTGATAGAACAGCACCGTCGGGGTTCCAGTGACAAGCGGGTGACGAGGTGTTTCGCGAGTGTTGAGCATATAGATGGCGGCCCGATGCCGAAAAGGTTCGGCTACCTGGCGAAAAACCGGACTTGCCCACTCACACGCAGGACAATCTTCATTCGCGAAGTAGAAAATCACCGGGCGCCAGGTTTTCAAGGCTTTGCGGTAGACCAGGGCCAGATCTGCACGTGAAGTCATCGTGTTCATCCGGGTAGCCTCAATAACCGTTGATGTCTGCAGACGTTACAAGTAAGGACTCAGGCAAATCTACTGTCAGATATGACAGGTGTGCAGATGCGTTTTTGAGTATTGAATCAATGGGCCGCTTCCGAGGCTGCATTGATAGGCAATGACGCCTGGACGTGTCTATTCGTAGACAGCAATTACACAATGCAAACAGATAACCTGATAAGACTTCACCTGGGAGCTGACCGTGGTCCCACGGTGTTGAAATTTATCCCTGTAGCGTGCGAATTTTTACCCCGCCCAATTCAAGCATCAGATTGATGCAGATGTGCCCAGATGTGTCACCGACATCAGAAAATGTAGCTAAATGTAGCGCTGGTATCTAGACGTTCACGTTAGGCATTTTTTCCACCTGCTTCCATCCCTCTGATTCACATCACATTTCATATTCTCCAGGACGTCCACCCAATCCTGTGGCACACTTTCTGCTGTCTATTCCGTAGTAACAAACCGTGTTCCGGTATAGCGGAATAAACACAAATCCTGGAGTGCTTGCCATGCATCGCCGACCTTCCTTGTTCAAAGCGTGTGTTTTTGTTCTTGCGGCTTCTTCCACTGTCATGGGGCTCGCTCAGGCAGCCGATAGTAAGCTCGACAGCGTGCTGGCCCGTGGCAAATTGATCGTGGGCACCGGGAGCACCAATGCGCCATGGCATTTCCAGGGCGCGGATGGCAAGTTGCAGGGATTTGATATCGACATCGCGCGCATCGTCGCCAAAGGCCTGTTCAACGACCCGAGCAAGGTCGAGTTCGTGGTGCAGTCGTCCGATGCGCGGATTCCCAATCTGCTGACCGACAAGGTCGACATGAGCTGCCAGTTCATCACCGTCACTGCCAGCCGCGCGCAGCAAGTGGCGTTCACGCTGCCGTACTACCGCGAAGGCGTGGGTCTGCTGCTGCCAAACAACAGCAAGTACAAGGAAATCGAAGACCTGCAAGCCGCTGGCGACGGCGTCACCGTGGCCGTGCTGCAAAACGTCTACGCCGAAGAATTGGTCCACCAGGCATTGCCGAAAGCCAAGGTCGATCAATACGACAGCGTCGATCTGATGTATCAGGCGGTGAACTCCGGCCGCGCCGATGCCGCCGCCACCGACCAGTCCTCGGTCAAATACCTGATGGTGCAGAACCCTGGCCGTTATCGCAGCCCGACTTACGCCTGGAGCCCGCAAACCTATGCCTGCGCTGTCAAACGCGGCGATCAGGACTGGCTGAACTTCGTCAACACCGCGTTGCATGAAGCCATGACCGGGGTTGAATTCCCGACTTATGCGGCGTCGTTCAAGCAATGGTTCGGTGTTGATCTGCCATCGCCCGCGATCGGTTTCCCCGTCGAATTCAAATGATCCCGTGAGAGTGGGGCGATGCATGTCGCCCCGCTCAAGGTACTGCTGACCATGAACTATCAGTTGAACTTTGCCGCCGTGTGGCGCGATTTCGACACCTTGCTGGCGGGGCTCGGTCTGGGCCTTGAACTGGCCTTGGTGTCGATCGCGATCGGCTGCGTGATCGGCCTGCTGATGGCGTTTGCCTTGCTTTCAAAGCATCGCGCTCTGCGGGTGCTGGCCTCGGTGTACGTCACGGTGGTGCGTAACACGCCGATTCTGGTGTTGATTCTGTTGATCTACTTTGCCTTGCCGAGCCTCGGGATTCGTCTGGACAAGATCCCGTCGTTCATCATCACGCTCTCGTTGTATGCCGGGGCCTATCTGACCGAAGTGTTCCGTGGCGGTTTGCTGAGCATTCCCAAGGGCCAGCGCGAAGCGGGGTTGGCGATCGGTCTGGGCGAGTGGCAGGTCAAGGCTTACGTCACCGTGCCGGTGATGCTGCGCAACGTCTTGCCGGCGCTGTCGAACAACTTCATTTCGCTGTTCAAGGACACCTCGCTCGCTGCTGCGATTGCAGTGCCGGAGCTGACTTATTACGCGCGCAAGATCAACGTCGAGAGCTACCGGGTGATCGAAACCTGGCTGGTGACCACGGCGTTGTATGTCGCGGCCTGTTACCTCATTGCCATGCTGCTGCGTTACCTCGAGCAGCGTCTGGCGATCCGCCGATAGGAGGCTGCGATGTACGAATCGCCCAGTTGGCTACATGAATTGTGGGTGGCGCGCGAGCCACTTTGGCAAGGCTTTTTGACCAGCGTGCAAGTATCGGCGCTGGCGATCCTGCTCGGCACGATGCTCGGCGTGGTCGCCGGTCTGGTGCTGACGTACGGCAAGTTCTGGATGCGCGCGCCGTTTCGCTTTTATGTCGACCTGATTCGCGGCACACCGGTGTTTGTGCTGGTGCTGGCCTGCTTTTATATGGCGCCGGCACTCGGTTGGCAGATCAGTGCGTTTCAGGCCGGTGCGTTAGGGCTGACGCTGTTCTGCGGCTCGCACGTCGCTGAAATTGTCCGTGGTGCGTTGCAAGCGTTGCCGCGTGGACAGATGGAAGCGAGCCAGGCCATCGGCCTGACGTTCTACCAATCCCTCGGCTACGTGTTGTTGCCTCAGGCGTTGCGGCAGATCCTGCCGACCTGGGTCAATTCGTCCACCGAAATTGTCAAGGCCTCGACCTTGCTCTCGGTGATCGGCGTCGCCGAGTTGCTGCTCAGCACGCAACAGATCATCGCCCGGAACTTCATGACCCTGGAGTTCTATCTGTTCGCCGGTTTTCTGTTCTTCGTCATCAACTACGGCATCGAATTACTCGGCCGGCACATTGAAAAGCGGGTGGCCTTGCCATGACTGAAGCTCAAGTTTCCAACGTTCAAAACGGCCAGCCGCTGCTGGACATTCGTGGCCTGCACAAGCAATACGGCGCGGTCGAAGTGCTCAAGGGCGTCGACCTGAGCATGCAGCGCGGCAACGTGGTGACACTGATCGGCTCCAGCGGCTCGGGCAAGACCACGCTGCTGCGTTGCGTGAACATGCTCGAAGAATTCCAGGGCGGGCAGATCCTGCTTGACGGCGAATCCATCGGCTACGACGAAAGCAACGGCAAACGCGTGCGCCATGCGGAAAAGGTCATCGCCCGGCATCGCGCAATGACCGGCATGGCGTTTCAGCAATTCAATCTGTTCCCGCATCTCACCGCGTTACAGAACGTCACTTTGGGCTTGCTCAAGGTGAAGAAGATGCACAAGGACGAAGCCGTCGTGCTCGCCGAGAAATGGCTTGAGCGCGTGGGCCTGCTGGAGCGGCGCAATCACTTTCCCGGTCAGTTGTCCGGTGGTCAGCAACAGCGCGTGGCGATCGCCCGGGCGATTGCGATGAACCCGAGTCTGATGCTGTTCGACGAAGTCACTTCGGCCCTCGACCCTGAACTGGTGGGCGAGGTGCTCAACGTGATCAAGGGCCTGGCCGAGGACGGCATGACCATGTTGCTGGTGACCCACGAGATGCGTTTTGCCTTCGAGGTCTCGGACAAGATCGTTTTCATGAATCAGGGGCGAATCGAAGAGCAGGGACCTCCCAAGGATCTGTTCGAACGCCCGCAATCACCGCGTCTGGCCGAGTTTCTCAAAAGCACGCGGTTCTGACTTTTCACTTTTGTAATCAGGAGAAATACCCATGACCATTACTCGTTACGGCACCGGCAGCACCGCCGCTGGCGGCC
>NZ_AKJD01000032.1 GCF_000282515.1 Pseudomonas sp. GM80
CGGTTGACCAGCGCCGAGTGGCGGTTGCCCGCGCCTTTCGGTTTGCCGGTGGAACCGGAGGTGTAGATCACGTAGGCCAGGTTTTCCGGATCGATGTGCAGCTCAGGATTGGCTTCGCTGCGCCCTTGCAGCCAGTCGCCGTCCTGATCCAGGACCAGACTGCGCAGGCCATTCGGCACCGGCAGTTGCGCCAGTAAATGGCTCTGCGTCAGCAGCAAAGCGATGCCGCTGTCGTCGAACATGTAGGCCAGACGATCCTGCGGGTATTCCGGGTCCAGCGGCAAGTAGGCACCGCCAGCCTTGAGGATCGCCAACAGGCCAACGACCATTTCCAGCGAGCGCTCGACCGAGATACCGACCAGCACTTCCGGGCCGACACCGTGCTCGATCAGCACCGCGGCCAACTGGTTGGCGCGAGCGTTGAGTTGGGCGTAGCTCAGGCGCTGCTCGCCGAACACTAAGGCGCAGGCATCCGGGGTGGCGCGTACCTGTTCTTCGATCAGCGCATGCACGCTGCGCTCCAGCGGATATTCGGTGGCTGTAGCGTTCCATCGCGAGACGATCACCTCGCGTTCGTCTGCGTCGAGCAGGCGCAATTCAGCCAACGGCTGTGCCGCGTCAACCAGCACAGCCTGCAGCAGGTTTTGCCAATGCACCGCCATACGCTCGATGGTTGCGGCAGTGAACAGATCGCTGGCAAAGGTCAATTGCGCACCGAGGCCTTGCGGCGTTTCGAAGGTGTCCAGGCTCAGGTCGAATTGCGCGGTCTGGCTGGCCATGGTCAGCGGATTGATCTGCAAGCCCGGCAAACGCGTGCCTTGCTGCGATTCGCCGGTGGCCAGATTCTGGTGGTTGAACATCACCTGAAACAACGGACTGTGACTCAGGCTGCGTTCCGGTTGCAGCGCTTCGACCAATTGCTCGAACGGCAACTCCTGATGCGCCTGAGCACCCACTGCCGATTGCTTGACCTGTTGCAACAGGCTGCGAAAACTCGCCTGCGGGTCAATGCGCGCCTTGAGCACCTGGGTGTTGACGAAAAAGCCGATCAGCCGCTCGGTCTCGACGCGGTTTCGGTTGGCGTTGGGCACACCGACGCTGATTTCAGCCTGGCCGCTGTAACGGTGCAACAGCGCCTGGAACGACGCCAGCAACACCATGAACACGGTCAGACCTTCGCGCTGGGCAAGGCTTTTCAGGCCCGCGGCCAGCGTGTTATCGAAGGTTACATCGAGACGCTGGCCACGGAAGCTCTGCACCGAGGGCCGGGGGAAATCCGTCGGCAATTGCAGCACCGAATGATCGCTGCCCAATTGCTCTTTCCAGTAGGCCAACTGACGCTCGCGCTCACCCGCCTCCATCCAGTGCCGTTGCCAGATGGCGTAGTCGGCGTACTGGATCGGCAGCTCGTCGAGGCTGACCTCGCGCCCTTGCGCAAAACCCGAGTACAACTGCACCAGCTCTTCAACCATGACCCGCATCGACCAGCCGTCGGCGGCGATGTGGTGCACAGTGACAGCAAGAACGTGGTCGTCATCGGCCAGACGCAGCAGGCTGGCGCGCAACAACGGGCCAGTCTGCAAGTCGAACGGCAAATGCAGTTGTTCGTTGATGTAGGCCTGAATCTGTTGCTCGCGCAGCAGCGGCTCGGCCGCCACGTCCAGCGCGTCGATGGCAATGGTCATCGGCAACTGCGCATGGATCACTTGCACAGCGCCTTCGTCGTCCTGACCGAAGGTGGTGCGCAGGCTGTCATGACGGGCAATCACGGCATTGAACGCACGCTCCAGCGCCGGTACATCCAGCGTGCCGCGCAGGTGCAGCGCGGTGGGAATGTTGTAGGCGGCGCTGTGCGGGTCCATCTGCCAGACGAACCACTGACGATCCTGAGCGAACGACAATGGCAAGGCGTCGGCGAATTCATCCCGGGTCTGCGGGATCGGCAGGTTAGCCGGGGAAACCCCTTCCTGGAGCATCTTTTCAAGATAGAGCGTGCGCTTTTCCAGCGGCAGACAGATAAACCGCTTGGCAATTTTCAGAGCGACATTCTTATCCATCAAGCCTCCTCCATTTCATCAAGCAGGGATTCCAGCTTACTCAGTTTCAACATATCGACTTGCTCGTCAGCGGCATCCAGCTGGCTGACGAAATCGCCAAGCACAGGGTGCTGGAAGATCAATTGAGGTGTCAGTTTCAGGCCCAGTTCCAATTGCAGGCGCGAAACCACGGTGACGGCCAGCAAGGAGTGGCCACCCAGTTCAAAAAAGTTGTCGTTGAGGCCGATGCGCTCCAGTTGCAGTACCTCTTGCCAGATCGCCGCCACTTGCTGCTCCAGTTCGGAGGCCGGTGCGACAAAGGCTTGCTGCGCCTGACTGGCATCGAATTTCGGCAACGCCTTGCGTTCGAGTTTGCCGTTCGGGCTGACCGGCATCTTCGCCAGCAATACCCAGTGCAACGGCACCATGTAATCAGGAACGTTCTGGGCGAGGTGTTCTTTACAACGCTGGAACAATTCATTGCGCCGCGCATCGTCGGCTTCCAACAGACTGGCGTCGTTTGGCACCACATAAGCCACCAACAGCGAACCGTCCTGAGCAATGACCACCGTCTCACGCACGT
>NZ_AKJD01000033.1 GCF_000282515.1 Pseudomonas sp. GM80
CCACCGGCAATGCCTTCGACATGACCCTGCCGTTGCAAGTGGCGGCTCTGCTCCAGCACAGCCGTGAACAGGCGGCCAAAGCCGACGTGCAACTGCTCGCTGCCAGTGGCCTGCTGTACGCCGCCAATGGTCAGCAACAAGCGACTCGCGAGATGACCTGGGTCGGAGGCGGCGCCACCGTCGGCATTCTGTTGCTGCTTTTGCTCGCCTTCCGCCGTTGGCGCGTGCTGCTGGCCTTCGTGCCGGTGCTGGTCGGCATGTTGTTCGGCGCAGTCGCTTGCGTGGCGTTGTTTGGTCATATGCACGTGATGACGCTGGTGCTCGGTTCAAGCCTGATCGGCGTGGCGGTGGATTACCCGCTGCACTATCTGTCGAAGAGCTGGAGCCTGAAACCCTGGCGCAGCTGGCCGGCGCTGCGCCTGACCTGGGTGGGCCTGACGCTGAGCCTGATCACCAGCGCCATCGGCTACCTGGCGCTGGCCTGGACGCCGTTCCCGGCACTGACGCAGATTGCCGTGTTCTCCGCTGCCGGGCTGCTCGGCGCCTACCTGTCGGCGGTGTGCCTGCTGCCGGCACTGCTGAACAATCTCGAACTGCGCCCGGCGCAATGGCCGCTGCGCCTGGCCGAACGCCTGGTGACGCTGCGCGAAAAACTTCTCGAACATGTGCGTACGCCGGTGCTGCTGGCGTTGTTGATCGCCTTCTGCGCCGGCGGTCTGGTGCAGTTGCAAAGCAAAAACGACATCCGCCAATGGGTCGGTGCACCGCAGCACCTGACCGATGAAGCACAGACCATCGCGCGGATTACCGGCTATCAGCCGACCAGCCAGTTCTTCCTCGTGCGCGCGGCCAACCAGCAACAACTGCTGGAGCGTCAGGCTGCGCTGAGCGAGCGTCTGGAACAGTTGGTCAACCTCGACAAGTTGCAGGGTTATCTGGCCCTCGATCAACTGGTCAGCCCGCCGAGCCAACAGGAGCAAGTGCGCGCCGCGCTGAACAAACTGCCGCAATACTGGCAACCGCTGCTCGACCTCGGCGTGCCGCTCGCGGCGCTGCAAACCGAGCTGCAACAGTTGCAGACGGTGCCCGCCGAAGACATCGACGCCGCACTGGCCGGGCCGCTCGGCGAGCCTTATCGCACCCTCTGGCTTGGCGCGACCGAAGACGGCGTGGCGGCGATGACCAGCCTGCAAGGCTTGAACAACCCGGCCTTGCTGCGGGTGCAGGCGCTGGATTTGCCGGGAGTGATGCTGGTCGATCGGCTCGGCGAACTGAATGAAGTCTTCGCCGCGACACAGATCAGCGCTGCCGAACTGAAACTCGCCTCCTGCGTGCTGATCGTGCTGGTGTTGATCCTGCCGTTCGGCCTCGGTGGCGCGTTGCGCATCGTCGCGCTGCCGCTGCTTGCGGCGCTGTGCAGCCTCGCCAGCCTCGGCTGGCTCGGCCAGCCG
>NZ_AKJD01000034.1 GCF_000282515.1 Pseudomonas sp. GM80
GTCCTGCGCGTTGTCGACGATGTAAGTATCGTTGCCCGTGCCACCGATCATGGTGTCAGCGCCGAGGCCACCGTCCAGCACGTTGTTGCCACTGTTGCCGGTAAGAACGTTGTTGAGGGCGTTGCCGGTGCCATCGAGGTTGGCCGACCCGAGCAGGGTCAGGTTCTCGAGGTTGGCGCCGAGGGTGTAGTTGATCGAGGCCATGACGGTGTCGATGCCCGAAGCCGCAGTTGCCTGCTCGACAATCGTGTCGCCGACGTTGTCGACGTAATAGGTGTCGTTGCCGTCGCCGCCGGTCATGGTATCGGCACCGAGGCCGCCATTGAGGATGTTGTTGCTGGCGTTGCCGACGATGATGTTGTTCAGGTCGTTACCGAGCACGGTGAAAGCGCCGGCACCGCTCAGCAGAATATTTTCAATGTTTTGCAAGCTGGCCTGATTCAGGTCGACGACATTGGTCTGCGCCGTGGCGGCGTAGGTAATGTTGAGGAGATCGGTGCCTTCGTTGGCGTTCTCCACCAGCAGCGCCAGTTCACCGGCCTGATCGATGTTATAGGTGTCGTTGCCGTCACCTCCGATCAGGGTATCCAGGCCTGCGCCACCGAACATTACGTTGTTGCCGGCATTGCCGATCAGCACGTTGTTGCCGGCGTTGCCATAGGCGTTGATGTTGGCCGAACCGGTCAGTGTCAGGTTTTCGATATTGGCGCCCAAGGTGTAGGTCACCGACGCCAGAACAGTGTCGATCTCGTTGGCCAGGGTGCTGGTTTCGATGACCACGTCCTGCGCGTTGTCGACGA
>NZ_AKJD01000035.1 GCF_000282515.1 Pseudomonas sp. GM80
TGCCCGGGAGGTCGTATTCCACCGGGTCTTCAACGGTGAGAATGTTGCTGGTGCTCGCATCGAGCCGTGCGAGTGCGGCGTAGAGGCTGGTGGTTTTGCCGCTGCCGGTGGGGCCAGTGACCAGGACGATGCCGTGGGGCTGGCGGATCAGGTGATCGAGTTTGGCCAATACTTGCGCATCCATGCCCAACGTTTCCAGATGCAGACGCCCGGCCTGTTTGTCGAGCAGACGCATCACCACCCTTTCGCCATGCCCGGTCGGCACCGTTGAAACACGAATGTCGATCGGCCGCCCGGCCACGCGCAAGGCAATGCGACCGTCCTGTGGCAGGCGTTTTTCGGCGATGTCGAGCTGCGCCATGATCTTGATCCGCGACACCAGCGCACCGTGCAACGCCTTGCGCGGCGAGACCACGTCACGCAGCGTGCCGTCGACGCGATAGCGCACCACCGAATGGGTTTCGAACGGTTCGATGTGAATGTCGCTGGCTTCATCACGCGCCGCTTGCGTGAGCAAGGCGTTGATCATGCGAATCACCG
>NZ_AKJD01000036.1 GCF_000282515.1 Pseudomonas sp. GM80
GCTGCGATCTTTTGACCTTGATCTGCAAAAACAAGATCAAAAGATCGCAGCCTGCGGCAGCTCCTACAGGTTTATCCAAACATGTCACCTGACCAGTGGCCAATTGCTAACCATTCCCACCTCTGCCAGAATCGCGAACAATTCGCGTTAGTTAATATTTCCCAATCGGTGATGTCCGGTGTCGTCAGTCCCAAGCCCTCACAGTGAACTTGTTGGTGCGATGTATCGCGACCATCGCGGTTGGCTGCTGGCGTGGCTGCGGCGCAACGTGGCCTGCCCGCAACGTGCCGAAGACCTCAGTCAGGACACCTTCGTGCGCCTGCTCGGCCGCGACGAGCTGCTGACACCCCGCGAACCACGAGCGTTTCTGGTGGCGATCGCCAAAGGCCTGCTGTTCGACTACTTCCGTCGCGCCGCGCTGGAACAGGCCTACCTCACCGAATTGATGCTGATCCCTGAAGGTGAACAGCCTTCTATAGAAGAACAGCAACTGATCCTCGAAGACCTCAAGGCCATCGACCGCCTGCTCGGCAAACTGTCGACCAAGGCCCGCGCCGCGTTTCTGTATAACCGCCTCGACGGCCTCGGCCACGCCGAGATCGCCGCCAGGCTCGGCGTGTCGGTGCCGCGCGTGCGCCAATATCTGGCGCAAGGCATTCGCCAGTGCTACATCGCCCTTTACGGTGAGCCGACGTGAGCCCGGCCAGTTCCCGCCCCGTCCCGGCGCATGTGCTGGACGCGGCGATTGCCTGGCAACTGACCCTCGATTCGAGCAGCCCGCTGGAACGCGAAGAGTTCGCCAAATGGCACGCGGCGCATGAAGAACACGCCCGCGCCTGGCGCCAGTTGGGCATGCTTGATCAACGTTTCAGTGTGGCCAAAGGCCCGGCGCGCAATGCACTGCTGCAATCACGCGAAGGCATTCGCCGGCGAGTGCGCAAGCTCGGCAGCGGGCTGGCCAGCGTTGTGGTGATCGTCGGTCTCGGGCTGTTCGCCAGTGAACGGTGGCTGCCGCTGGACTACTGGCTCGCCGATCAGCGTACGGCCACGGGCGAACAACGCACCGTGCGCCTGGCCGATGGCACCGTACTCAACCTCAACACCCACAGCGCAGTGGATGTGCGTTTCGATGAGAAGCGCCGACTGATCGTGTTGCAGGAAGGCGAGATTCTGGTCGAAACCGGCCACGGCGATGCGCGGCCATTTATTGTCGAAACCCGCGAGGGCAGCATGCGCGCCCTGGGCACGCGCTTCCTGGTCAAGCGCGAGGACGAAGGCACACGCCTGAGCGTGTTGCAGTCAGCGGTGGCGGCCCACACGCAATTCAATCCTGAAGAACAGATCCTGCGCGAAGGCCAACAAGTGCTGCTGCGCAGCGATGGCCTGGGCTCGATTGTCGCCCTCAACCCCGGCGCCGATGCGTGGACGCGCGGCATGCTGGTGGTCGACAACGCGCGGCTGGGCGATCTGGTGCATGAGCTCGGGCGTTATCGACGCGGGCATCTGGGTGTGGCGCCGGAAGTGGCGGACTTGCGGATTACCGGCAGCTTCCCGCTGCATGACACCGATAAAGCCTTGAGCGCCCTGCTGCCGACCTTGCCAGTGCAGATCGAGCAGCACACGCCTTATTGGGTGACTGTCGCCAAGGCTGATTCCAAGCCTGAGTAATGGTTTGTCTGAGCGGCCGCCATCGCTGGCAAGCCAGCTCCCACAGGGATCTGTGGTGAATATCAATTTTGTGAACAGCACTGAACCCTGTGGGAGCTGGCTTGCCAGCGATGAGGCCGCAGTAGCCTCCACTTTCAGTTAATCAAAATTATTTTCATCCAGCCCTATCACTTTTCGAGTTTCATCCGGCACACAGGCAATTGAGAAATATTTCCATTCAGGAGCCGCCGTATGTCCCGTTCGCTAGACACCTTGTTGCGCCCCAGTCTGCTGGCCGTCGCCATTGCTTTCAGCACCCCGCTGATCAGCAGCCCGTTGCTCGCCGCTGAACAAGCATCCACCGTGCGCGCCTACAACCTGCCGGCCGCACCGCTGTCGACCACCCTGAACCAGATCGCCAGCCAGGGCGGCCTCGCGCTGTCGCTGAATCCGGCGCTGGCGGCGGGCAAGACCTCGGCACCGGTCAGCGGCCAGTACGACGCGGCCGGCGCCCTGCGTGCGGCCCTGCGCGGCACCGGTCTGCAACTGGAGCAAAGCAGCGCGGGCACCTACAGCCTGGTCGCCGTGCCTGACGGCGCAATGGCCCTGCCGGAAACCGCGATCATCGGCGTCGAAAACACCGAAAGCGCCTGGGGCCCGGTTGAGGGCTACACCGCCACCCGCACCGCCGCCGGCACCAAGACCGACACCGCGCTGGTCGAAGCACCGCGCTCGATCTCGGTTGCGACCCGCCAGCAAATGGACGACCGCAGCGTACACAGCCTCGATGACGCCGTGCGCTACATGCCGGGGATCACCGCCAGCAGTTATGGCAGCGATACGCGCATCGACTGGCTGCGCGTACGCGGTTTCGAGCCGACCCAATTCCTCGACGGCCTGCCGCTGCCACGCGGTGTGTACGCCAACCCGAAACCGGAAACCTGGAACCTCGACCGCCTCGCCCTGCTCCGTGGCCCGGCGTCGTCGGTGTACGGCCAGACCCCGCCAGGCGGTTTGCTCGACATGGTCAGCCGCCGGCCGAGCGCCGAAGCCAGCAGCGAAATCCAGTTGCAGTACGGCAGCGACAACCACCGTCAGATCAACTTCGCCAGCACCGGCAAGATCGATGACGCCGGCCAGTTCCTGTATGGCATCAGCGGCGTGGTGCGCGACAGCGACACGCAGATCGACCACATCGAAAACAAGCGCTACAACATCGCGCCGAGCCTGACCTGGAACATCGACGACGACACCAGGCTGACCCTGCTCACGCAGTTCACCCGCGACGATACCGGCGTTACCAGCCAGTTCTATCCGATCCAAGGCACCAAGATCGACATGCCGTTCGGCAAGATCTCTCACCACAAGAACCTCGGTGATCCGGACTACGACTACTACGACCGCACTTACTACGCGCTCGGTTATGCCTTCGAACATCGCCTGAACGATGTCTGGCAGTTCAAGCAGAACCTGCGTTACACCAAGTCGGACCTGGCGTTCCAGACCGTCACCGTCAACAGCTACAACCCGTCGTTCGCCGGTTTCACCGTGGACGATCAGGGCAATGTCGGCCGCGGCACCACCAACGTCGATGAAGACATCAGCCAATTCGCCGTGGACAACAACTTCCAGGCCGATTTCGCCACTGGCGACATCCGCCATACGCTGCTGCTGGGTCTCGATCATCAGCGCAGCAACACCAACTACACCTCGATCTTCGGCTCCGCACCGAGCATCAACGTCAACAACCCGATCTACGGCCAGACCATCGTGCGTCCACCGCGCTCCAGCGCGTTTTACGATTACGACCAGAAGACCACCCAGACCGGTCTCTACGTGCAGGACCAGATGGCCCTCGACCAGTGGCGCCTGACCCTCGGCGGGCGTGAAGACTGGGTACACACCAGCACGCAGTTCATCAACAAGGGCGACGCCACCAACACCCAGCGTGACAAGGCGTTCAGCGGCAACGCAGCGATCAGCTACGTGTTCGACTCGGGTTTTGTGCCGTACCTGTCCTACGCCGAATCGTTCCAGCCCACCAGCGGCGCCGACGCCACCTCGACCGACTCGTTCAAGCCGACCGAAGGCAAGCAGTGGGAACTGGGTATCAAGTACCAGCCGCCGGGCAGCAAAACCCTGCTCAGCGCTGCGGTGTATGACCTGACCCAGAAAAACGTTTCGGTCAATTCCATCGTCAACAACGTGACCATCACCAGCCAGACCGGCGAAGTGAAAGTCAAAGGCCTGGAGCTGGAAGCGGTCTCCGATGTGACCGATAACCTGAAAGTCATCGCCGCCTACACCCTGGCCAAGTCCGAAGTGCAGAAAGGCGTCGACAAGGGCAACCGTCTGCAACTGATGCCGAACCAGCAAGCCTCGCTGTGGACTGACTACACCTGGCACACCGGCGTACTCGACGGCTTCGGCGTTGGCGCTGGCGTGCGTTACACCGGCAACACCTACGGCGACAAAGGCAACACCTGGCTGGGCAAGGCGGATGCCTATACCGTGTTCGACGCGAGCGTGCATTACGACCTCGGCCGTCTGGACAACAGCCTCAAAGGCGCGTCGCTGGCAGTCAACGCGACCAACCTGTTCGACAAGGA
Organism: Pseudomonas sp. GM80; assembly: GCF_000282515.1. Taxonomy (GTDB): domain Bacteria; phylum Pseudomonadota; class Gammaproteobacteria; order Pseudomonadales; family Pseudomonadaceae; genus Aquipseudomonas. The sequence goes on from NZ_AKJD01000036.1 coordinate 4,257, forward strand.
CTACATTTCCACCTGCGACGGTTTCTATTGCTACTACGGCGACCAGCGCAGCGTCGTCGCCAGTGCCACTTACAAGTGGTAAGCGACTGAGCTGAACCAGGCCCTGTTACCAGGCCGTCCCTCGGGGACGGCTTTGGTGTTTTTGAAGGTCATGAAATGAAAAGTAAAACAATTCGTCGCTGGTCGTTTATCCACACCTGGACCAGCCTGATCTGCACCGTGTTTTTGCTGATGCTGGCATTGACCGGTCTGCCGTTGATCTTCAGCCATGAAATCGACCACCTCCTCGGTAACGCCCCGGAACTGCGGGAGATGCCGGCCGACACGCCGCAGCTCAATCTGCAGCAACTGGTGGATGCCGCGCAGAAACATCGACCGGGTGAAGTCATGCAGTATTTCGGCTATGACGACGAAGACCCGAACGCGGCGTTCGCGATCATGGCGAAAACCGCCGGCACCGAACCGAACTCCTCGCACACCTTCATGCTTGATGCACGCACCGGTGAAGCGCTGGAAACCCCCTCGGCCAACGGCGGTTTGATGCTGTTTATCCTGCGCCTGCACGTCGACATGTTCGCCGGGCTGCCGGGCAAGTTGCTGCTGGCGTTCATGGGCTTGCTGTTTGTCGTGGCCATCGTGTCCGGGACGGTGCTGTATTTGCCGTTCATGCGTCGGTTGAAATTCGGCACCGTGCGCCAGGACAAATCGACGAGGTTGCGCTGGCTCGACCTGCATAACCTGATCGGCGTGGTCACGCTGACGTGGGCGTTGGTCGTCGGCGTCACCGGCGTGATCAGCGCCTGCGCCGACCTGCTGATTGCCGCCTGGCGCAATGATGCACTGACCGCGCTGATCGAGCCTTACCGCGATGCCCCGCCGCTGACGCACCTGGCGCCGGCCACGCGTTTGCTAGACATCGCCGCTGAAGTCGCGCCAGGCATGAAGCCGGATTTCATTGCCTTCCCCGGCACACGGTTTTCCAGCGAGCACCATTACTCGGTGTTCATGAAGGGCGGCACGCACCTGACCTCGCATCTGCTGACGCCGGTGCTGATCGACGCGACGACTTTGCAGGTCACCGCCGTCGCCGAACGCCCGTGGTACATGGACGCCATGGGTATGTCGCAACCGTTGCACTTTGGTGACTACGGCGGCATGCCGATGAAAATCCTCTGGGCCACGCTTGATGTACTGACCATCATCGTCCTCGGCAGTGGCGTGTACCTGTGGGTGGTGCGCCGCAAAGCGGCTAAGCCCGTGCCGGAAACGGCGGAGGCCTCTGCATGAAGCCGCGTCAGTCGAATTTCTGGAAAGTCTTCAGCACGCCGATCGTGATAGCGCTGCTCAGTGCGGCAGGGTTGTTTGCGGCGCTGCTGGGTGACGGGGTCTGGGATGCGTTGAGCTGGGTCGGGCTGGGTGTGCCGGCGGTTCTGGCGCTCAGGGGATTGCTGCAGCGCCGGTGATTTTTGTGTTGTCGGTGATGGCCTCATCGCTGGCAAGCCAGCTCCCACAGCGGTTTACGCTGAATCTGAAATTTGTGTTCACTGCAAAACACTGTGGGAGCTGGCTTGCCAGCGATGGCGATCGCCTAGGCACCATCATTTCCCCTCGCCAGCCACAGAAGTTGTGGCTAGGCTAACCTCCTGCTCTTCGACGATCACCGAGGTTTGCCAATGTCCGCCCCCAGCATGACCCTGTACCACAACACGCTCTCCCCGTTTGTTCGCAAAGTGATGGTGTTGCTGCACGAAACCGGCCAGCAGGATCGTGTCGCGTTGCAAGACTGTGTGCTCAGCCCGGTCAGCCCCAGCGCTGAACTCAATGCCGATAACCCGCTGGGCAAGATTCCGGCCCTGCGCCTGGCCGATGGCAACGTCATCCATGACAGCCGTGTGATCCTCGAATACCTCGACCATCAACATGTCGGCAATCCGCTGATCCCGCGCGAAGGCGCGGCACGCTGGCGCCGTCTGACCCTCGCTTCAATGGCTGACGGGATCATGGACGCCTCGGTGATGGTGCGTTATGAACAAGTGCTGCGTGCCCCGGAAAAGCATTGGGACGAATGGCTGGAGGCCCAACGCGAGAAGATCCGCCGCGCCCTGAATCTGTTGGAGAACGACGCGATTGCCGAGCTGACCAGCCACTTTGACGTGGCGGCGATCAGCGTGGCCTGCGCGTTGGGCTATCTTGATCTGCGTTTCCCGGATCTGGGCTGGCGTGAGGCCAACCCGCAACTGGCCAACTGGTTTTTTGAAGTGAGTCAGCGACCGTCCATGATCGCGACCATGCCCAAGCCTTAGTTTTTTGGCGCCTGCTCCGGCCTCATCGCTGGCAAGCCAGCTCCCACAATGGAATCGGTGATGACACCAACCACCGATCCGCCACAAACCCTGTGGGAGCTGGCTTGCCAGCGATGGCGGCAACTCGGTTCCACAGGCAAATAGCCGATAATCCGCGTCATCAATTCATCCTTCCAGCGCTGATCCTCACGCAACCCCAGCGACCGGCTCATTGCATTGCCCCCACATCAAACTCCAATGGTTTGGCGGGTTTCTGCCCTATTCCGTACCAATCCAGTTTGCGCGTCAGCACCATAAACACGCCGAGCAGACCGAACAGCAACAGCGAGCCCATCAGCAAGGCGTAATCCTCGGCGCTGAGCAATCCATAAAGCAGCCCATACAACGCCGCCAGCCCCGCCGAAAAACTCAAGCCATGGCGCACGCTGCGCAGCACATGGCAAACGTAAAACCCGATCAACAACACGCAACCACTGGCCGACAGCAGATACGCCAGGGCAAAGCCGATGTGCTCCGACAACGACAGCAACAACAGATAAAAGAACGCCAGCGCGACACCCACCAATGCGTACTGCACCGGGTGCACCGCCAGGCTTTTGAGCACTTCGAAGAGAAAGAAACCGGCGAACGTCAGAACGATGAACAGCAGCGCATATTTGATCGCCCGGTCACTCTTCAAGTACTGATCCACCGGATCGATAAAACTCACGCCGAAACTGCGACCATTGAACGCCGCGCAGTCATTGCTGGCCACGCAACGGCTCATCGCGTCCTGCAAGTTGGTGGAGAAGAACGTGGTCTGCCAGTCAGCGTTGAAGCCCTGATCATTGATCTCACGCTTCGCCGGCAGGAAGTTGCCGATGAAGCTTGGATGCGGCCAGTTGGCACTGAGGCTGACACTGCTGGTTTTGCCCACAGGGAGCACTTGCAATGAACCGGTGCCTTGCAGGCGCAGGTCGAACGCAAAGGCCAGTTCGGTGTTTTTGCTGGTGTCGAGCAGCGGCAACGTCACGCGCACGCCTTCGCCGAGCCAGCCAACCTGCGTGCCCGGCACAAAGTCCAGGCGCTGCCCTTCGAACTCCAGTTTCAGGGCATTTTCGATTCCACGAATGTCGCTGATACCGACAGCGAGAAACGGCGCATCGAACCGATAGTCGGTGAAGTCTTCCTTGATGCCCAATTGCGCCGGCAACGAGAAATGCCCGTCGATGCGATTGTCGGCATGGAACAACCGCGCCTCGTAAATACCCCGGGCGCGCAGTTCAGTCTGCACCTGGCCGTCGAGTTCGAAACGTTCCGGCAGGAAATACAGACGCCCGCGCTCTTCGCGTGGATCGTCGTAGCGCTGATTGGTCTTGTCGTTGATCTTCCAGTTGTGAATCACTTTGCGATACGGCACCACCATCACCGGCCCGCTTACCTGCTGGCTGTAACTGGAGCTGCGGGCGATGTCTTCAAGTACGCCGTCACGCAGTTGCTGACGCTCGTCGATGACGCCATCGATCATCAGCAGGGGAATCAGCAACAGCAGGATCAGCAGGGCAATCGCCCCCAGTTTCAGTGCCAGACTTCGGTTCATAAGGTCGCTCCCTTGTTGGAATGGGGCGAGTCTGCGAGCGCTGTATGGTTTTGTGATGGAGGTTGTGTGGGATTTGCGTGGAAATACCTGTAAAAGGTTTTTCCCATTTACGGGGAAGTGCTCAGACAAAGGACGATCACGTTGCGCAACAACTCATTCGATTTGATCAGGCACCTGGCAGCGTTAATGGTGCTGGTCAGCCATCACTTTGCCCTGTCGGGCCTGGAAGAACCGGGCATTGCCGGTTACAACTCGCTGGGCGGTATCGCCGTGACGGCGTTCTTTTCGATTTCCGGCCTGCTGATCAGCCAAAGCTTTCTCAACGCGCGCAGCTTTGCCGATTATCTGGGCAAGCGCGTGGCGCGCATTTTCCCGGCGTTGATCCTTTGCGCTTTTGTGATGACGTACCTCGCCGGGGCGGTATTTGCCGACGGCTATGTCACGGGCTTCGGCGCCCTGCTCGACTTTCTGCGCATCTCGGTGTTCGGGCGGGCCAACATTGAACCGATCACCCAGGGATTTATTGTCAGCGAATCCTTCAACGGTAGCCTCTGGACGCTGAAGATCGAGTTCGGCTTTTACCTGTTGCTGGCGCTGGCGTTGGGCATGTATCGACGGGCACTGATGCCATGGGTTTTGCTGGCTGCGTTTGCAGTGGCGACTTACGTTCTGGGCAATCACGTGCCTGGCGCGCTGGCGCAAAAGCTGGCGGTTTACAGCGCGGCCGGCATCGCGTTCTTTGCCGGCGCAGTGATTGCCTTCAACCAGCAATACTTGAGCGATCGCCGCGTGCTGGCAATCGCGCTGGTGACTGGGGCAGGCCTGATATTTTTCAGCGTCGGCACGCCGCTGGCCAGCGTGCTGGCGACCTTGGGTTTGTGCCTCGCGACCCTGAGCCTGGGCTTGCTTTACGTCGACAAAAGCCTGCGCGGACGATTCGATATTTCCTACGGGATGTATCTGTACGCCTTCCCGGTGCAGCAACTGATCATCAACAAGACCTCACTGACGTTTATTCCGTCGATGCTCGTGTCGGCCTTGATCGTGATTGTGCTGGCCACGATTTCGTGGCGCCTGGTCGAGCAGCCGGCGCTGCAGTTTGTCCATCGACGAAAGCGCGCGCTGGCCGCCACGCAGCCCTGACGTTACGGCAGGCTGAGCGTCACTTCGACGCCTCCGGGCACATTGCGCACAGCCAGCCGGCCACCATGCAACTTGGCCACTTCTTCAACAAAATTAAGCCCCAGCCCGGTGCTTTTGCGGCCGCTGTCGGGACGGGGCAGTGAGTAAAAGCGTTCGGTCAGGCGCGGCAAGGCGTAATCGGGAATCGCTGCCGTTTCATTGAACAATCGAAACTCGATCTGTTCGCCAACGCGCTCGGCACTGAAACGCAACACACCCTGCTTCGGGGTGAAATCCAGTGCATTCTCCAGCAGATTGCCCAGCGCCTGACGCAGCAGAAACGGCTCGCCGATCAGCAACAGCTCCGCAGCAATCGTCTGCTCGACACGCAATTGCTTGCCCTCGATCCGCGCGGCCTGGCCCTGCAACAGTTGGTCGACCAACACTGCCAACGGCACCGCCACTCGTTCTTCAAGACCCTGACGCTGTTCAACTTGCGCCAGGTTCAACAGGCGCTCGATCAACTGCTGCATCCGCGCACTTTCGCTATCGATGTTGCCGACGAAACGCAGGCGCTGCACGGGCGGCATTTCACCTTGCAGCAACTCGGCTGCGCCACGAATCGCCGCCAACGGGCTCTTCAATTCATGGGTCAGCGTGTGCACGTAGCGTTCGACGTAGGCCTTGCCCTCCAGTTGCGTGCGCATCTGTTCGACCGCCGTGGCCAGTTGCTCCAGCTCGCCGCCGCGATAGTGCGGCACTTCCACGCGCCGGCCTTCGCTCACGGCCTGGGCATAACCGGTCAGGCGATGCAGTGCGCGGCTCAGCCACCACGACAGCAACGCGCCAAACAACAGGCCGAGGCCGATCAGGCCGGCGCCATAAAACAGCAGGCGCCGTTCGGTGCGATCGACATAGGGCTGCAATGAGCTGTTGGGTTTGGCCACGGTGACCACGCCGATAATCTGGCCGTTGTCGCGGATCGGCGCGCCGACGTGCATCACCGATGAACTGGCATCATGCGGATCGCTGCGGGTCGAGCGTGCGCCGTATTCGCCGCGCAACGTCAGGTAGACGTCGTTCCAGCGCGAGTAATCCTGGCCGACCGCGACGCCGCTGGAATCGAGCACGACAATGCCCTTGGCGTCGGTCACGTAGATACGGTGGTTGACCTGATTTTTCGGCAAACCCCAGATCGTCGCTTTCGGCTGGCGCTCGCCATAGGCACGCAGCAGTTCGGGCCAGCGATTTTCGCTGAGGGTCCCGGCCTTGAAATCGTCACGTAGTATTTCCGCCATCAGGTTCGCAGTGTCCACCAGGGTTTCTTCGGTGGACTGGCGCACGCCGGGGCGGATTTCTTCCATCACGGTGTTGAGCACGAAATAACCGGTCAGGCCGATAAACAGCACATACACCAGAAATATCCGCAGCCCCAGTGACATCAGCTGTGCCCCGGGCTGTAACTGTATCCGAGGCCACGGTGGGTCTGGATCGGTTCGGCCTCGGCACGCACCAGGCGTAGTTTGGCGCGCACGCTTTTGATGTGGCTGTCGATGCTGCGCTCGTAGCCGGCGTCGGCCGCCACGCCCAGCGCGTCGAGCAATTGCTCGCGGCTGAACACCCGTTCGGGTTGTTCGAGCAGGCATTGCAACAGGCGGAATTCGTGGCGAGTCAGGCTCAAGGGCTGGCCGCGATAGCTGATCTGTACGCGTTCAGGGTCGACGCGAAACAGCGCCGAAGCGACGTCCACTGAGGCTCGCGGCGCCATGCGTTTGAGGATGGCCTTGACCCGCGCCGCCACCTCGCGAGGACTGAACGGCTTGACCACATAGTCGTCGGCGCCGATCTCCAGTCCCACTACACGGTCGATCTCGGCATCGCGGGCGCTGAGGAAGAGCACCGGCACTTCGCTGAAGCGCCGCAGCTGTTTACAGGTTTCGAAACCGCTGATGTCCGGCAGGCCGATGTCGAGGATGATCAGGTCGGCCGGGGTCTGCCGCTGATGTTCCAGCGCCGCCGCGCCGAGGCTCAGCCACGTGGTGCCGAACCCCTCGCCTTGCAGGGCGAAAATCAGCGTGTCGGCAATCGCCGCTTCGTCTTCGACAATCAGGATATGAGGCATGGCGTCCGAGCCCGTGGGTTAAGTGCGCGAACGGTGCCCCAAGCCTGACGTTACGTCAATGAGACCACTTAGCAGTCCGGCTTGTCGGCGGTGAAGCGCCGCGCCGGATTCACGGCTGCGCCGAACTCGCGCAAGGCTTTGGCACCGATCAGCAGCGGGTAGTTGAAGTTGCTGCGGTCGGTCAGGTTGACCTCAACGGTACGCTTGACGTTGCCCAGACACAGCTCCAGATCGACCACCGGACGCTTGGCGACTTCGGTGCTTTCGCCCTCGTCCTCTTCATCCGAGCGGCTCTTGATCTTGCTGATCCGCGCGACCTTGTGTTCGTAGACTTTGTTGCTGGCGTCTTTGGTGCCGAGGCGGAAACGCACCCAGTCGTCGCCATCACGGGTGAAGGTTTCGATGTCCTTGGCCGACAGCGAGGCGGTCAGTGCGCCGGTGTCCATCTTGGCCTTGAGCACTTCACCGCCGATTTCCGGCAGCGCGATGTATTCGTAGCGCCCGTACAGGGTCGGCTCGGCGGCCATGACCGGCAGGGCGACGAGGGCAAACAGTGCAAGGAGGGATTTCACGTAAGGGGCTTCCTTGAAAAATGAGGGCGGCAGACGCGAGATTTTAGACACCCGGCGAGCAATTCGTTCGCCCTTGGGACCGCATCGCTGGCAAGCCAGCTCCCACAAGGATCTTCAATGAATGCAATTCTTGTGAACACCAGAGAAACCTGTGGGAGCTGGCTTGCCAGCGATGAGGCCTGCACATTCAATACGATATCTGGCATCAGCATACCGCCCCAAAAGTGAAACATTCGTCACCGCCGATTTGGCCTGTCGCGCGAAGCTGCTTATCATGACGCGCCCAACCCACGTCATAGAGTTGCTTATGCGCCGCCTGCTCACCGGCTGTTTCGTCACCCTGCTGCTGTTGCTCAACACCCTGATCCTGATCGGGCCGTTGCTGGTGTTTGCCTTGCTCAAACTGATCGCGCCGGGCCGCTGGCGCGACTATGCGTCGGGGGCGGTGATGTGGATCGCCGAGACCTGGGCCGAAATCGACAAACTGATTTTCCGCCTGTGCATTCCCACCCAATGGGACATTCGCGGCGGCGAAGGCCTGCGTGGCGACACCTCGTATCTGGTGATCAGCAACCACCAATCCTGGGTCGACATTCCGGCGCTGATCCAGACGCTGAACCGGCGCACGCCGTTCTTCAAATTCTTCCTCAAGAAGGAACTGATCTGGGTACCGTTTCTGGGGCTGGCGTGGTGGGCGCTGGATTACCCGTTCATGAAGCGTTACACCAAGGCATTCCTGGCGAAGAACCCCGAGCTGGCGGGCAAGGATCTGGAAATCACCAGACAGGCTTGCGAGCTGTTCAAGCGTCAGCCGGTGACCGTGGTGAATTATCTGGAAGGCACGCGTTATACGGCGGCGAAAAGCACCGAACAGCAATCGCCGTTCAACCACTTGCTCAAGCCCAAGGCCGGCGGCGTGGCGTTTGTGTTGGCGGCGATGGGTGAACAACTGGACGCGATTCTCGACGTCACCGTGGTTTATCCACAGGAGAACATTCCGGGGTTCTGGGACTTGATCAGCGGCAACGTGCCGCGCGTGATCATCGACATCCAGACCCGCGAACTCGACCCGGCGCTGTGGCAGGGCGATTACGAGAATGATCCGGCGTTTCGCCAGACAGTCCAGAGCTGGGTCAACCAGCTCTGGAGCGAGAAGGATCAGCGCATCGCCGAACTGCGCAGCGAGCGCCGCTGAATCAGCTACCGGTGCCGGCGCCCCAGATGCTGCCCAGGCTTTGCAACAGCGGGCCGCCGACGCCTTGGTCACCCAAGTACTTGAGCAGCACCGGGGCAAACTGGCCGACCATGCCGCTGTCCATGCCCAAGGCACCGAAAGCGTTGTTCAGGTCATTGGTGTCCTTGACGTTGCCCAGCGCGTTTTCCAGACCGGCGGACTTGCCGGACTGACCGAGCAACCCGCTCAACGCCGCCAGGTTACCGCTACCGCCCGACAGCTTGTCGATGCCCGGTACTTCCTTGGCCAACTGCGAATAATCGGTGCTGCTCAATTGATTCTTGGCCAAGCCAAGCATGGCGCTGGTGCCGCCGACGGCTTGTTGCGGGGTAACGCCCAGACCGGTGACGGCTTGCAGCAGACCGGCGGTTTCCGAAGTCGGCGCGGCGGCCGTGGCAGCGTTGCCGCCCTGCATGCCTGCAGCAGCCTTGGTCACATCGTCGAGGCTGAAACCGGCAAACACCGGGCTGGCCGCAAGGGTCATCAGCGAAGCCATTGCAATACCACGTGAAATCTTCATTCAGACATCCTCTTGCGCTGTGAAAACCACCCGTTGAACGAGCAGCGAAACTGCCGGTTTGACCGGGTATCCGCCGGCATGTTCCGGCGCGGCGCATCCATTTTCATCCGGCCTGCGTATATAAAACGTGAAATCCCGGACACCCTCGCGATGAATGGCACAACCGCTGTCGCTGAACTAGCCTGTGAACAGTCCGAGTCGCGCCCTCGTGCGTTCAGCCTTGCCTGGAGAGTCGTCATTTCCATCGCCGACACCGATCAGTTGCGACAGCTGTTGGCCCAGTGTTCATTGGGTGATCGTCGCGCCTTCGAAACCTTGTACCGCAGCGTCGGCCCGCGCCTGCATGGCGTGGCCCTGCGCTTCATGGGTCGTGCGGATCTGGCCGAAGAAGTGCTGCAGGAAGCCTTCGTGCGCATCTGGAACAACGCCTCGCGCTACGACGCGCACCTGTCGGCACCGCTGACCTGGATGGTCAACATCACCCGTAATCAAGCCATCGACCAACTACGCAAACACCGCGACCGGCCGTTGACCGATCTGGAACAGGACGCCCTGCCGGACGAAAGCCCCTCGGCCCATGATCAGTTGAGCAGCGCCCGTGAGGCCCGCGCCCTGAACCGCTGCCTGGAAACCCTCGAAGGCATGCAGCGTCAGTCGATCACTGTGGCCTACTTTCAGGGATTGTCCTGCTCGGAACTGGCCGAACACCTGGCCACACCGCTGGGGACGGTGAAATCGTGGATCCGCCGTGGCATGGAACGCCTGCGTCGGTGCCTTGAATCATGAACTACCAGACCCCCGCCCTGCGCCGCGCCCTCGCCGCCGATTACGCCATCGGCCTGATGTCGGCGCCTGCGCGGCGACGGTTTGAACAATGGCTGCTGGATGACGCGGCGTTGCGTGCGGAAGTGGCGCAATGGCAGGAAACGCTGGCGAGCCTCACCGAATCGCTGCCGGAACATCCGCTGCCCGACCGCGTCTGGCACGGCATCACCGCGCGCATCGAACCGCAAGTGCTGCATGTTCCCGAGAAGCGGCCATTCTGGAATTGGCTGCGGCTTGCGGCGGCAGCATGTTCGATCGTCGTGCTGGTGTTCCTCGGTTCGCTGTACAACCGCGATGATGCCCGCTTTCACGCCACGCTGCTGACCGCCGACGCGCAACCGGCGCTGAAGGTCGAGGCGCATGCGGATTACCTGCAGGTCGAGCCGCTGACACTGGCTGGCGTCG
>NZ_AKJD01000037.1 GCF_000282515.1 Pseudomonas sp. GM80
CCCCCCCCTGTAGGACCTGCCGAAGGCTGCGATCTTTTGATCTTGTCTTTTAAAAAACAACGTCAAAAGATCGCAGCCTTCGGCAGCTCCTACATTGAAGAGAATTTCATCTGCCGGAAGCGGGATCTTTCGCCGATTCAGCGTCCATTTTTCAAGCTGCGTTCCTATTCCACGCAGGCCTAGGGGAGTTCTGGGCGTCACTGCTGTGGCGCCACCACCTTGAACTTGATGGCGATGTCTTTCGACACCACGGTGTCCGCCCACTCCCCTGCGCCGAGGCCAAACTCGTCGCGCTTGAGCAGCAGTTCACCGTCGAAAATGCCGACGTCACTGTCCGGTTTCAATTCCACCGGCACCTCCACCTTGCGGGTGATGCCCTTGAGGGTGAGCTGGCCGGCGATCAGGTAGCGGTGCTCGGCGACTTGGGTGAAACGGCTCGACTCAAACACTGCAACAGGGAATTTAGCCGTGTCGAACCACGCCGGTTTGACCAGTTCGCTATTGGCGTCTTCGCTGCCGGCATCAATGCTATTAAGGTCGATGTGCAGGGTGGTGTGGGCGCTGGCGAGGTTGTCGGTGTCGAAGTCCAGCGTCGCTTCGAACTTGCCGAAGGTGCCGTACATCCGCGAGCCCATCTGGTTGTAGGTGAAACTGATCTGGCTCGCCGTGGTGTTGACCCGGTTGTATTCGACGGCCTGCGCGGCAGGGATGGCGCACAGCACACACGCGCCGGCCAGCAGCATTCGGATCGACATGGGATTCTCCGGGCGAAGCCAGCCATCAAGGGTCTCGATTGACTTAAGCAAACATCCGCCGGTTGCGCCAGTCGCTGACACTCCATCGATTCACGCCCCATGTAGGAGCTGCCGCAGGCTGCGATCTTTTGATCTTGTTTTGCAAAAGCAACATCAAAAGATCGCAGCCTGCGGCAGCTCCTACAGGGATCAGACCAGGCGTTCGATTTTCTGGTGTTGCCAGACGAGTTTGTAATACAGCGTCTGCAGCACCAGCATCGCCAGATACGCAACGGGAAACGCCATCCACACACCCTGCAAGCCATACTGGCTGTCCAGCCAATACGCCGCCGGCAACTGCACGCCCACCACGCAAATAATCGCGATGACCACCGGCACCAACACCGTGCCGCTGGCGCGCATGATCCCGCCAATAATTGCCTGGAAGCCGAACACCAACAGGCTCCACAACATGATGTGCAGCAGATGTTCCGCCATCGCCCGGGTCGAAACCTCGGTCAGGAATAACCCCAGCAACCAGTGCGACAACAGGTAACCGAGCACAATCAAACCGCCAGTCAGACAGACGTTGATCCACAGCCCGGTGCGCAGAATAGGCCCCATGCGCTCCAGCCGCCCTGCCCCGATCGCCTGCGCGCCAAGGATCGACGCGGTGATCGCAATCGACAGCGCCGGGAACTGCACGTAGTTGACGATCTGCGTCACCGCGCCGTAGGCCGCTGTCGCTTGTGAGCCATGCTGGTTGACCAGCGCCAGAATCACCAGCTCCGACAGCGACAGCACAATCATCTGCACCCCGGTTGGCAAGCCGATGCGCAGCACCTTGCCGAGAATCGCCCCGTCCAGTTTCAGGGCCGCGAAAAACTCGCGATCCGGCGCCAACGGATGGCCCTTGCGAATCAAACGCCATGACAGCCACGCCATCGCCGACAGCGTGCCCGCCAGCCCGGCATACGCTGCGCTCTGAATGCCCATCTGCGGCAAACCGAACCAGCCGCGAATCAACGCTGGCGTCAGCGCCAGCCCGACACACGTCGACACCACCAGTGCGAGCAACGGCGACAACGTATCGCTGACCCCGCGCAACAACTGGGTGAACAGCACAAACACCAACATCGCCGGCAGTATCCACATCATCACGTGCGCATACGCCACGGCATCTTCCAGCACATCCGCCGGCGTCCCCAGACCGGTCAATGCCTGACGCGCAAACACACTGCCGAGCACGGCCGCGATCAGCCCGATCAACACCCCCAACAACAACGTCGCCCCGGCAATGGCTTTGACCATGTGCGGCTCCCGCGCGCCCCACGCCTGACCAATCAACACACCGGCCCCCGCCCCGAGGCCGATCACCAGGGCAATGAAAAAGAACACGATGGGGAACATCCCCGACACCGCCGCCAACGCCTGAGTGCCAAGCATCTGACCAATGTAAATGCTGTTCACCGTGCCCGACATCGATTGCAGGAAGTTGGACAGCACCATAGGGGCCAGGAACAGCAGGTAGGTTTGCCAGAGGGGTTTGGTGGTGCTGGGGGTTTGCATTGACTGGAGGTCCATCTCGACGGCGGAAGGGCTGATTGAGGATAGCTTCGGTGAGTTGGCGGCGCGGTGCAATTAACATTTCAAATCCGCATTTATTGTCAGTAGTCGGCTGTGGTACACAGCCACCCATCCATGTTTTTTTAAGAGGCTCTGTTCATGCTCCGCTTGCCAACTTTACTGCCCTGCACGTTCCTCGTTTTATTCGCTGCGACTGTGCAAGCCGCCCCGTCCACACCACCCGAGTCCTTGAAACCATTGCTGGAAACCCTGAACGAACGGCTGAACATCGGCGACCTCGTTGCGTTGACCAAATGGGACAGTGGCAAGCCGATTCAGGACAGCCCTCGGGAGGCGCAAGTCATCGCCAATGCCCGCACGCTGGCGACGCAGTACACGCTGGACCCGGAAGAGGTGGCGCAGTTGATCGCCGCGCAAATGGAGGCCAATAAACTGGTGCAGTACGGGTTGCTTGCGCAATGGCAGGCGGCGGGGGCGGCGCCGGACACGCCGCGTCCGGACCTGGGTCAGCAGATTCGGCCACGGTTGGATGAGTTGCAGAGCCGACTGTTGCAACAGTACGCGGCGTTTGCAGCGCATCGACGGGATGCGGATTGTCCGGTCTGGCTGGCGACGGCGCGCAGTGGGCTGGCGGTGGATCGGTTGCATGAGCTGGCGTTGGTGCGGGCTACGGGGGAGTTGTGTGTTCGGGCGGCGCGTTGAGGCTGGGGCAAGATCAAAAGATCGCAGCCTGCGGCAGCTCCTACCGGGTTTGGCCACGGCGGGAGAAACAGTGGAGAACGTGGGGGGCGGTTAAACATCATTGCGGTCGATGGTCACCATCACGGCAATGAAGTTCTCATAAAAAATCCTCGGCGTAACATCGGCTCCAGACAAACCCATACCCCCGGAGCACACGATCATGAAACGCCAAGCCCTTCTCAGCATCGCCTTCTCGGTTTTCGCCATTAACGCTTTTGCCGCCACCCCGACGCACACTCTGGTCGCCGAAGGCGGCTCGGACCGGTTGATTGAAAGTCGCGTGGCCGAAGGTGGTTCGGATCGTCTGATCGAACGCCGCGTGGCTGAAGGTGGTTCGGATCGTCTGATCGAACGCCGTGTGGCTGAAGGTGGCTCGGATCGTCTGATCGAACGCCGTGTGGCTGAAGGTGGCTCGGATCGTCTGATCGAACGCCGCGTTGCATGAGTCTGTGGCGTCACCGCTGTCCCAATAAAAAGCCCGGTCTGATCAGTCGGGCTTTTTGCTGGTTGCCGGCGCTTATTGCGCGGTTTTCAGCTTGACCACGTCACCGGAGATTTTGGTGGTGTAGCCGGTCAGGACCCATGCCCAGAACCAGTTTTCCTGGACTTGGGTGTTGATCATGGCGTCGCCGCCCTTGGCTTTGATCGCGGCGGTCTGGGCGCGGACGAAGCGGCTGTTCTGCTGGATCGGGATAACGCCGAACAGCAGCAGGCCGGTGGCGGTGGCTTCGCTGTGGCCAAGCACGGTGTATTGGCTGCTGTCGTATTGTTGGGTGTTCATCGGGGTGCCGGTGCAACCTGCCAGAACCACACCGAACAGTGCGGCGGCGACTACTTTGCTGAGGTATTTCACTGCAAAACTCCATGGGGAAACGCCCGGGATCCATCTCTCGGGCGGCGCACACTTTACCCAAGCAGCTGGCTCATTGGTATCAACCTCGACAAGTTTCATCAAGCGCTTTACTGGCCAGCGATTGACGATGTCGCCTACCATGGCGCCACGCCAATAAGGACAGCCATCGCCCATGCTCAAAGCCAGTCTGCGAAGCCATCTCACCCTGTGGTTTGCCGGTTTGTCCTTGCTGACGCTGCTCAGCGTGGGTTTCTACGTCGGCCATATCGCCACCGAACAGATGAAGCAGGCAAGCGGCAATGCGTTGTTGAACACTGCGCGGTCGGCTGCCTCTTTGCTGGGGGAACAACTGCGCGAACGGCAGCTGGAGGTCTATCTGCTCAGTCGGGCGCCGCATCTGGAGCGTGGCGACCTGGACAATCCGGCGATATTGAAATCAATGCAGCTGCGCACTCAGGCCCGCAACGAATACGCCTGGATGGGCGTGACCGATGCCGAAGGCACCGTCCACCAAGCGGTCAACGGTTTGCTGGTCGGTCAATCGGTGCAGCAGCGCCCGTGGTTTCAGGCCGGGTTGCGCGGTGAATATACCGGTGATCCGCATGAAGCCGTGCTGCTGGCGAAGTTGCTGCCAAGCACGCCGAATGGCGAGCCGCTGCGGTTCATCGATTTTGCTGCGCCGATCCACAACGCCGACGGTCAGGTGATTGGTGTGCTGGGCGCGCACGCGCACTGGAGCTGGGTCACGCGCATCGTCGAGTCGGCGGCGTTTTCGCACAAAAATTCGGCGCCGGATATCGAAGCACTGATCATCGATCACGACGGCAAGGTGTTATATCCCGAAGCGCTGATGGGCCAGCAACTGGCGACGAATGATGCAAAGTCGCCAGGCTGGTCGGTGGGTGACGGTTACCTGACGAGCATGGTGACCGTGCCGACGCCATCCAGCACCGCGCTGACCTGGTCGATTGCGGTTCGCCAGCCACTGGAAACCGCCCTGCAACCGGCGCGTCTGCTGCTGTACAAATTGCTCATGCTAGGGGTGTTCGCCGCAGTGCTGTTCGGGTTGGTGGCGTATTACCTGGCGCTGTACTTGAGCCGTCCCATCGAACAGCTCGCACGCTCGGCCAAACAGGTGCAGGACAACCAGCCCGGCGCGCACTTCCCGCTCCAGCATCCGGTGCGCGAAATCGCACAGTTGGGGCAATCGATCGATGCGATGACGCAATCGCTGCTCGGCAAGGAACGCGAACTGCAGGAAGCCAATGCCTCGCTGGAAGCGACCGTGGCGCAACGCACCGCCGACCTGATGCAAGCCAATGCCGAGCTGCTCAGCCTGGCCACACACGATGCGCTGACCGGCGTTTACAACCGTCGCCGCTTCGACGAAAAGATCACCGAATACAGCCTGCTGTCGCGACGCACCGGGCGCCCGTTCGCGCTGCTGCTGATCGATGCCGATTACTTCAAACGCATCAATGACACACACGGCCATGCGGTCGGCGATGAGGTGCTCAAACAACTGGCGCAGTTGATTCAGACCAGCCTGCGCACCACCGATTTTGTCGCGCGTTACGGCGGTGAAGAGTTCGCCGTGCTGCTCCCGGAAATCGCCCAGCCCGACACCCCTGAAGTGGTCGCCGAGAAGATCCGCGCAGCCGTCGCTGACGCAGAGTTTGCCAGCGTCGGCCAGGTCACGGTGAGCATCGGCGTAGGCCTGGCCGATCCGGCAGACAACAGCCCCACCGCCCTGATCAAACGCGCCGATCAACAGCTGTATCAAGCAAAAGCGGCCGGGCGCAACCAAGTCGCCTGCCACGACACCCCCAAAACCACCACCCCCCTGTAGGAGCTGCCG
>NZ_AKJD01000038.1 GCF_000282515.1 Pseudomonas sp. GM80
GATCTTTTGATCTTGCTGTTGAGGATCAAAAGATCGCAGCCTCGTTTCACTCGGCAGCTCCTACAGGGGAATGCATTTCAGGTGTTCCAGATTCGGGGTGGCTGGGCTTCGCGGTCCAGTAGCACCGGGCGTAGCAAGCGCCATAAATCGATGAGCCAGGCGCGTGCCAACAGCGCTTCGCCTGCCAGGCAACGAGCAACCAACAGGCCGGGCAACTGGGTCAAATCCCCGCGCACGTCATGGCCCAGTGAGCGGCAGCGCTCGAGCAATTCAGCCTCAACCTCACCGGTGACCAACAACGTCGCAAACACCGGATGGCCATCCAGCCCGATCGGCGAATCAAGCAAACCATCACCGCCGACAATGCGCTGGCGCTCATGCCAGAGCAATCGGCCGTCGCGGCGAATATCCAGATGCGCCTGAAAATGTCCGCGATCAAAGCGCTCGCCACTGGCCGGGCGACCCAACGCCACCACGTCCCAGTAAAACAGCCGCGCATCACCTTCAAGATCAATCGACGTGCTCAGCTCAGCCTGGGCGGCGCTGTAGACGATGGTTTCCTGTGGCAGCCATTCGAGCGTCGCCCCGGCAGCCACTTTCAAATCGAGCTTCTGGTAGGCCGGCCCGCCTGCGCGATACCACTTGGCCGCGCCGGGGCTGGTGATCTGTGCCCAGGCGCCTGGTTCGACGCGGGCGCTGATATCGAGACGATCACCGCCGGCAATCCCGCCCGGCGGGTGGACGATGATGTGCTGGCAGACTTCGGGGCCTTCGGCGTACAGGTGCTTTTGCACCCGCAGCGGGCCGAGGTGCCGACGCATGACCGGACGTGTGCAGTCGCCGAAACGGGCGTAGGCGAGTTCCAGCTCGGCGTGCCAGCTCGGGGTAAACAGGGCAGGTGCAACAGTCGAATTCATGGTGTGTAATTATCGTTAGGAAGCTACAGATTAGTTCGTTGTACTAGATCGTTACCAGCCCGCGCACACCCTCGGCTTCCATATTTTCACCGCGACCCTGCTGCACGATTTCTCCCCGGGACATCACCAGGTACTGATCGGCCAGCTCCGCGGCGAAATCGTAGAACTGCTCGACCAGCAGAATCGCCATGTCGCCGCGTTCCGCGAGTTTCTTGATCACCGCGCCGATCTCCTTGATCACGGAGGGTTGAATGCCTTCGGTGGGCTCATCGAGGATCAATAAACGCGGACGGCTGGCCAGTGCGCGGCCAATTGCCAGTTGCTGTTGCTGACCGCCGGAGAGGTCACCGCCGCGACGCTGCTTCATTTGTAGCAGCACCGGGAACAATTCATAAATGAAACTTGGCACTTCTTTGGCTTCACTGCCGGGAAAGCGCGACAGGCCCATCAACAGGTTTTCTTCCACGGTCAGGCGCCCGAAGATTTCCCGGCCCTGCGGTACGTAGGCAATTCCGGCGTGAACACGCTGGTGCGGCTTGAAGGTGGTGATCGGTTTGCCTTCCCAGTTCACCGCGCCTTCTTTGGCCGGCAGCAAGCCCATCAGGCATTTGAGCAGGGTGGTCTTGCCGACGCCGTTACGGCCGAGCAGGCAGGTGACTTCGCCGACTTTTACCTCGAACGAAAGACCGCGCAGGATGTGGCTACCGCCGTAATACTGGTGCAGCTTGTCGACTTGCAGCATGTCCAAAATCTCCCCCGGTGATCGTTTCCACGCTCTGCGTGGGAACGCATCCCGTGACGCTCCGCGTCACATAACGGCGGACGCAGAGCGTCCATGGCGGCATTCCCACGCAGAGCGTGGGAACGATCTATTCGCAAACCTTAGCGGCCGAGGTAGACCTCGATCACGCGCTCGTTTTCCTGCACTTGCTCAAGCGAGCCTTCGGCCAGCACGCTGCCCTGGTGCAGCACGGTCACGTGGTCGGCAATCGAGCCGACAAAACCCATGTCATGCTCCACCACCATCAGCGAATGCTTGCCCGCCAGGCTCTTGAACAACTCGGCGGTGAACTCGGTTTCTGCATCGGTCATCCCCGCCACCGGCTCATCGAGCAGCAACAGTTGCGGGTCTTGCATCAGCAACATGCCGATCTCGAGAAACTGCTTCTGCCCGTGGGACAACAACCCTGCCGGGCGATTGACCGAGGTGGTCAGGCGAATCGTCTCCAGCACTTCGCTGATGCGATCCTTCTGCTCACCACTCAACCGCGCACGCAAACTGGCCCAGACCGACTTGTCGGTTTTCTGCGCCAGCTCCAGGTTTTCAAACACGCTCAAAGCCTCGAACACAGTCGGCTTTTGAAACTTGCGACCGATGCCGGCCTGAGCAATTTGCACTTCGCTCATCTGCGTCAGGTCGAGGGTTTCACCGAACCACGCCTTGCCGTGACTCGGACGAGTCTTGCCGGTGATCACGTCCATCAGCGTGGTCTTGCCCGCACCGTTGGGGCCGATGATGCAGCGCAATTCGCCGACGCCGATGTACAGATTCAGATTGTTCAGCGCGCGGAAGCCATCGAAGCTGACGCTGATGTCTTCCAGGGTGAGGATCGTGCCGTGACGGGTATCCAGCCCCGGTCCGACCCGCTGGCCAAGGCCGATCGAGTCGCGGCTGGTGCCGGCGTCCTTGTTCGGTTCGACGGGAAAAAAGGCTGGTTCCAACATGAATTCAGCGCTCGCTGTGACTCTCATTGTTCACCTCGTTTCTTCAGCAGGCCGATCACGCCTTTGGGCAGGTACAGCGTCACAACGATGAACAGCGCGCCGAGGAAGAACAGCCAGTATTCCGGGAACGCCACGGTGAACCAGCTCTTCATGCCGTTGACCACACCGGCACCGAGCAACGGGCCGATCAACGTGCCGCGCCCGCCAAGGGCAACCCAGACCGCCGCTTCAATCGAGTTGGTCGGCGACATTTCGCTCGGGTTGATGATGCCCACTTGCGGCACATACAAGGCGCCGGCCAGACCACACAACACCGCGCTCAACACCCACACGAACAGCTTGAAACCGCGCGGATCGTAGCCGCAGAACATCAAGCGGTTTTCCGCATCGCGCAACGCGGTCAGCACGCGACCGAACTTGCTCTGCGCCAAACGCCAACCGATGAACAGGCTCGCTACCAGCAACAACACCGTCGCCAGAAACAGCACCGCACGGGTGCCCGGTTCAGTGATGCCGAAACCGAGAATCGTGCGGAAATTGGTGAAACCATTGTTGCCACCAAACCCGGTCTCGTTGCGGAAAAACAGGAGCATGCCGGCGAAGGTCAGGGCCTGGGTCATGATCGAGAAATACACGCCTTTGATCCGCGAGCGGAAGGCGAAGAAACCGAACACCAGCGCCAGCAAACCCGGGGCCAACACCACCAGACACATCGCCCAGAGGAAGCTGCTGGTGCCGGTCCAGTACCACGGCAATTCGCTCCACGACAGGAAGGTCATGAACGCCGGCAGACCATCGCCGGCAGCCTGACGCATCAGGTACATGCCCATCGCATAACCGCCGAGGGCGAAGAACAGACCGTGGCCTAGCGAGAGCAAACCGGCGTAACCCCAGACCAGATCCAGTGCCAGCGCGACGATGGCGTAACAGAGGATTTTGCCGACCAGCGTCAGCGTGTACGCCGAGATGTGCAGCGCATTGTCGGGCGACAACAACGACAGCAGCGGCAAGGCGATCAGCAGGGCGAGGATTACCGCACCGATGGCAATGGTGACTTTCGGCCCGGCCTTTTGCGTGGCCGTGACTAACAGAGGCTGGTTCATCAGTCGATCACCCGTCCTTTCAGTGCGAAGAGGCCTTGCGGACGTTTCTGGATAAACAGAATGATCAGCGCGAGGATCAGGATCTTGCCGAGCACCGCACCGATCTGCGGTTCGAGAATCTTGTTGGCGATGCCGAGGCCGAATGCTGCGAGCACGCTACCGGCCAACTGGCCGACGCCGCCGAGTACCACCACCAGGAATGAATCGATGATGTAGCTCTGGCCGAGGTCCGGGCCGACGTTGCCGATCTGGCTCAGCGCCACACCGCCGAGGCCGGCGATGCCCGAGCCGAGACCGAAGGCGAGCATGTCGACGCGACCGGTCGGCACACCGCAGCAAGCCGCCATGTTGCGGTTTTGAGTGACGGCGCGAACGTTGAGACCGAGGCGGGTTTTGTTCAGCAGCAGCCATGTCAGCACCACCACGAACAGTGCGAAAGCGATGATGACGATGCGGTTGTACGGCAGCACCAGATTCGGCAGCACTTGAATACCGCCGGACAGCCACGCCGGGTTGGCGACTTCAACGTTCTGCGCGCCGAACAACAGGCGCACCAGTTGAATCAGCATCAGGCTGATGCCCCACGTGGCGAGCAGGGTTTCCAGTGGTCGGCCATAGAGGTGACGAATCACCGTGCGCTCCAGTGCCATGCCGATTGCCGCCGTGACGAAGAACGCCACCGGCAGCGCGATCAACGGGTAGAACTCAATCGCTTGCGGTGCGTAGCGCTGGAACATCAGTTGCACCACATACGTCGAGTAGGCGCCGAGCATCAGCATCTCGCCGTGGGCCATGTTGATCACGCCGAGCAGACCGAAGGTGATGGCCAAACCGAGCGCTGCCAACAGCAGAATCGAACCGAGGGACATGCCGCTGAAGGCCTGACCGAGGATCTCGCCGATCAGCAGTTTGCGTTTGACTTGAGCAAGGCTGGTTTCGGCGGCGGTGCGCACGTTGGCATCGGCTTCGACGCCGGGTTCGAGCAAACCCTCGAGGCGAGTGCGGGCGAGTGGATCGCCGGTTTCGCCGAGCAACCTCACCGCCGCTAGGCGCACGGCGGGGTCAGTGTCGACCAGTTGCAGGTTGGCCAGCGCCAGGCTCAGGGCGGCGTGGACGCTTTCATCTCTTTCGCCCGCGAGTTGCTGGTCGAGGAATTTCAGCTGCGCGGGTTTCGCGCTTTTCTGCAATTGCTGCGCGGCAGTCAGACGGATTTTGGCGTCGGCGGCGAGCAATTGATGGCTGGCCATGGCGGTGTCGATCAGACCCCGCAGGCGATTGTTCAGGCGCAGGGTTTTCGGTTGGCCGTCGATGGTCAACTCGCCTTGTTGCAGGGCGTTGATCAACTCGATACGCGCCGGGTCGGGCTGCGCGGCCCAGGTTTCCAGCAGTTTGGCCTGTTGCACGGGATTGGCCGCGACAAAGTCTTCGGCATCGCCGGCGTGGGCGAGCATCGGCAGCAACAGCGTGATGGCACAGATAAAGCGGTAGAGAGCAGTGGGCATAGTCAGTCGCCTTGACGCGGACATTGTCGGATCGAGCTTTTGTGGCGAGGGGATTTATCCCCGATGGGTTGCGAAGCAGCCCCTAATCCAGCAGTCGCGGTGTATCAGAATGATCGCGTCGACTGATTTCGCGACTGCTTCGCAGCCGATCGGGGATAAATCCCCTCACCACAAAAACTCACTCCTACAGGGGGATTGTGTCGGGCCGATAATCCTCGTCAGCCCGACATCCAGTGACTCAGTTGCTCTTCACCGCATAATCCGGCTTCTTGTCGTTGCCCTGAATGAACGGGCTCCACGGTTGCGCACGGATCGGCCCTTCGGTCTGCCACACGACGTTGAACTGACCATCGGCCTGAATCTCGCCGATCATCACCGGTTTGTGCAGGTGGTGGTTGGTCTTGTCCATGGTCAGCGTGTAGCCCGACGGCGCCGCAAACGTCTGCCCGGCCAGCGCTTCACGCACCTTGTCGACGTCAGTGGATTTGGCTTTTTCAACTGCCTGCGCCCACATGTGGATGCCGACGTAAGTGGCTTCCATCGGGTCGTTGGTCACGGCTTTGTCCGCGCCCGGCAGGTTGTGTTTCTTCGCGTAGGCTTTCCAGTCAGCGACGAATTTCTTGTTCTGCGGGTTCTCGACGGATTCGAAGTAGTTCCATGCCGCGAGGTTGCCCACCAGCGGTTTGGTGTCGATGCCGCGCAGTTCTTCTTCGCCGACCGAGAACGCCACCACCGGTACGTCGGTGGCTTTCAGGCCTTGGTTGGCCAGTTCTTTGTAGAACGGCACGTTGGAGTCGCCGTTGACCGTCGAGATGACCGCAGTCTTGCCGCCGGCCGAGAATTTTTTGATGTTGGCGACGATGGTTTGATAGTCGCTGTGACCGAACGGCGTGTAGACCTCTTCGATGTCCTTGTCGGCGACGCCTTTGGAATGCAGGAACGAACGCAGGATTTTGTTGGTGGTGCGCGGGTAGACGTAGTCGGTGCCGAGCAGGAAGTAGCGTTTGGCGCTCCCGCCTTCTTCGCTCATCAAATATTCCACCGCCGGGATCGCTTGCTGGTTCGGCGCGGCGCCGGTGTAGAAGACGTTCGGCGACATCTCTTCGCCTTCGTATTGCACCGGGTAGAACAGCAGGCCGTTGAGCTCTTCGAACACCGGCAACACCGATTTACGCGACACCGAGGTCCAGCAGCCGAACACCACGGCAACCTTGTCCTGAGTCAGCAACTGCCGGCCCTTTTCGGCGAACAGCGGCCAGTTCGATGCCGGGTCAACCACCACCGGCTCAAGCATCTTGCCGTTGACGCCGCCCTTGGCGTTGATCTCGTCGATGGTCATCAGCGCCATATCTTTGAGCGACGTTTCGGAGATCGCCATGGTGCCGGACAACGAATGCAGAATCCCGACCTTG
This sequence comes from Pseudomonas sp. GM80, assembly GCF_000282515.1. Lineage (GTDB taxonomy): Bacteria > Pseudomonadota > Gammaproteobacteria > Pseudomonadales > Pseudomonadaceae > Aquipseudomonas. Next base: position 6,660 of record NZ_AKJD01000038.1, read on the forward strand.
ATGGTCTCGGCGGCCTGGACAGTCCAGGTCATGCCCATCGCGGCAATCGATGCCGTGAGTGTGAAAGCCTTGATCAAACTGCGACGCTTCATTGTGCGATCTCCATGAACGTTAAAGTTTTTTATGGTTGGCAGATGCGGACGACTGAAGGTGTGTTTTGCAAGGGCTGTGCCCGGTCGGGTTCGGGCAGGAAAATGTCGTGTTAGAGCGCTTGCGCGGTTTTGCGCTGCACCACGAAGGGACGTGCAGGGCGCGTTGGTGCATGCGGTCGCGCCACTTTGGGGCGCGAAAAATCATGTGTAGGAGCTGCCGAAGGCTGCGATCTTTTGATCTTGCTCTTAAAACAAGATCAAAAGATCGCAGCCTTCGGCAGCTCCTGCATGGGGTGGATCAGGATGGGGTCGAGGCGGACTCGGTTTGCCTGCTCAGGCGCGACAGCAGCAGGCGATCCAGCAACCACACCACCACCAGCGAAGCCCCCACCAGCGGGAAAATCACCGCCAGCGCGAGCATGATCAGCACGCCGGTTTTCCACTTCGGCAGGTCATGGCGCAGCGGCGGCACGCCGACTTTGCCCTGTGGCCGGCGCTTCCACCAGATCACCACGCCGCTGACGGCACTGAGCAGAATCATCAGGCAGATCAGCAGCACAACGATCTGATTGAAGGTGCCGAACATTTTGCCTTCGTGAAGCATCACGCCAATTTCCGTGGCACGCGCTACTGCGCCGTACTGCTCGAAACGCACATCGGCGAGGACTTTGCCGGTGTATTGATCGACGTGCAGGGTGGCGTCGTTGCGTGGGTCATCGGCGAACAGGGCGATGGTGAACACGCCGGTGGCGGTGGTCGGCAACGTGATGCTGTAGCCGGGTTCGACGTTGCGTCCGGTGGCGATGTTCTGCACGTTTTGCAGGCTGATGGTCGGTGCCGCCGGGCCTGCGTTGGCGCCACCGTGGGCCATGTGTTCGGCGTGGTCGCCGGACATCGGCATCGGCGTGTTTTCCATTGCCCAAGGCACGGTCTGACGCGTGGCGCTGTTAAGGGTTCGCGCTTCAACATCGGAGGTCGGCACGTTGTCCCACATCGCTGCCGGGAAGACGTTCCACACTTGCGCGTATTGCTTGCCCCAGAAACCGGTCCAGGTCATGCCACTGAGCAGCATCACCAGCAGCAATGTCGCGCCCCAGAAACCGGTGACCGCGTGCAGATCCCGCCACAACACACGACCGCGACTGTTCAGCCGTGGCCACAAAATGCCTGCGGCCTGACCGCGCGGCCACCACAGGAACAGCCCGGACACCACCAGCACCACGCCCCAACCGGCGGCCATTTCGATGAGCCGATCACCGACAGTGCCGATCATCAATTCACCGTGGATGGCGCGGGCGATGGCTTGCAGGTTCTGCTTGGCATCCTGTTCGCCAAGGATGTCGCCGTGGTATGGATCGACGAATACGTTGAGTTCGTGGCCAGCGTTATTCACCACAAACTGTGCGCTGCGTTCGGCGTTGACCGGCGGCAGGTATTGGGTGACCTGGCCTTGTGGATAAGCGCTCTTCACCCGTTGCAGCAGGTCATCGGCCGAGACGGTGTGATGGCCGGCCGGGACGTTGAGCAGGCTGCTGTACATCAGTGAATCGAGCTGCGGTTTGAACAGGTAGATGATGCCGGTCAGGGCCAGCATCACCATGAAGGGGGCAACGAAGAGACCGGCGTAAAAATGCCAACGCCAGGCCAGGTTGTAGAAATTCGGTTTGGGCTGTTTCATCACGTGTGCTCCGCTGGGCGAATTTTTTTAGATCAAGAGATCGCAGCCTTCGGCAGCTCCTACAGGGGGACATGCGGGCTGCGATCTTTTGACTTTTCTTGTTAGAAACTCATGTCGACCTTGGTCCAGAGCGTGCGCCCCGGCTCATTGATCGCTTGCGGGTCGTTGGCCGGGTAGCCGAAGCCGGCGTTGCCCGCCAGGTTCAGATGTTCGGCGTAAGCCTTGCCGAACAGGTTGTCGACGCCGCTGCTGACCTTCCAGTGTTTGTTGATCCGATAGGCACCGTTGAGTGAGAACACGCCGAAGCCCGAACTCTTGTCGTAATCCTTGCCGACCACGTTGCCCTTGTTCTGGTCGATGCGGTTTTGTGCGGCAACCACCCTCCACAGTGCGCCGGCGCTCCAGTTGTCTTCGGTATAGGTCAGACCGAAGCGTGCATCCAGCGGCGGCATCTGCGGCAGGGCTTTGCCATCGCTGCTGTTTTTGCCCCAGGCGTATGCCAGGGTCGCATCGGCTTTCCAGTGATCGGTGAGTTTGTACGCGGCACCGAGTTCACCGCCCATGATTCGCGCGTCGATGTTCTCGGCGCGCGAGGTGCTCATGCCCATCATCCCGGGCGTGTAGTCGAAGAGGATGTAGTCGCGGACCACACCGACGTAGCCCGACGCCCAGGCTTCGAGTTCGGCGCTCTTGTAGTTCACGCCGAAATCCAGCTGCGTGGTTTTTTCCGGATTGATCGAATCGAACGCGTTGACCGATCCCGCCGGGCCGGACTTGGGCGAAAACAGCTCCCAGTAATCCGGGAAGCGCTGCGCGTGGCCTAACCCTGCATAAAGCGTGGTCGGGCTGTCGGCGAGGTCATGCTCGTAGCGGACGAAACCGCTGGGCAGGGTGTCGGCGCGGGTATTGTCGGCGGTCGGATTCGGTCGGCTCATCATTCCCGAGCCAGAGGTCTGCCGATAATCCTTGGCCGAAGCGCGGTCGACGCGGGCGCCAGTGATCAGGCGATCACGGTCGGCGGCGTACCAGGTCATCTCGCTGAACACGCCATAGTTATGGAAGTCGGCGTCCTTGGTGTACGGCTGATTCTTGTAAGTATCGATGCCCATGCCGCTGCGTTGACGGTGTTCGTTGGTCTGCGCATCGAGGCCGGTGATCAGTTGAATATCAGCCCAGCGCCAGGTCGCCTTGATCCGCGCGCCGAGGGTGCGGCGGTCGACGTTGGAGGCCATCGGTCCGGCCATCATGCCGGTGCCGGACGGTGTGCGCAGGGTGTAGTTGTCCATCACGTGGTCGGCGTAGTTGTAGTAGACCTGCGCTTCGAGTTTCTCCAGCACGTCAGTGATGTTGGATTTCTCGAAACGCAGGCCGAGGCTTTCGCGCAGGAACTGCGAACCGTCCATGCCGCGCCCGGCGTAGCGTGCTTCACCGTCGCCCTTGCCGGCGGTGAGTTCGATCAGGGTGTCGGCGTCCGGGGTCCAGCCGACGGCGACGTCGCCGTTCCACTTGTCGTAACGCGAGGCGACGATGTCGTTGTTGCCGTCGCGGTAGTCGTCGGAATGCGCGGTGTTGCCGATTACTCGCACGTAGCCCAACGGCCCGCCGGCAGCAGCATCGACGACTTTGTCGAAGCGTCCGTGAGAACCAGCCAGTACGCTGGCGTTCACTCGAGTACCGAGTTCGCCGAAGCTTTCCGGCTCGCGATCAAACAGCACCGTGCCCGCTGATGCGCCCGGACCCCAAAGCACGGTTTGCGGGCCTTTGATCACGGTGAGTTGGTCGTAGGTCTCCGGCGAGATGTACGAGGTCGGTGCGTCCATCCGACCCGGGCAGGCACCGAGCATCATGCTGCCGTTGGTAAGGATGTTCAGACGTGAGCCGAACATGCCGCGCAGTACCGGATCGCCGTTGGTGCCGCCATTGCGCACCAGCGCGAAGCCCGGAATGGTCTTCAGATAATCACCGCCGTCACTGGCCGGCACCGGTTGGCGCGGGTCCTTGGGATTGGTGACGATGGTCAGTGGTGAGCTCGGCGCGATCGCGGTGATCACCGTCGGGCTCAGTTCTTCGTTGTGGCCGGCGTGGTCGTCGGCCAGCACCAGCGGGGACAGCAGGACGCCGCAAAGGACGGCGGTAGCGTGCCTGAAACGAATCCGCGATTCGTTCAAAGCGAAGGACGCCGGGGCAGAACCCGAGCGTGGAACAGCAGCAAACCTGGACATGACAATTTCCATCAAACAGTCGTAAACGACACGGCCGGCAGCCTGAAGCTGTCTTCTCAACCGTGTGCAATCAAAGGTGCGTGTTTACGCGGCGATGGGCGGGGCGCGGGTGCGGGCGCCGGGGAAGAAGGTCTGCCGGGCGTGGCCCAGGCGGGGGGAGGGTGGGGTGAAGGTGTTCAGCGGCGCAATATTGAAGGCAACGAAATCGCCGCCACCGGTCAGCGCCGGGCAGTTGAACAGCAGGCTGCAATAGCCGCACTTTTCCCACAGCACGTGGTGCGAGGATTGCGGCGGGCAGTGTTCGGCATTTGGTTTCGCGTCATGGCCACTGTGATCCATGCCCGGCATGGCCATCGACATGTCCATGCTCATCGGCATGGAGGTCGAGGCGTGCCGATCCATCGGCATCGACTGAGAAATCAGTGGGCCGATGAAGATCATCAACATGGCGAACAGGGCGATCCAGCTGCCGCGAGTCAGCGTTTCAGTCTGACAGCGTTGCAGTGGCGGCCTGGCGCTCAGCGGGCGCATGGGCGGAGTCTGCCGGAGGGCTTACTGAGCGTGCGCGTGAGCCTGCGTGGTTTCCGGCGGTTTCTTCTGCACCGAGACTTCGACGGTGACGTCACCGGCCTTCTCGAAGTGCAGGGTCAGCGGGAAGCGTTTGCCGTCGCTGAGCAGGCTGCGATCGGTCGGGTTGAGCAGCATCACGTGATAGGCCATCGGCGCAAACGTCACGTTGCCGCCGGCCGGGATTTCCACGCTCGGCACTTGCTGCATCTTCATCAGATCGCCCTGCATCACGTGTTCGTGCAGTTGCGCCTCTGCAGCGATGGGCGAGTCGACGCTGAGCAGGCGGTCGTTCGTCTTGCCGGCGTTGTGAATGATGAAATAGGCAGCAACGGTTGGCGCGTTCGGCGGCAACTCTTGCGACCACGGGTGGGCGATCTCAAGTTCGCCGGCCTTGTATTCGTGAGCATGGGCAAAGCACGCCGGCAGCAGCAGCGCAGCGATTACGATGAATTTGTTCAACATGGCAGTTCTCCAGAACGATTTGAAACGCAGGTCAATTGCGCGAACAAATCAAACCAGAGGGGAGGCGCGGGGATTGAGGCTCGGCCATTGCTGGCGCGGCGTGGGTGTTTGCAGCAAGGCGGGCGCGACGCTGCGATTGCTTTCGTAGCGGGCGAAATACAGCTGCGGCGAATGCCCCGGCAGCGCCACCAATGGCGCCGAGCCCGAGCAGCACCAGCAATGCTGCATGTTCGAATGCGTGTCGTTGCCCGGGGCTTTTTGCTCGGTGGTGCCGATGTTGATCGCCACCATCTTCGTCCCGCTGCCGGTGCAGAAACTGCTCCAGAGCAATTGCTCGGCCGGTGAACTGGCCGCCTGCGCCATCGCCCCGGTCATCGGCATGGCGAGCATGTTGAACAGCACTGCAAAGCAGGCGATCCAGGCAATTGCTAGCCGGTGTCGGTTCATGGGACAGATCCATTGGGTGGGCGATCAGGCGCGGGCTATTTAGCCTGATCAGGGCCGATAAGTAAAAAAGCGTCGTGCGGTTTGGTGTCGCAGCGAACTCGTCAATTACTCACTCAATTCGCGGGTACGGCATGAACTTGCATATCTACACCAAGCGTAGCGCGGATTACCGAAAATATTTTGGCCAAGTTATCCATGCTCGGATTGCCTTTGGCTGAAAGCATTCGATGCAAGCTTTTACTCGGTTTTTCGGTCTCCCTTGCGAGCTCCTCGAAGCCGACAGTCGCATTGACGAGATCGCGCAGAATTATTCTGGCCATTTCTGGCTCGCCATTCAGGAACAGAGTCGCGGCCTCATCCAGTAATGCTTGAGCAAACTCCGGATCACGTTGGGCGCGTTCTGCGATTGAATGTTTGTAGCTACGAGTGAGAACCATCAATTACCTCCGGTTCTGTTCAGCTTTTTTTCGAATTCGGAATTCGGCTATCAAGGCTTTCGCCTGTTTGATGTCTTTCTTTTGAGTCGATTTGTCGCCGCCACCAAACAAAATGATCAGACGTTTTCCTTCTTGTATGAGGTAGATCCGGTACCCTGGCCCCCAATTGATTTTGTATTCACCCAAGCCATCGAACCATTTGATATTGGAAGTATTGCCCAATTCCAACCTGACCATGGCATTTGAGACCTTCAGTGCAGCCTGCACGCTCAAAGTGGAGATCCACCGACCAAATGGGCTTGATTCGTCTTCTTGTAGATATTCTTCGAGTGTGATCACGGCTAGCCCTGAAGGTAACAAATAGGTTACTTATCATGCAAGCAGTGGATCTTGCCCTATGAGTTGAACTCCGCCAACGCAGCAACTGTTTCTTGAAGCGACAGAAACTCCCGATCAACCCCCGGCAACTCCGGCCGCTTCAACACAATCACCGGCACCCCACGTTCGCGCGCCACTTCCAGCTTCGGCTCGGTCGCGGTGCTGCCGCTGTTCTTGCTGATCAACACATCGATCTGCCGCCGCTCGAACAGCGCTCGCTCATCCTCAAGCAGAAACGGCCCACGCGCGCCGATGACTTCGCAGCGTTGGTTGCCGGGGTAGACGTCGAGGGCGCGCAGGGTCCAGAACTGGTCTGCAGGGATTTCGTCGAGGTGTTGCAGCGGTTCGCGGCCAAGGGTGAAAAGCGGCCGGCGGAAAGGTGTGAGGGCCGTGATCAGTTCGGCCCAGTCGCTGACTTCGCGCCAGTCATCACCGGGCTGCGGCTGCCAGGCCGGACGGCGCAGGGCCCAGCAAGGGATGCCAGTCAGTTGTGCGGCGCTCGCAGCGTTCTGGCTGATTTGCGCGGCATAGGGATGTGTGGCATCGAGCAGCAGGTCGATGCCTTCGTCACGAATGAACTGCGCCAGACCTTCGGCGCCACCGTAGCCACCGACGCGCACCTGACAGGTCAGATCCGTCGGTACCCGGCCAACGCCCGCCAAGCTATAGATATGTTCCGGCCCGAGCGTGCGAGCAATCGCCAGCGCTTCCGTGACGCCGCCCAGCAGCAGAATCCGCTTCATGCAAAACCTCCGGCATGCCCGACAATGCCGCCCTGACGATCAATCGCAAACACCTCGACCTGCACCTGCGCCGGCACCACGCTGCGGGCGAAATTCAACGCATGGCGACAGACCTCATCGCCGAGCGCGATCCCCGCCGCACTGGCCATCGCCAACGCTTGCTGACTGGTATTGGCTTCACGAATGCCTAGCTGCAACGCCTCATCGGCGCCAATCGCGGCGGACCACTCCGCCAGTTGTGGCAAATCGATACTCGAATGCCGCGAATGCAGATCCATGTGCCCGGCGGCCAGTTTGCTGATCTTGCCGAAGCCGCCGCACAGGCTGAGTTTATCCACAGGTACTTTGCGTAAATGCTTGAGCACCGCGCCGACGAAGTCGCCCATTTCGATCAGGGCGATTTCCGGCATATCGTAGACCCGACGCATGGTGTCTTCACTGGCGTTGCCGGTGCAGGCGGCGATGTGCAAGTAACCGTTGGTTTTCGCCACATCGATGCCCTGATGAATCGAGGCGATGTACGCCGCGCAGGAGAACGGCCGGACGATGCCGCTGGTGCCGAGGATCGACAGCCCGCCAAGAATGCCCAGACGCGGGTTCATGGTTTTCAGTGCCAGCGCTTCGCCGCCCTCGACGTTGACCGTGACGTCGAAACCGCCGGCATAACCGGTCTCGGCGGCGAGCAGTGTCAGGTGATCGCTGATCATTTTGCGTGGCACCGGATTGATCGCCGGCTCACCGACGCCGAGCACCAGTCCCGGCCGGGTCACGGTGCCCACGCCGGCACCGGCATTGAAGCGAATGCCCGGCTCGGCTATCAGCCGTACCCGCGAATAGAGCAGGGCGCCGTGGGTCACATCGGGATCGTCGCCGGCATCCTTGATCGTGCCGGCCTCGGCACCGTCCTCGGTCAATCGGCAGAACTCCAGGCGCATCTGCACCTGCTTGCCTTTGGGCAAGACAATTTGCACGGCATCGGCCGACAGCCCACCGAGCAACAGGCGTGCGGCGGCGAGGCTGGTGGCGGTGGCGCAACTGCCGGTGGTCAGGCCGCTGCGCAGAGGCGCGGGTTGTTCGGCGGTTTCGTCACGCATCGAGGGGTTTGACCAGATCGAGCAGGGTGATCGGCAACGCCTGACGCCAAGTGTCAAACTCGCCGAGCGGCTGCGCCTGGGCAACATGGATGCGCGTCAGCTCGCCACCGTAACGTTCACGCCAGCTCATCAGGGTGACTTCGCTTTGCAGGGTCACCGCGTTGGCGACCAGTCGGCCACCGGGTTTGAGGTGTTCCCAGCAAGTTTCGAAGACTCCTTCACGGGTCACGCCGCCGCCAATGAAAATCGCGTCCGGGCGCTCCAGTCCGGCCAATGCCTGCGGGGCCTTGCCGCGAATCAGCTGCAGGCCGGGCACGCCCAGCGCATCGCGGTTATGCTCGATCAATTGCTGACGGCCATCATCGGCTTCGATGGCCAAGGCGCGGCAACTGGGGTGTGCGCGCATCCACTCGATGCCGATCGAACCGCTGCCGGCGCCGACATCCCAGAGCAGTTCGCCGGGTCTCGGGGCGAGGCGGGCGAGGGTGATGGCGCGCACGTCGCGCTTGGTCAGTTGGCCGTCATGCTGGAATGCCGAGTCGGGCAGCCCGGCGAGGCGCGACAGGCCGCCAATGCCGGAATCGGCCAGGCATTCGATGGAGATCACATTGAGATCGGCAATCAACGGGTCATTCCAATCGGATGCTGTAGCGTCGACGCGACGCTCGGCGCTGCCTCCCAAATGTTCCAGCACGCTCAGGCGACTCGAACCGAAACCGCGCTCGCGGAGCAATTGCGCAACCGCCGCCGGGCTCTGACCGTCGTTGCTCAGCAACAACAGCCGCACGCCACTGAACAATTGGGCATTGAGCGCGGCCAGTGGTCGGGCCACCAGCGACAGCGTCACCACGTCCTGCAACGGCCAGCCGAGACGTGCGGCGGCCAGTGAGCAGGACGACGGTGCCGGCAGAATCAGCATCTCCTCGCTCGGCACCTGGCGGGCAAGGCTGGCACCGACGCCGTAGAACATCGGGTCACCACTGGCCAGCACGCACACCGCTTCGCCACGTTGCTCCAGCACCGGCGCGAGAGAGAACGGGCTCGGCCACAACTGCCGCTCGCCGCGAATACACACCGGCAGCAAATCCAGTTGACGCTGGCCACCGACGATCCGCGAGGCGCCCATCAGGGCACGCCGGGCGTTTTTGCCCAGGCCCTTGAAGCCGTCTTCACCGATTCCCACTACCGTCAGCCAGGGTGACATCTATATTCCTCTAAACACGCCGTTCCGACGGGCAGACTTTTCATGCCACCGGACAAAGCAGGCATAATACCGCGCCTTCGCCCGCGAAGCGCCTTTCCCACGCAGCCGGTCCGCCCCTTGAACGAACGCCCGATGTCCACCGCCTTACGCCCCTCGGCCTGCCCGGGGTTGCTGCGTATCGTCCAGGCGCTGGATGGCGGCATCTGCCGGATCAAGCTCAATGGCGGCTCGATCAGCGCCGATCAGGCTGACGCGGTGGCCGAGGCCGCCGAGCAGTTTGCTGGCGGGGCCATTGAGGCAACCAACCGGGCCAATCTGCAGATTCGCGGGATCGGTGAGCAATCCGCTGCGCTGATCGAGCGTCTGCTCGCCGCCGGGCTCGGCCCGCGCACCGCCGCCGGTGATGACGTGCGTAACCTGATGCTCAGCCCGGCCGCCGGCATCGATCGGCAGATGCGCGTCGATACCCGCGCACTGGCCGAGCAGATCCTCGACACCTTGCAAAGCCATCCACGCTTTCATGAGTTGAGCGCAAAATTCGCCGTGCAACTGGACGGCGGCGAAGCGCTGGCGATGCTCGAACATCCGCATGACCTGTGGTTGTCGGCGTTCGAGCGCGACGGTGAACGATTGTGGGCGTTTGGCCTGGCCGGATGCCCGACAGATCGCGCCATCGGTGCGGTGGCGGCGGACCACGGCCATGCGCTGGTGGTCGCTGTGCTGGAGTTGTTCCTGCAACTGGCCCGCCCCGAGCAAACACGGATGCGGCATTTGCTCGATGAACGGCCGATGCCGGCCTTTCTCGACACACTGAAAACGCGCTTGCCGATCAAGCTGATCGGCGATTGGCAGCGCTGCGCCGTTGCGCAAGATCTGCACATTGGCGTTCATCCGCAAAATACCTCGGGGCGGGTGTACATCGGCGCCGTGCCAGCGCTCGGGCGTCTTCATCCGGCGATGTTGCGCGCGGCGGCGCAACTGGCTCGCCAGTATGGTGACGGCAGCCTGCGCTTCACCCCATGGCAAAGCCTGCTGCTGCCGAATGTTGAAACGGCCGACGCGGCGACTGTGCTTGAGGCGCTTGAACAGTCGAACCTGCTGACCCGCACCAGCGAACCGCTGACCCGTCTGATCGCCTGCACCGGTGCCAGCGGATGCGGCAAAGGCCTCGCTGACACCAAACAGGACGCGCGCCATTTGGCCACGCTGTTGCCATCGGGCGTCAGTGTGCACCTGAGCGGTTGCCCGCGTTCCTGTGCTGCCGCCCATCGTGCACCGGTGACCCTGCTGGCGGTCAGCCCCGGTCATTACGACCTCTATTTTCGCGATGCAACGCAGCCGGGTTTCGGCGCGCTGCACGCACGCAACCTTACTATTGAAGCGGCCGCGATATTGCTCGACGTCCGCGCTCGGAGCCCCCTTGATGCTTGATTACATCCGCGACGGTCAGGAGATCTATCGCAACTCCTTCGCGATCATTCGCAGCGAGGCCAATCTCGCGCGAATCCCGGCCGATCTGGAAAAACTCGCGGTGCGGGTGATCCACGCCTGCGGCATGGTCGAGGCCATTGACGGTCTGCAATTTTCCGAAGGTGCCGGCAAGGCCGGGCGCGAGGCGCTCGCCGCTGGCGCGCCGATCCTCTGCGATGCGCGGATGGTTTCCGAAGGCGTGACCCGTGCGCGTCTGCCGGCCAACAACCCAGTGATCTGCACCCTGCGCGACGACAGCGTGCCGGAACTTGCGCGTGAACTGGGCAACACTCGTTCCGCCGCCGCACTGGAGCTCTGGCGTCCGCACCTGGAAGGCAGCGTTGTGGTGATCGGCAACGCGCCGACCGCGCTGTTTTACCTGCTGGAAATGCTCGATGCCGGCGCACCGAAACCGGCGCTGATCCTCGGCTTCCCGGTGGGCTTCGTCGGCGCTGCCGAATCGAAAGCGGCACTGGCCGCCGACAGCCGCGGCGTGCCGTTCGTGATCATGCAAGGCCGCCTCGGTGGCAGCGCCATGGCTGCGGCTGCCGTCAACGCCCTCGCCACGGAGATCGAATGATGCAGGCTCAAGGACGTTTGATTGGCCTGGGCGTCGGCCCCGGTGATCCGGAACTGATTACCGTCAAGGCCCTGCGTTTGCTGCGTGAGTCGCCGGTGGTCGCGTACTTCGTCGCCAAGGGCAAAAAGGGCAATGCGTTCGGCATCATCGAAGCCCATTTGCAGGAAGCGCAGAACCTGCTGCCGCTGGTCTACCCGGTGACCACCGAAGCGCTGCCGGCGCCGCTCTCCTATGAACAGGTGATCAGCGATTTCTACGATGAAGCCGCCGAAACGGTGGCTGCACACCTGGATGCCGGTCGCGACGTCGCGGTGATCTGTGAAGGCGATCCGTTCTTCTACGGTTCCTACATGTACCTGCACGATCGCCTCGCCACGCGCTATGAAGCGCAAGTGGTGCCGGGCGTCTGTTCGATGCTCGGCGGCGCTTCGGTGCTGGGCGCGCCGTTGGTGTATCGCAACCAGAGCCTGTCGGTGCTCTCCGGCGTCTTGCCTCATGAAGAACTGAAACGCCGTCTGGCCGATGCCGACGCCGCCGTGATCATGAAACTGGGGCGCAACTTCCCGAAAGTCCGTCAGGTGCTCGAAGAACTCGGTCTGGCCGAGCGTGCGCTGTATGTCGAACGCGCGACCATGGCCAATCAGAAGATTGTGCCGATGGATCAGGTCGAGCCGATGTCCTCGCCGTATTTCTCGCTGATCATCGTGCCGGGCGAACGGTGGCAAGGCTGATGACTCAATCAACGCCAGCCATTGTCATTCTCGGTCAGGGCAGCCTGGCCACGGCCCGTCGCGTTCAACAAGTCTATCCGGCGGCGCAGATCCATGGCCTCGCCGGGCGGGTCGAGGGCGCCGATTGCAGTTATCAGGAGTTCGGCGCAACCCTGCGCGCGCTGTATCAGCAGGACACGCCGATCATTGCCTTGTGCGCCGCCGGCATTGTCATCCGCACGCTGGCGCCGCTGTTGCTGGAGAAGGGCGCCGAGCCTGCCGTGCTCGCCGTGGCTGAAGACGGCAGCGCTGTGGTGCCGCTGCTCGGTGGCCTGGGCGGGGTGAACGTCATGGCGCGGGAAATCGCGGCGGCGTTGCAAGTCGCCGCCGCTATCACCACCAGCGGCGAATTGCGCTTTGGCACGTGCCTGCTCAACCCGCCCAGCGGTTATGCGCTGGCGGACCTGGAGTCGGGCAAGCGCTTTGTCTCGGATCTGTTGGCCGGGCACAGCGTGCGTATCGAAGGCGCGGCGCCGTGGCTGGATCAGGCGCAGTTGCCGGAAGATCCACAGGCGCAGCGTTCGATTCATGTGGGCAGTGCCGCGCGTCAAGCGAGCGCCAATGAATTGCTGATCTATCCGCGCAGTGTGGCGGTGGCGATCAGTGCCGACGTTGGGGATCTGCCGGAAGCTGTTCGCGCGGCGTTGCTGCACGCGAACATTGCGCTGCCATCGCTCGCCTGCCTGCTGGCCGCCGACACTGAAATGGCCTCGATGAACTTGCACGAGGCAGCGCTTGAACTCGGCGTACCGCTGCGGTTTGTCGCCGCGCAAAGTGACCTTGCCGCATTGGCAGCCGTTGCCGTATCTGACGCAAAGATCGTCACTGCCGACAACCTTGCCGTCGCGATTGCCGAGCAACCGCTGGACGTTGCAACGATCGGTCGTCGACGCGGGCGTCTCGCCGTCATTGGCCTCGGCCCTGGCGCTGCCGAACTGATGGTGCCGGCGGTCAAAGCCGAACTGGCGCGCTGCACCGACGTGCTCGGTTATGAAACCTACGTACGCATGGCCGGCCCGTTCCGCGATGACCAGGTGCAACATTGCACCGACAACCGCGAAGAAATGCAGCGCGCCCGCCACGCCTTCAGGCTGGCGGCCGAGGGCCGTTCGGTGATCGTGGTGTCGTCGGGTGATCCGGGCGTATTCGCCATGGCGGCGGCGGTGCTCGAAGCGTTGCACGAGTCGGATGATCCGGCCTGGCACAGCGTCGACCTGGAAATCCTGCCGGGTGTCTCGGCATCGCTGGCCACTGCAGCACAGGCCGGTGCGCCGCTGGGGCACGACTTCTGTGTGATGTCGCTGTCGGACAACCTCAAGCCGTGGTCGATCATCGAGAAACGTCTGGACCTGGCTGCGGAGGCGGATCTGGCCTTGGCCTTCTACAACCCGATCTCCAAGGCTCGGCCGTGGCAGTTGGGCCGCGCGCTGGAAATCGTCGGCCAGCACCGCACAGCGCAAACCCCGGTGGTACTGGGGCGCGACATCGGCCGACCAGGGCAGACACTGCGCGCCACGACGCTGGGGGCGCTGACCCCGGATCAGGTGGACATGCGCACGATGGTGCTGATCGGTTCGTCCACCACCTGCACGTTCCCGCGTGCCGACGGTAGCAGCTGGGTTTACACCCCACGCTGGTACGGTGAAAAACCCGCCTCCTGAAATCATGCGGCCCGCGCTGGGCCGCCTATCCCTTCCTGCGTCAGCCTCGCTCAGGTATTTATTCGCTTATCGCTGTAGGCATCTTCCTGAATGCCGACGTAAAGCCAGCTGGCGGGTGCAGGTTTTTTTACATTGGGTTGTCAGTCTATTTACTGCCTTGATTGAAGTTGTTTCCGACTGATTGCAGATGTAAGTAATGTTTTTGTTGTTTTACGCTGTGAGCGCTATTTGCGTGCTGGTTTGAAATTCATATTGTTTATTGTATTTCCATGCCGCTGTTTATTGATTCGATATGTAGCCGTGCTCCTGAAAACAATTGAATTCCTTGTGGCTTGATCGCGTTGGCGGGGAGGAATAGTTTTTCCTTGTTCAAAAGGTCAAAGCGGCCTTGTGTCACTTCAAGTCAATGGTTGATAAAAGGGATTTTAGTGTATGAGTGAGTCAGAAGTCTCGCCGGCGAACGGCTATGTTGAATTTGTAGAACTTTTCAAACTGCAAACGCTGGAAGATGCATTGTCGGCCTATAAAAGCAGTAAGCAGCATGACGCGATCTTGCGTTATTACGCCGGCTGCGTTGCGGCAGATACGGCCTCTGAATTACTTGAACCGTTGAGATTGTTACAGCAGGCGCTTGCCTCGTTGACTGATTCTCCTGGTGGTCGCCGTCGACGTTCAACAGAGCCCGCTGCTCCTGTAGCGGAAGAAACCAAGGCTGAGGCGGAGTTGACGGTTATCAGCAACAGAATCGATGAATACGCCACTCGCCTGGCCAACAGCGTCGAGCAACTGAATGCCTCGGCCAGGGAAGTGGTGAAGTTGCAGCACTTTGTCTGGCTTGGCGGCGGGATCGGCGATATCCAGCGTGATTACATCAATGTCTGGACGCAGGTGCTGGGCCCCGAAGGCTATGCCTTCAAGCTTTGGTACGACAGTGATGCACTGCTGGTTCATGAAACCAATCGGATTGTGGTGGAAGCGGCAAAGGCTGATGCCATGGCGGCCGGAGGCGCAAGCGTTTCCGCGGGATATGATTTGGCCGATCTCTACGAAGCGCGTCTGGAAGTTTTGAAACTACAACTGTTCGAGCATGTGCAGGCGGGAAAATCTGGCGCCGATGAAGCGCGAATAGACTTGCTGGTACGTGCTTACGGTCAGGACGAAACAAGGCTACGAGAGTTGCGGCAGAAGAACCTGGTGACACTGCAGGCCATGAACCAGGATTTTTTGCGGTTAGTTGATGTGCGTGAGAAGGACTATTCATTCCCGCTTGTGGATATCTATGAACGTGAATTGAACATGCGTGGCAATCTGGCGGCGGCGGGCGATGTTCTACGCTACCAGGTGTTATTCAATGAAGGCGGAACTTACAGCGATGTAGATTACTTGCCGCCGTTCAAGAAGAGGCTGGGCGAAGTTCACGTCGATATGATCCGGGGAGATAAGCCCGCGCTGGCGGTACTGCAATTGATCCTTGATCGTAACCCGCATTTTATGCCCGGTCGTCAGGCTTTACGCGACCGCTACAACAGTTATGCAGAGGATATTCCGGCGGAGTTATTACCTGAAATTGAGGCGTTTGCTGCCAGCGGCCCTTTGTTGAAGGACGTGTTTGCCGCCCCCGAACCTCGTGTAGCCATTCCAGACGCATTGCGGGCTGCTTACGTTGATAATTCCGCTTTGAGCAATGCTTTTTTGATCGCTCACGCAGGCGCGGCGAGTTTGGAGGCTGTTACATCGCGTGTGCGATTCATGTACGAGTTGATGGATCAGTACAGAGATGCATTGATTGAGCAGCGAGTACCTGCGCTCGACGTTGACACCCAAATTCGGATTGCTACTGATGTGATCGTTGGCGCACCGGGGTTTAATGAGCTACCTCGTGAAATTCAGCACTACCTTCAGGCTCGAATACAAGATCTCCTCGGTTACTTTGGCGAAGGGGTGACACCCAATGCCAAAGGCACCATTCATTTGACCGGGCCGGGCGTCATGCGCACGGGGATGTCAGTCTACGAAGCAGCCCATTTCACGCCCCGCGCTGCAGCGGTGTTCAGCGAGCAGGCGAAGTTGCAGGACGGGTTCAACTACTTCACTGAAGAAGAGCAGGATCACAGCTGGCACGAGAAGTTTTCTGACTTCGAACAGTGGCGTTTGAGTGAACAGAAAAAATCGCAGGAAGGCGTATTCAAGGCCCGCTATGTCGGCGATGTCGCTGAGCTGCTCAAACGCCAGAGCATCGAATTCGATGAAGGCTGGCCCGTCATCGAAGGTCGTTATGTGCTGGCAACCGATATCCTTCAGGACCTCGCCGAAGGGCTTGGCGAACCTTTCTTGCGGGCGATGCGTGAAGGCTTCACCGGCACCGTGGGCTTTGCCCGTCTGGTGCCGCTGGGTTTTGATCAGCGTCAGGCCATTGTCGCGCAGAAGGCCAACGTCTTCGCCCCTGCTTCAGGCGCTACCGCAGAGACCCGCGATCTGCCACTGGATGAATTCCTGCAGCGATACGCCAAGGGCACGTTCGGGCTAGAGCAACTCAGTCCTTGCCAGCGCCTGTTGCTCGGCTCGTTGCTGGGTGCGCCGAGCCTGGACAAACACAGCTTTGAAGCGCTTGTCGTGGAACTCGATAACATCGCCAACGGTGTTTCGGAGCTGGGCATCTCAAATCGTTATGCGGTCATCGAGCGTGAGCTGTTCAAGCGTCAGGCACCGGCGTTTCTCGCCGGGCTGAAACGCCCGCCGGCCTCGCCTCCGGCCCATGATGAAACGGCATTGGCGTTGAAGAAGTATGCGCTGGAGCAACCACTGACACTGAGTCAGTGGGGGGAACATGTCGCGCGCATCCAGCAGGTGGCGAAGCTCGAGTTTCGCGACCGTATCGTCGAGCGCCTGAGTGATGTGCTCGACAGCTTCCACGGTGCCGACACCAAACTGGTGCCTCAGGATCTGTTGCTGGAAGGAGCGGGCGACACCATCGGTGGCCGCTGCTACCCGCTGGCACTAGTGATGGCGGCTGCCCTGCATCAGGGCGCTGACGCCATGAACACCCTGCGCGAGCGTTTCTACCTGGGCGTGATCGAGCCTTCTGATCGCGACTCGATGGCGTTTTTGCAAGTACTTGAAGAATTGCGCGATGAAAGCCTGGCTGATTCCGGCAGCGCCCTTGAGCGTTCAACGCTGGAGCAGGTGGTGGGCCTGCTGGAGGACGCCGATGCTACTCGCACGATCATGCTCAACTCTGACAATCACGCCATGCTGGTCGCTAAAACGCGGACTGGCGAGGGCAGCGCCTATCACTTTTACGATCCCAACTTTGGCGTCTTCGAATTTGCCCAGGCGCAGCCGTTTCGCGAGGCGCTGGAACGCTTTTTCATTGAGCATGAAATGGCTCGTCACTACGCCACGTTCGGCGAATTGTCCGCACCGACATTTGATCTGATCGAGCTGAATGCTGAACGCGTCGGGGCGCTCGTCGTGCCGTCGGGGTTGCAGGTGAACGAACTGCTGGCGCCGGGAGCACTGCGCGAAAGGCCGCTGTTGCCCGGGCGCCAGCGCCTGACCAGTGCGCGCGGGCAGTCGCTGGTGAACAACATCAATCTGGGCAACAGCCTGCGTGATCTGGACGGTCACTGGTGGGCACAACAGATCGAGCAGGCCACCCGCCGACTGCAAATCGACAACCAACTGACAGCAAGCTTTGCGCCGGTGTTTGATTCGCTGGAAGTGACGCCGACGGGTGACTATCACCTCAGCCTGGTCAACCTCGAGGATCCGCAGCAGTGGGTGAAAGTCACCACCCGCGATCATGGGTTCTTGCGCATCAAACAGTTCTTGAGCGAGCGTTTTGCCAGTCTCGCCCGACAGCCTGTGTCCGCTGGCAGTCCGCCGGATCCGACCGAAGCCGGCAGCGTCCACACCCTCAACGCCGGGTTTACCATTCAGGCATTGATGCATGCACTGCGTTCGCGCGAGGGTGATACGCGGGAGCTGACCACGGCGGTGCGTTTGCACGCCTACATCAACTACGCGCAGTTGCTGCACGGCAACCTGGTGGATATCGCCGGTGTCATCCAATTGGTGCGTCAGGCGCTGGCGCAGGAAAAACTCATCGCCCAGACCAGTACATCGGTGATCGGCGAAGCCCTTGGGCACGTCGCCGGCGAAGGCGTTGGCGCAGTATTGGGGCTGGCCAACGTCGGGTTTGATATCTATCAGTTGAGCGAGGCGGGCAGTGATGCCGAGAAGGCGCGCTTCGGCACCCAACTGGCGTTTGACTCCGCCAGTTTGCTGGTTACCGGTTCCGGACTGATCGCGGCAGCCGCCGGCGCAGGCACGGCGGCGGCGGTGCTCGGCGGCGCCGGGGTGATTCTGGGCGGACTGGCCATCGGTGTCGGCGCATTGGTTGAAGGATTCGCCGGTATTTTTGAACGGGCCAGACAAGTCGGGTTGTTCTTTTACGAGTTCGATAAAGCCGTGCGGCAGGGCGGTTATCGACTGGATCCGCAGAGCAAGGCGTGGTCGGCCCACGCCTCGTTGGTGGTCGAGTCCGTTGACCTGCTGACCGGTCAGCTACGTCTGGGCAGCCCTCAACTGTTTCCGCTGCGTGATCATTTCGGGGTTCCGGACTACGAGGTTGATTTCACCCGTAGTGTGGATATTCGCCAAGGCCTGGAGTTGCCGCAGACGTTGGCTTTTTCGCCGCAGGCGGGCGACTTGATCGTCCTGCCCTGTACGCCGAAAACCTGGTATGGCTACGGCTACAAAGCCTTTCCGTTCGCCAATGAAAAGCACGCTGAAGGTTTTGACCTGGCGCGCCGCCTGGAGGAGCCCGGGGCTGATGGAAAACGCAGGTTTTTGTTCTCGTTCTACTCGTTTCCAAGTGAGTATCTGGTCGCAGACATGGCGCCGGTCTACAAACCCTCATCGATTGAAGTGCGGCTGGACACTGTCGAACGAACGCTGGTGGTGCCGGTGTTGCCGAAAAACTGGCACGGCTTGATCAGTTACGACATTGAGGGCTGTGGAGCGCCGTGTACTTTGTTGCTCAATCCCGGGGTCAGCCTGTCATTCGCCGGCACTCATATGGCCACCACACGCTGGACATTGCTGGCGAGCTGGGCGACGCAAGCCGATGTCAGCTTGTCCGGCGACCGGCTGGATATCGGTGAGATGAGCCTGTGCTTCGACGACGTCAATCTGCATGAGGTCAGCCTCAAACTGGCCGATCAGGTCCTGCGTATCGACTTCACGCAGCAGACGCTGCTGCTGGTTTCAGCAGATCTGCAGCCGGGCATGATGGACCCGCGCACGCTGCATGGGCACTTCAAGAAACTCGCCCATGAGCATCGCCTGGCGTTGCCCTATACGCCGGTGCATAACTATCGGGTGCCCTTCGAAGACCCTGGCCAACCGCGCGACACGACGGCGTTCTACGACGCCCGGGAGGATCGCTTCATCTACATTCGCGATGAAGACCTGCCGTCAGCCGATGAGGCCCAATTGGGTATGGTCATGGGCCAGGATGCGTTCTTTTATCAACCCGACAGTTTCCTGGTCTGGCAGGTCGATGTCGTCACCGGTCTGATCAGCCATCACTACCGTCTGCTGGCGAGCGTCACGGGCAGCCGCATCACTCGCTGCGAGCCTGTTGCCGGTGGCGCCGTACAGGTGACGCAGGAGATACCTCGCGCCGGTCAGGCTGCAGATGTGCTGAGCTACCTGATCCGCGATGGCGAGGTGTATCTGACTTCATTGGTACGCGGGCCGGACAGTGCATTGCAGGCGCTTTTCAGTGCGACACCGACGTTGTCCGACTGGTCGCTGGTGCTCGGTGAATTCTATAAATTGCGCGAGCGCGAACACACCGCAACCGCTGTCGTCGTCAATTGGCAGCCGGCGCCAATCGTCTCGGTCTGCTGGGCGATCGATTCGAACCAGCGCGATATGGCGTGGGTGCGTCATGAGGATCGTTTGATCATTCGTCCGCCGGCGCGTCGGCACCATGCTCGCGGTTGGGCCGACTCGATCAAGAATATGCAGGACCTGTTGTTGATAGTGCCGTCAGGCGGGCAGCAGGATTTGTTCGTCGTCTACGACAAACTGCACAAACGCCTGTTGCGCTTGCAGCGCAATCAGAGCGCGCAAGCGGGGGCACACTGGTCGCAGGCAAATATCTGGGTCGACGGGTTGCAAAACATTCTGGCCACAGACCACGGTTACGTGGCGCTGAGTGAGAACGGGCTGTGCTTCGACGTGACGAATGATGGTCAGCTGTCGCTCAGTGGCCTGGCCGAATCGTGGTTCAAACAGCGCCCTGAGTGGTGGACGCACTTGGCAGAGGTCGCGGCGCAACACCCCGTTACCCGTTTTGCGCTGCTGGGATTGAGCAACGCCGCCGGTGATGCAAAGTTGTGTGCCTGGTACGTCGACGATCGTTTGTTGCTCGCCGACCTGGGGCCGGGTGCTCATGTTCGTCTGCTCGGGTTTACGCCGGACCGGCAGGCCGCCTGGTTGTTCGAGGTTGATAGCGGTGTCATCTATCGCCAGGGTTTCATCGCGGCTGATCGACTGTCAGCAGCGTTCGGTCAGGGGACTCGGCTGTTACAGGCTGACAGGTTGCCGGCACCGCAACGGCGGTGGGTGGATTGGCATTTTATCGACGTGACGGCCAAGGGGGCAGAGCTTAGAGGCGTTACCGCGCAAGGTCTGATGTTGACCTTGCAACAGGACCAGCCCGCGTTGCTGACCGGCGTCGAAAGCCAATGGGTTTCGACGCATGAAGACAGGTTGCTGGCTGACCTTGCGGCACTGGCGAACTCCCATCGACACGTGGATTTCCTGTCCGTCGACACGCCGCAGAAAGTCCAATGGTACGTCGCCGCCAGCGGGCAGTTGCTCGGGGTTGATCGTGCGTTGGTGCAGCCTTCCAGTGCTTTGCTTGGGACGCGGCAGCAAGGCCATGCACTGATGCTCCATGACCCGGCGCGGGGTATGGTTCAAGCCTTTCCGGGCGAAACCCGAATCGGGCCACTGCCTTATGCTCGACGTGACACTGACGTGATGACGCTGGAAGGTCAGCAGTTGATCGGCGATGTTTTACCTTTGCTTCCCGACGATGTCAAAACCCTGGTATTGCGCCTGGGGCAGGGCGCCGTGACGTATCGACTGTCGCGGGGAGCCTGGCTGAGGCTGGATTCGCTGGTGCTCGATTGCCGACCGGCCTTGGCCGGTAAGCCAGCGATTCCCGGCAAGTTGATCTGGGAGCTGGATGATCCCGGCAAGTTGCTGCTGAGCATCGTTGGCGAACATCTGGTGCTGATCGAACCGGACAGTGGTCACGCGGTGATCATCCGGGAAGCCTGCGCAGCTGATGTCAGCTTGCGTGGCGAGGTTGTCCTGGCGTTTGCCGGCTATCGCTCGCTGCTTGTGTCTGCGCTGGTCGCGGCGATCGCTGATTTGGGGGCCGCCGCAACAGGCGTGTCGCTGGAAGAACTGGTGGGGCGTGCGACCAATTCGGTCGAGGTGGCGCCTGCCGATCTGGATGCCTTGATCGATTGAAAATGACGCCATTGTGCGTGCCCCGGTTTGGCCAGCGCCGCCAAACCGGGTTTTCCTGGCCGGTTTATGAGCGTTTCTTGCGCAAGGCAAAGCGCTGCGCAGTCAGTTTTTTGCGTAAAACTTCAAATAGACGCATTTTTTGTTCATCAAGGATATTTCGATCAAGAACAAAAAAAGCCTTGCGTTGAAGGAGGGTCGTCGAGGTCTCCTCCCACTTCCAGAATAGAAACTTGCTTTGCTTCACTTTGCTGATCAGTTCGAGTTGGAAGACCGCCAGATGAAGATTTCCTTTGGAATCATAATGAGTGGGGGCCACTTGAAAGCGCCGCCCCATGGAACTCTCTTTATCGAATGAAACCAGGGCCGTCTCGTCCGAACTCAATGCGTCCAAGGTATCAATCATCGCGTTTCCCTGAGGGCGGCCATTGAATAATTCAATATTTTGCACCAAATGATCGGCGATGGTCCCGGAGATATTGTGTTTTTGGGTCTCTGTATATCGCCCCCCGTCCAAGGCTTTCCATCCAAAATATTGCAGGTTGGAATAGTACTCTTGAGCCCACTCCAGAGAATCGCCAAAACGACTGGTACTTCTTTCGGAGAGCATTGTTACGATGCGAGTGCAATCCGTCAGATAGTCATAATCTTCTATCGGCAGGCTTCCGATGAGCGAGATCAAGTTGTGGTTTTCGAGGATGCCCGTTGGTGTTTCGTTGTTCATTGTTTTCTCTTTAGGGTTAAGTTCTGTTCGGTGTGGTGGCTGTTTGTTGTGGTTGATATTGGCAAGTATTACTATTTCTGGCTTGAAGTTGTTGTGAGAAATTATTTGTTGGTTGTGTTGGCGTTCTAGGGTGGTTAATAACATTGTGAATTAACTTGATGTTGTTGGTTTTTGTTTGATGGGTTAGTTTCGTTTTGCGCTGTCACTTCGATGCGTTATTAATCAAAAGGAGTTTGAATTTTTATGGAATGCAAGATTTCGTGTAAAGAAAGCAACGCACTGGTCAAGGCACGTATTGGCAAACGCCAGTCGCTGCCTGTGGAAGTTTTCCGTAGCGCCCGTGTGCAGGCGTTCGGCGCCGTGGATCCAAACAGCCCGACCAAGGATCTGGACGCTATCGTATTGGCCAATACCCTGGTGGGTTACGGTGACAATATCTCTCTGGAGAACATGGCGATCATCGAAAACATCATCAAGTTCTCCAAGCTTGAAGCCAACTTTGAAGTTCCTGGGAACGATCCTGAAGCGTGGTACCGCGCCTTTGTACAATGCATGGAAGATGCCGGCTGCTTCGTGGCCGACTCCGGTTATTCGGTATACAAGAAAAGCACCCAGCAACTGACCATGGATAATATTGTGGTTGATATTGTCAAGGCCGGCATCGCGGCAGCCAAAGCGGCCATTCCGGGGGCAACAGTGCTCTCGGCAATTACCGACTCGACCCTGGATGCCTTGAAGAAAGAGCCGGAAGCTATCAATCTGCTGAACCGTGAAGTGACCAAGGATAAAGGTGTTCGGCTTGCGGTAATGCCGTGCGATCAACTAAAGAATGGAATTATCCTGACGTCGCTGTCGTCGATCGACAGTGTGGGCGGCGGGAATGAAACTTCGCCGTTGTTTTTCAACTGGAAAACAACCAATCGCAGCATCTTTCGCGGCAGTGCTTACATCACTTTCAATCCGTTGCGTTATGCAGACTTGAAAGGCGATCTTGAAGAGTACCTGGGCGAGCACTTCAAGGCCGCACTGAGCAAACGCTTCCAGCGCCGTAAAACCAAGTAATCCGTAGAGACAGGCTGCCGGCACTATCGCCGGCAGTTATCGGAGCAAATAGATGAACTACTCGGTTTATGTCAATGCGGGCGTGCTTCTGGTGGTATCCAGCGCCTTGCCGTCGACGATCAAACAGGATGTGCTGGACACGTTGGCATTTGCCCGGCTGGCGGCTGACGAAGATGTGCCGCAGGGGGTGCAGGATTCACGGTGGTTCGACATCTACTCGGGGATCCTGTCGGCCTGTGGCTGGAGTTTTTTCGCCGAGCAGCAGACTGATCTAGCCCTTTTGGGGCCGGAGTCGACTGTTTCAGGCCAAGAGGAAATGCTCGAGTTGGCTGAAACCCATTTGCCTTCCGGGCAGGGGCTGTTGATCTCGGCGGCTTTGCGCAGGCTGGCGTCAGCCTCCAGCGATGCGGCGCTGATGCAAAGCCTCAAGCGTCATTGCTTGTCCGCAGAGGCCGGGAGCGTGCGGTTCAGGGCAATGGCCGGGGTGGTCGAGGCGGGTGGTTTTCTCGGCATGGTGTCCGTGTCATTCGACACGCAAGGCAAAATTGACCCGTGTTATTGGGAGAGTGGGGCTGCGCGGCACACGCCCGTCGGCAACGTCATTCGCCGTGGTTATTCGGCCCGTTTCAATCAGGCTTTATACGACGAATTCAGAGCCGACACGCGGGAGTGGCTGGCGGCTGAGTTACATCCACCCTCGGTCGAGATCGGCCCGTTGTTTAGCGAAAAGCACTGACCTGTCGCGTGACGACACACCTCGACGTTCGGGGCTTATGGCACCAGGTAGCCTTTGACCCCGGTGAAGATGATTTGCGCGGCCAGCGCACAGACAAACAGGCCCATCAAACGGCTGACGATCTGCAGACCCTGATCGCCGAGAATTCTCTCGATCCGGTTCGACAGGTACAGCACCACGCCGACGGTGAAACTGGCCAGCACAATACTCAGAATTGCCGTGAGCTTGTCGTCCCAGTGCGGCTGGCTCACGCCCATCACCAACAGCGCCCCGATGGTGCCGGGGCCGACCGTGATCGGAATGGTCAGCGGCACGATGGTCACGTCCTGCTGCACGTTATCGGCCTGCACCGCTGATTTGCCCTGCGCCATGCCCAGCGCCGAAATGAACAGCACGCTACCGGCGCCGATCCGGAACGCGTCAACGGTAATGCCGAAGACGTCGAAAATCACCCGCCCGAACAAGTACAGCAGGACACTGGAGATCAGCGTGGCGAGGGCCACTTTCCAGGCCAGGCGCCGTTGTTCCTTGCGTGAATAACCACGGGTGAGGGTAATGAAGCACGACAACACGAAGAACGGGCTGTAGAGCACCAGCATCTTCAGGTAAACACTGAACAACACGTGGAGCATGGTGCTGGCTCACTGGCGAGGGTAGTCGTGGGGGAGTCTATCAGGCGCTACGACGGTTGGGTTGTCGCTCGATTCTGCTGATCGCGCTCAGCCACCCAATGCTCGATCAACTCACGCAATTGCGACAACTCCACCGGTTTGGACATGTGCCCGTCCATCCCGGCCTGGCGTGCACGTTCCTTGTGTTCGGCGAGGATGTGCGCGGTCAGCGCGACGATCGGCGTGCGGATACGCTGATTGCTGACTTCCCAGGCGCGGAGTTGCTGGGTGGCGGAGAACCCGTCGAGGATCGGCATTTCGCAGTCCATCAGCACCAGGTCGTAACGCTGGGCTTTCATCGCTTGCAGGGCTTCTTCGCCGTTGCTGGCGGTGTCCGGCTGCAGGTTGAGCTTGCCGAGCATGCCGCGAATCACCTTGGTCGAAATCGTGTTGTCTTCGGCGACGAGGATGCGGAAGTCGCTGGGTACTTTGGCGGCCGTGGCGGCGGTCACCACCTGCGGCTGGAACACCACCTGACCTTTGTTGCGCTGGTTGAGCTCGTCCGCCAGCGTGGTCTTGAGGGTATACCCGGCCACTGGTTTGGCCAGAATGCGCTTGATCCCCGAGTTGCGCGCGATGATCTTGCTCGGCGCATTGCTGATGCCGGTGAGCATGATCAGCAGGATGTCGTGATTGAGGCTCGGGTCTTCCTTGATTTTGGCGGCCAGTTGCATGCCGGTCATGCCGGGCATGTTCTGATCGAGCAGCACCACGTCGAAGTAATCGCGCAGGTGCGCCTTGGTGCGCAACAGCGCCAGCGCTTCCTTGCCCGACGGCACGGCACTGACATTCAGGCCCCAGGCGCTGCACTGCTGGACCAGCACTTTGCGGCACGTGTCGTTGTCGTCGACCACCAACACGCGCGCGCCTTGCAGCGGGCTGTCGAGGTCAGAGGTCGGGTGTTCGAGGCGATCAGGATCGAGCGGCAGGGTCAGCCACAAGGTGCTGCCCTGAGTGGCGCCGCTCTTGATGCCGAATTCGCCATGCATCAAACGAATCAACTGGCGGGCGATGACCAGGCCGAGGTTACCGCCCAGACGGTTGGCCGAGAGGAAGTGCTTGCTGTGCAGTTCGGCGTGCATCAGCGCGTCGCGCTCTTCCTGTTCCATCGGTGCGCCGCTGTCCTGCACAGCGATACGCAGACGCGGTTTGCTGCTGCGCTCGTCGAGGGCGACGACGATCAGCACTTCACCTTCCTCGGTTTTCTTCAGGGCGTTTTCCAGCAGGCTCAACAGTGTCTGGCGCAGACGCGTCGGGTCGCCGCTGATCACGCGCGGCACTTGCGGCTGGATGAAACTGATCAGCTCGACATTCTGCTGTTCGGCCTTGGCGCGGTAGATGCTCAGGCAATCGTCAATCAGGGCGTTGAGGTCGAACTGCACGTCATCGAGTTCAATCTGCCCTGACTCGAGTTTGGAGATGTCGAGGATCTCGTTGATCAATGTCAGCAGCTCGTTGCCGGCGCTGTGAATGGTCTGCACGTAGTCGCGTTGCTTGACCGACAGCGGCGTGCCCAGCAGCAGTTCCGTCATGCCCAGCACGCCGTTCATCGGCGTGCGGATTTCGTGGCTGATCTTGGCGAGGAATTCGGCCTTGGCGTTGATTTCGGCGTTGCTCGCGGCAAGGTCGCGGCTGACGCTGAAGCGGCTTTCGGTAATGCTGCGCTGACGTTCGCCGAGGGCGATGCTCATCAGCAGGCCGCTGATGCAGATGAACGCCATCAGCGTCATGATCAGTCCCTGTGGCGACACCAGTGTCAGCCCCAGCAGCGCAGGCAGGATGATCAGCGTGCCGATGTTGAACACGACCATGGCGGCGACGAACAGGCGCGCCGGGCGGTAGCCCTTCTGCCAGTGATAAAACGCAACGAACAACATGCTCAGCCCGGCCAATGCCACCAGCGCGTAGGTGATGATGTTCAGCGGCAGCGTGTTGACGAATAACAACAGCAGGCTGCATGTCACGATAAACAGGATGTCGCCCAACAGCAGCTTGTTCAGCGGGTGCGGGCCGAGCGGGGCGAAGAAGCGGTAGGCAAACATCAACCCGGCCGGGGCCGTCAGCAGCAGGGCCAGGTAGGCGCCCGGCGTCTGGATTGCATGCCAGTTCGGCAGCCAGGGGCCGGCGAGGTTAAGCAGCAGCAGCAGACTGAGCCCCAGCAGGCCTTCGCAAACCGCCAGCCACAGACTGCTGCGCGAGCGCGAATAGGCGTAGCGCACCAGGTTGTGCAACAGCAGCATGCCAAGGCAGCCGAACAGCAGGCCGAAGATCAGCGTCTGGTTGTGATTGGCTGCGCTCATCACCGCCGATTGCAGGGTGACGTGCGGGCGCAACTGATGGTCGGAGACCATGCGCAAATAGATATCGAGGGGTTTGTCGCTTTGCGGCAGCGCCAGCAGGAAGTCGCTGCTCGGCAACGGCCGTTCGGCCTGGGGCTGGTCGGTGCCGGTGTTGCGTTGTTCGATCAGCTTGTCGCCGTCGAGCACGTACAGACTGAGCTGCGACAGGTCGGGGGCAAAGATACGCAGCACTTGTTCATGCTTGCCCGGTGCCAACCGAAAGCGCAGCCACTGTGCGCCATTGGGCTCGGACGCGGTGAGGCGATCAAGCTCAATGGGGCTGAATTGATTGGTGTAGCGGGCGGAACGGATGTCGCTAAGTTGCAAATTGCCCTGATCGTCAAGCAATACCGACCAGCCACTGCCTTGCGCGGCCTGGGCCGGAAGCATGCAGAGCAAAGTCAGCAGCGTGACGGTGAAGCTTATGGCAATCCTGAGCCAGCGCACGGCGAAATCCCTTCGTAGGTTGATGCCAGAATATAACGATGCGCGGCGGCGGAACAGCCCGGCAGGGAATAGCCTCCCTTGCCGGGCCTGATCGACAGCTTATTCCTGGGTTTCGCCACGTTCACGGGCAATGGCGCGGTAGCCAATGTCCTTGCGATAGAAGCAGCCTTCCCAGTCGATGGCCGCTGCCAGCTTGTACGCTTGCTGCTGAGCTTCACCCACGCTTGCACCCATCGCGGTGGCACAGAGTACGCGACCGCCGGCGGTGACGACGTTGCCGTCTTTCAGTGCGGTACCGGCGTGGAAGACTTTACCTTCCAGCTTCGCCGCTGCATCCAGACCGTTGATCGCCGCGCCCTTGGCGTAGTCGCCCGGGTAACCGCCGGCGGCCAGTACGATGCCGACGCTCGGGCGTGGATCCCACTGCGCTTCAACCTTGTCCAGCGCTTGCGCCAGCGCGGCTTCGACCAGCAGCACCAGGCTCGATTGCAGACGCAGCATCACCGGTTGGGTTTCCGGGTCGCCGAAGCGGCAGTTGAACTCGATGACTTTCGGGTTACCGGCCTTGTCGATCATCAGACCGGCATACAGGAAGCCGGTGTAGACGTTACCTTCTTCAGCCATGCCGCGCACGGTCGGCCAGATCACCAGATCCATCACGCGTTTGTGTACGTCGGCGGTGACCACCGGGGCAGGGGAGTAAGCACCCATGCCGCCCGTGTTCGGGCCACTGTCGCCGTCGCCAACACGTTTGTGGTCCTGGCTGGTGGCCATCGGCAAAACGTTTTTGCCGTCGACCATGACGATGAACGACGCTTCTTCGCCGTCGAGGAATTCTTCGATGACCACGCGTGAACCGGCGTCACCGAAAGCGTTGCCAGCGAGCATGTCGCGCACCGCGTCCTCGGCTTCAGCCAGAGTCATGGCGACGATCACGCCTTTACCGGCGGCCAGGCCATCGGCCTTGATCACGATCGGTGCGCCTTTTTCACGCAGGTAAGCCAGGGCCGGCTCGATCTCGGTGAAGTTCTGGTAGTCGGCAGTCGGAATCTTGTGACGGGCGAGGAAATCCTTGGTGAAGGCTTTCGAACCTTCCAGCTGTGCAGCGCCGGCAGTCGGGCCGAAGCAATCCAGACCACGGGCGCGGAACAGGTCAACAACGCCAGCCACCAGCGGCACTTCCGGGCCGACGATGGTCAGGGCAACGTTTTTCTCGGCGAAGTCGGCCAGTTGCTCAAGGGCCAGCACGTCGATGGCGACGTTCTCGCACTTGGCTTCAATGGCGGTGCCAGCGTTGCCCGGCGCGACAAAAACCTTCTGCACGCGCGGATCCTGAGCCACTTTCCAGGCCAGGGCGTGTTCACGGCCACCGCTGCCAATGATCAAAACATTCATTTCAAAAACCTCAAAATTCTGTGGACGCTACCAAACCTCAGCATTCAAACCCTGTAGGAGCTGCCGAAGGCTGCGATCTTTTGATCTTGCTTTTCAAAAACAAGATCAAAAGATCGCAGCCTCGTTTTACTCGTCAGCTCCTACATGGCTCCTGCGTGCAGAGGGAGCGGGGAATCAGTGACGGAAGTGGCGCATGCCGGTGAACACCATAGCGATGCCGGCCTCGTCAGCCGCAGCAATCACTTCGTTGTCACGCATCGAGCCGCCCGGCTGGATCACCGCAGTGATACCGACCTTGGCCGCGTTATCCAGACCGTCGCGGAACGGGAAGAACGCGTCCGAGGCCATCACCGAACCGGCCACTTGCAGACCAGCGTGCTCAGCCTTGATCGCCGCGATACGCGCCGAGTTTACGCGGCTCATCTGGCCCGCGCCGACACCGATGGTCTGACGGTTCTTGGCGTAGACGATGGCGTTGGACTTAACGTACTTGGCAACTTTCCAGGCGAAGATCAGGTCGTGGATTTCCTGCTCGGTCGGCGCACGTTTGGTCACGACTTTCAGGTCATCGGCGCTGATCATGCCGATGTCACGGCTCTGTACCAGCAGGCCGCCGTTGACGCGTTTGTAGTCCCACGCTGCAGCGCGGTCAGCCGACCACTCGCCGCAGGCCAGCAGGCGCACGTTGGCTTTGGCCGCAACGATGGCGCGGGCTTCTTCGCTGACGCTTGGGGCGATGATCACTTCCACGAACTGACGCTCGACGATCGCCTTGGCGGTCTCGGCATCCAGTTCACGGTTGAAAGCGATGATGCCGCCGAACGCCGACTCGGTGTCGGTGGCGCAAGCCAGTTCGTAGGCCTGACGGATGCCGCCTTCAGCGTCCGGGCTGACCGCCACGCCGCACGGGTTGGCGTGCTTGACGATGACGCAGGCTGGTTTGACAAAGCTCTTCACGCATTCCAGCGCAGCGTCAGTGTCGGCCACGTTGTTGTACGACAGCTCTTTGCCTTGCAGTTGGGTCGCGGTGGCGATGCCGACTTCGGCAGGCTTGGCTTCCACGTAGAACGCCGCGCTCTGGTGCGGGTTCTCGCCGTAGCGCATTTCCTGCGCCTTGATGAACTGGCTGTTGAAGGTGCGCGGAAATTCGCTGCGACCTTCAGTGCTCAGGGTTTCAGCGGCCTGGTTCACGGTGCCCATGTAGTTGGCGATCATGCCGTCGTAGGCAGCGGTGTGTTCGAAGGCCTTGAGCATCAGGTCGAAACGCTGAGCGTAGGTCAGGCCGCCGGCCTTGAGGCCTTCCAGCACGCTGGCGTAATCGCTGGCATTCACCACGATCGCGACGTCTTTGTGGTTTTTCGCTGCCGAACGGACCATGGTCGGGCCGCCGATGTCGATGTTCTCGATCGCGGTCGGCAGGTCGCAGCCTGGCTTGTTGATGGTAGCTTCGAACGGGTACAGGTTGACTGCCACCAGATCGATCGGCTTGATGCCGTGCTCGCTCATGATTGCGTCGTCGATACCGCGACGACCGAGGATGCCGCCGTGGATTTTCGGGTGCAGGGTTTTCACCCGACCGTCCATCATCTCGGCGAAACCGGTGTAATCCGCGACTTCCACTGCGGCAACGCCGTTGTCACGCAGCAGCTTGAACGTCCCGCCGGTGGAGAGGATCTCGACGCCCAGGGCTTCAAGCTCCTTGGCGAATTCGAGGATCCCGGTCTTGTCGGAAACGCTGATCAAGGCGCGGCGGATCGGCAGGCGGGTAGTCTGGTCGGTCATCTCAATTTCCATCAAAAGCAAAGGAAGTCAGCAAAAAAGGCGACCGTTTTTTACGCGGGCGCCTTTCTGGTTTGATTGAATGCTTACAGCAGATCGTACTGCTTGAGTTTCTTGCGCAGCGTGCCGCGGTTGAGACCGAGCAGCTCACTGGCCTTGGTCTGGTTGCCCTTGACGTAGTTCATCACGCTTTCGAGCAGGGGCGCCTCGACTTCGGAGAGCACCAGGTTGTACACATCCGTGACGGATGCGCCCTCAAGGTGGGCGAAATAATTGTGCAGCGCCTTCTCGACACTCCCGCGAAGGGTCTGGCCTTCTTCGCTCGGGGTATTGAGGTGCTGTTTCAAATTCACGTTGTCGCTCACGGGTGCTGTTCCACTCACTAAAGTCTCGGTCATCATCGTCATGCGGCCACCCCTTCTTCGTCCCCTGTCAGGCTCTTGTAATGCTCGGCGAAGAACTCCCGAACATTGGCGCATTGTGTTTCCGTACCATCCAAACGATTGAAGTGGGCGCGAAACTCCTTGGCGCCCGGCAAGGTTGCGAGATACCAGCCCACATGCTTCCGAGCAATTCGCACGCCCATCACGTCCCCATAGAAAGCGTGAAGTGCGGCCAGATGCTCAAGCAGTATGTGTTCCACCTCGATCAGCTTCGGCGCCGGCAATTTCTCGCCGGTACGCAGGAAGTGTTCGATCTCGCGAAAAATCCATGGCCGCCCTTGGGCGGCACGGCCTACCAACAGGCCATCGGCACCGGTCGCATCAAGCACGTAACGGGCCTTCTCCGGCGAATCGATATCGCCATTGGCAAACACCGGGATCGACACGGCCTGCTTGATCGCGGCAATCGTGTCGTACTCGGCTTCACCCTTGTACAGATCGGCGCGCGTGCGGCCATGCACGGCCAGCGCGGTGATCCCGGCCTGCTCGGCGATCTTCGCCACGGTCAGACCGTTCTTGTTGTCGCGATCCCAGCCGGTGCGGATCTTCAGGGTGACCGGCACATCAACCGCAGCCACAACGGCCTGCAGGATCTCGGTCACCAGTGCTTCATCTTTCAACAACGCGGAACCGGCGGCCTTGTTGCAGACCTTCTTTGCCGGGCAACCCATGTTGATATCAATAATCTGTGCGCCCAGTTCGACGTTGGCCCGGGCTGCATCCGCCAGCATCTGCGCGTCGCCACCGGCAATCTGTACCGAGCGTGGCTCGGGATCGCCTTCGTGGATCATGCGCATGCGCGACTTGCGGGTGTTCCACAAGCTCATGTCGCTGGTGACCATTTCCGAGACAACAAGCCCTGCGCCCAGACGCTTGCACAGCTGACGAAAGGGCTGATCGGTGACACCCGCCATCGGGGCGAGAATCAAGCCGTTCTGCAATGTGTATGGGCCGATGCGTACCGCCGACATAGGACTTCCCTGAAGTGGGGCCGGATCATGAGAGTTCGAAAAAGGGTTGGCATGATACCCGCTCTCGATGACTGGATAAAGGCTGAATTGAACAAAATCTGAACAGTTATTCTGTTATTGCCAGCGGTTTGGTTACGCGCTGCAAAGTCAGAAAACTGCCGTCAATTCAGAAACGATGAAGCGATTCACTCGGGCGAGTGGAAACTCAGGCTGTAATTCACCGCTTTGGGGCCTGGATCGAGAATATCCAGCGCGATGTGGATCGGCGTCTGCGGCGGCATTTCCGCCAGGCCTTCGAGATCACCGCTGAGGTATTCGCCGGGTTTGAAGCGACGACTGGCAATCAAGTGACCGTTGAGATCGGCAAAGCGCAGTTCCAGCAGCGGAAACGGCTGGGAGAACGTCGCACGGTTATAGATGATTGCGTCCACCACCAGGGCGCCACTGAATTCGGGATGGCTGCGCACCACCAGGTTGCTGCTCTTGATCCTGGCGATGTCTACCTTCGACGGCACGCTGCAGCCGATCTGCGGGCAAATCTGCTGGAACCACGGACGGTATTGATCCTGTCGCGCCAGTTCGTCGAAATGATAAGACACGTATTGGGCGACGAGACCGCCCGCCGCCAGCAGCACCAACAATAGCCACAGCAGGCGTCGGCCCCATGGCGAACGGCGCTTCTGCCAGTCCAGTTGCAGCGGGTCGTCGGTCAGGTCTTGCAATACTTCAGCGCGGACGCCCGGCTCGGCGCGGTCACGTTTTTTGCGCGACGGTTCGATCGTCGGCAGGTCGTCGTCATCGCTTTCGTCGCTGGCCGTGAAGCGTTCGCGACGGGCCTTCGGATCAATCGGATCGTGCAGGCGCAGTTGCGGAATGGCCGGTTCGTCGTCCAGATCCACCGGTTCCAGCGACAACGAAGGCTCGGTGCGTGCGGCTTTGACCGGCTCGATGTCGACGGTTTCTGGCTCGTCTTCTTCGTGTTCGGCAGTGTGCTCATCGGAGCGTGCGCTGAACAGGCTGTCGCGCCAGAGCGTTTCATCCGGTTCAGGGCTGTCGCGGCGTGCGCTCAGGGAATCTTCGCGTTGACGACCGAATTCGGTGGTCGGCTGGATTTCCCGTTGTTCGAGGCGAGCGAGTTCTTCGTCCAGATCGAGGCTGTCGAGATCCAGCTCCGAGGCGCTCCACTGCTTCTGGCTGATGGCGCGCGGCGCCGCTGGCTCAATGGCTGGCGGCTCGACAACAGGAAGCTTGGCCAGGCTCGGCGGCTCGGCGGCAGGCAGCTCGGCAAGCGGCGGCGCGACCGCTGTCACCGCGTCCTTGCCGGCGTGTTGTTCCAGCAGCTGCTTGGCCGCGTTGAACACTTGCAGGCAGGAGCCGCAGCGAACCACCCCGCGGGCCACGCTCAATTGAGCGTGGCTGACACGGAAGCTGGTTTGGCAATGCGGGCACTGGGTGACGAAGCTGTCGGTCATGCGGCGATCCGGATTATGCAGGCGGTCATTCTAGCGCCGACGGCCGGTGATGCGCACCCAGCCATCGCGATTGGCGATCGGATCGAGATCGAAGTCCTGCGCGTAAGCGGCGGCGACTTCATCGCCTTGCTCGGCAAGGATGCCCGACAGCGCCAGACGGCCAC
This sequence comes from Pseudomonas sp. GM80, assembly GCF_000282515.1. Classification (GTDB taxonomy): domain Bacteria; phylum Pseudomonadota; class Gammaproteobacteria; order Pseudomonadales; family Pseudomonadaceae; genus Aquipseudomonas. The sequence continues at coordinate 40,222 of NZ_AKJD01000038.1, forward strand.
CGGATTTCACCAGGCTGGACAGTTGCGGCGCCAGCGAAACCAGCGGGCCGGCGAGAATATTGGCGACCAGCACGTCGGCTTGCACTTGCGGCAAATCTTCCGGCAGGTACAGCGGGAACAGCGCTTCGGCAATATTGTTGCGCCCGGCGTTGTCGCGCGACGCTTCCAGCGCCTGCACGTCGATGTCGGTGCCAACAGCTTCTTTCGCGCCGAGCAGCAGGGCAGCGATGGCCAGAATCCCCGAGCCGCAACCAAAATCGAGCACGTTGCAGTCTTTCAGGTCCTGACCGTCGAGCCATTCCAGGCACAGCGCGGTGGTCGGGTGGGTGCCGGTGCCAAAGGCCAGACCCGGATCCAGCAGCAGGTTGACTGCGTCAGGTTCCGGCGCGGCGTGCCAGCTCGGCACGATCCACAGGCGCTGACCGAAACGCATCGGCTCAAAACCGTCCATCCAGCTGCGTTCCCAATCCTGATCTTCGATGACTTCGCTGTGATGCTCGGGCAGCGGGCTGCCGGTCAGCAGTTCCAGATGGGCCAGAACCGGTGCCGGTTCAGTGCCGCCTTCGAACAGCGCCAACAGATGCGTGTGTGCCCACAGCGGGGTGGTATTGAGTTCCGGTTCGAAGATCGGCTGATCTTCGGCGTCCATGAAGGTCACCGACACGGCGCCCACTTCAAGGAAAGCGTCTTCGTAGGTTTCGGCTTGTTCCGGGCTGATGGCGAGACGTACTTGCAGCCAAGGCATGGCGGGCACCTTTGAAAAATATTGATTGCAGCCTAGCGGCCGGCGAGAAGCGCGCAAGTTTACGCGAGCGCGGCGCAGAACACGAACATGGTTGAAGATCAAAAGATCGCAGCCTTCGGCAGCTCCTACAGGGGATTTATGTCGTTTCTGGATTGTTCATTGACGTTGAGCCATTGCTGGCCTTTGGTCGTCAGGCGATAGCGTTGTAGTCGGCTGTTTGGCTGTTCGGGAACCGTCATCTCCAAGGCATCAGCAGCGAGGGCCGGCAGAATGTATGCCTTGCGGAAGTGGTCGGCATTTTTCAAATGCATGGCGTCTTGCAGTTCTCGTCTGCTCATTTCACCGGAAACCACTTTCAGTAATGCAGCGACTTCCATGGTGACTTCCATGGTGACTTCCATGGTGGAGTGTCCAGCCGCGCTTTTTGCTTTGATTGTCTGCGGGTGGGCAGGCAGTCGAACAACATAGGAAATGCGCTCGTCATCGGTTTCAAAGAGTGGAGGAGGTGAGCCGTTATTGGTCATGACCTTAAGTATTTTGGGTATTCCCGTCGACCGGCCCTCGGTCAAATCCAGCTCTTTGAGAAACTCGCCGATTCGCCGGTTACGATAACGACGACTTACCGCTCGCCCCAGCCGCAGGTCTTCCATTCGTATCGAACGGTCTGGCCCCGGAAAGCTCAGAATCACTAGCTCTGTCTGGCTGATGCGCACCTCAATAGGCTCCCGTTCCTCATATGAACGGTGGTAAACCGCATTGACCAGTGCTTCCTCAATCGCCGTGAACGGGAAATTCCATACGCGAGTGGCCTCTGCTCGGTCTGCATGCTTGATGACCGTTTCATGCAGAAAGTTGCGCTGAATATAGGCCAAGGCTTCGCGAGTGATTGAGGCGAGTGGGCCTTTGAAGACCTTTTCATCAAAGCGATCACCGTCGCTTCCTTCCGGGAACCATAGGACATCGATTTGTGTGCCGGGAAAAAAGTGATGGGGCGAGTCATTGAAAAACATCAGTCCTACGTTTTTTGGCCACGGTGATTCCGTTGGGCCGCCCACAATGTTCATTTGCCGGCCGAGTGCTTCAGTGGATAAATCATCTGCGTCCTCGGCGAGGGCGCTGCCAATTTCCTGCAGGAAGCCTTGCATCAACGGTTTGGAAAGATCAGTGACGCGAGCGCCAAGGTTGAAGCGATCATCAAACGGGACTTTGGCGGCAAGGCTCAAGAGCTCGTGTTCGATTTCACCTTTTGCTTCGACGGTGCTGCTGTAGCGACGGATGTAATAGTGCAGGCTTCGATGTTTGGCGGTTACTGCGGCGGGGGCTTTGTAAGGGCGGTTTTGTTGCGCAGAGCGTGCGAATGATCGGGTCAGGGTTCCAGCCTTTTTTGTACTCGATGCGCTCACTTTCGACCGTGCGCTGACGCAATAAATCGTTGAGATTGATGGGGAGTTTTTGAGGCATGGGCTGACTCTGTTTTCGTCAGCACGGTGCTGGCAAGGCCGCGATTATAGGCAGCCTGCACAGGCTACTGCCCGCCAGTAATGTTTCAAAATGACAGTATGAAACCTGCAGAAACAACAAAGCCGCCCGAAGGCGGCTTTGTCTGGTGCGGGCCGAAGCTTAGTGCTTCTCGCCAGCCAGCTTGTGCTCGAGGTAGTGAATGTTCACGCCACCCTTGCAGAAGCCTTCATCACGAACCAGATCACGGTGCAGCGGGATGTTGGTCTTGATCCCGTCAACCACGATTTCGTCCAGGGCATTGCGCATGCGTGCCATGGCTTCGTCGCGGGTCGCGCCGTAAGTGATCAGTTTGCCGATCAGCGAGTCGTAGTTCGGTGGAACGGCATAGCCACTGTACAGGTGCGAATCGACGCGAACGCCGTTGCCGCCTGGAGCGTGGAAATGCTTGACCGTGCCCGGGCTCGGCATGAAGGTTTTCGGGTCTTCAGCGTTGATCCGGCACTCCAGCGAATGACCGCGGATTACCACATCATTCTGAGTGAACGACAGCTTGTTGCCAGCGGCGATGCTGAGCATCTCCTTGACGATGTCGATGCCGGTGACCATTTCCGAAACCGGGTGCTCCACCTGAACACGGGTGTTCATTTCGATGAAGTAGAAACGACCGTTCTCGTACAGGAACTCGAAAGTACCCGCGCCGCGGTAACCGATGTCGATGCACGCCTTGACGCAGCGAGCCAGCACTTCTTCGCGAGCCTTCTCGTCGATGCCCGGTGCCGGCGCTTCTTCGAGAACTTTCTGGTGACGACGTTGCAGCGAGCAATCGCGGTCGCCCAGGTGGATCGCGTGGCCCTGGCCATCGGACAGCACCTGAACTTCGACGTGGCGCGGGTTGGTCAGGAATTTTTCCAGATAGACCATCGGGTTGCCGAACGCCGCGCCAGCTTCGGTGCGGGTCAGTTTGGCGAAGGCGATCAGGTCTTCTTCCTTGTGCACCACACGCATGCCGCGACCACCACCGCCGCCAGCGGCTTTGATGATCACCGGGTAGCCGACTTCACGACCAATGCGCAGCGCCGTTTCTTCGTCTTCCGGCAGTGGGCCGTCGGAGCCTGGAACGGTAGGAACGCCCGCTTCGATCATCGCGTGCTTGGCCGATACCTTGTCGCCCATCAGGCGAATGGTGTCGGCTTTCGGGCCGATGAACGCGAAGCCGGAGTTCTCGACCTGCTCGGCGAAATCAGCGTTTTCCGCGAGGAAACCGTAGCCTGGGTGAATGGCGGTAGCGCCAGTCACTTCGGCGGCCGCGATGATGGCCGGGATGTGCAGGTAGGACTGAGCGGCAGACGCCGGGCCGATGCAGACGGATTCGTCTGCCAGGCCCAGGTGCATCAGCTCTTTGTCGGCCTTGGAGTAAACGGCGACGGTCTTGATGCCCATCTCTTTGCAGGCACGCAGAATCCGCAGGGCGATCTCACCGCGGTTCGCGATCAGAACTTTTTCCAACTTCGCAGTCATCAAAGGCTCTCCGCAGTTCAAACGATGGTGAACAGCGGTTGGTCGTACTCAACCGGCTGGCCGTCTTCGACGAGGATGGACTCGATCACACCGCTGGTTTCAGCTTCGATGTGGTTCATCATCTTCATGGCTTCGACGATGCACAGAGTGTCGCCTTTCTTCACGGTCTGGCCGACTTCAACGAAGGCTGGCGAGGCTGGCGAAGATTTACGGTAGAAGGTGCCGACCATCGGCGAACGGGCAACAGTGCCGTTCAGCGCTGGCGCAGCAGCGGCAACCGGGGCTGCAGCAGCTACCGGAGCAGCAACAGGTGCGGCAGCCGGCGCTTGCATCGGGGCCGGCGCGTAGTACTGCTGAGCCGGGGTCTTGCTGTGACGGCTGATGCGTACGGACTCTTCGCCTTCCTTGATCTCGAGCTCGTCGATGCCGGACTCTTCCAGCAATTCGATCAATTTCTTAACTTTACGGATATCCATGAATCATCAACTCCCAAGGGTCGGTCAGGGGCGCTTAACGCTTGTATTTCAAGTCGTTGCCGGTGTTTCAAGCTGTTCTAGTGCAGCCTCCAGGGCCAGTCGGTAACCGCTGGCGCCAAGGCCGCAGATCACTCCCACCGCTACGTCGGAGAAGTAAGAGTGATGGCGGAAAGGTTCGCGTTTGTGCACGTTGGACAAATGCACTTCGATGAATGGGATGCTCACTCCCAGCAACGCGTCACGTAATGCGACACTTGTGTGTGTAAAAGCTGCTGGATTGATCAGAATGAAATCCACACCTTCGCCGCGCGCGGCGTGGATGCGGTCGATCAATTCGTACTCGGCATTACTTTGCAGATAGAGCAGATGATGGCCGGCTTCACGGGCGCGGCGCTCCAGATCCTGATTGATCTGCGCCAGGGTCGTAGAACCGTAAGTACCGGGTTCGCGGGTGCCGAGCAGGTTCAGGTTGGGGCCGTGCAGCACCAGAAGGGTTGCCATCTGCGTTGTCCTTGTTATGGGTGAGCAAAGTTCAGAACCCGGCGACTATGCCGCAAAGACTTTGTGACTGTCCAGTTCTATGCAATAGCCAGCACGATGGGCGATGTTTGCGCAAAATATGTGACCGAGTGATTAGATCCGGTCATTTGCGGTAATCCCTGTAGGAGCTGCCGAAGGCTGCGATCTGTTGATTTTTAGAAGCAAGATCAAAAGATCGCAGCCTTCGGCAGCTCCTACAGGGATTTTCGTCAGACGCGAAAGGCCTGCACGGCTGTATGCAGTTGGCCGCCAAGTACCAGCAAGTTCTCGCCCTGTTCGCGACCTTGGCCGATCCGCAGCAAGTTATCCCCACCCAACTGATGAATCCGCTCGCTGTGGTTGCGAATCTCGCTGACTGCGCCACTTTGTTGCGCCGTCACGTCGGCAATGCGGATTGCCGTGTCGGAAATGGTCTGGATCGCACCGACAATTTTATCCAGCGCGCCATCCGCCGCCTGCGCCTGATTGGCCGTGGCTTCGGCGTGTTCGACCTGTGCGCGCATGCCTTCGACCGATTGCCGCGCCGCCGTTTGCAGTCCGGCAATCAGCGTCTGAATTTCCGCCGTAGCCCCGGCGGTGCGCTGCGCCAGTGAGCGTACTTCCTCGGCGACTACAGCAAAACCACGACCCATTTCCCCAGCCCGCGCCGCTTCAATCGCCGCGTTTAGGGCCAGCAGATTGGTCTGGTCGGCAATCGAGCGAATCACCGTCAACACACCACCGATGGTCGCTGACTCCTCAGCCAGATGCTCGATCATCTGCGCATTGCCTTGCACTTCACCGACCAAGGCATGCAGTCCGGTCAGGCTTTGGCCGATCACTGTCTGGCCGTGCTCCACGGCCAGTCCGGCATGACGGCTGGCGTCTGCGGCCTGCTGCGCATCGCCGGCCACTTGCTGAATGGTCGCTTCCAGTTCACCGAGGGAGTCGCGGATCAGCGCGGTATCGCCGGCCTGATGTTCGGCGCCGCTGTGCAGATCGTTACTCAGTTCGGCGAGGGTGCGACTGCTGCCCGCGACTTGTTCAGCATTGCCACGAATGGTGCCGACCAGGTCCACCAGATAGGCGCGCAAGCGATTGAGCGAAGCCTCGATGTCGTGCAGTTCACGGTTGGTCTTACCCAGATGAATGTCGCGGCTGAAGTCGCCCTCGGCCCAGGTTGAAAGCGCCGGGGCGAGATTGGTCAGGGTGCGCGAGAGCCGCCGCTGCAAGGTATCGATCAGCAACGCGATCAGCAGAATCAAGCCGATCATCACACCTTGCATCAGGCGCACTTCGCCTTGAATTTGCCCGTGTTGCGCACGCACCACCGGTTCCAGGCCGGCGATGGCCTGCTGCACAGCGGTGATTTTCTGGTGGGTGGCGGTACTGAGTTCGGTGCGTTTCTGGATCTGCTCCCGGGTACGCGCCAGCTCCGCCGGATAGCGCCCGAGCAGGCTGTTGAGTTCACGTTTGAGGCCGACACCGGCATCTTCGGCGACGGTTTTTTCGCTGCTTTCGATGCCCATCATCGCGGCGAAATCGTCGCTGCCCGATTCGTTGCTGGCGACGACGCCGAGCAAGGGTAGGGCATCAATTGCTTGAGCCTGGGAGCGGATATTAGTGACTTCGCGCTCAACGTCGGCGGCCAGTTCACTGCGCCCGCTGCTGACCAGCTTGTCCCGTGCCAGCGACAGTTTGCCCAGGTGCTGCGAAGCGGCGAGCAGCGGCGTCAGATAAGCCGCATTGCCATTGGCGTAGGTGCTGAGTTGATCGAGACTGGCGCTCAGTTCACGTTCGGCCTGCAACAACAAGGCTTGCGGATCGCCGGCCAGTTTGCCGGCAGCGAGCAGGTCGGTTTTGCTGAATTCTTCCAGGCCAGTCAGGCTCGGACGCAGGGTGTCGGCCAGCGCTGGCGGTAATTCATTCAGTTCTGTCTGCAGGCCGGCGATGGCTTGGCTGGCGGCGCTCAGGCGCAAGGCGTCACCGCTGGCGAGGTAATCCTCGACGTTGCGCGCCACCTCATTCTGAAATTGCTGCGACAACCCCAGATACCGCTCCATCAACAGATACGGGCGTTCGAGGGCTTTTTGCGACCACCACAACGTGGCGCCGAGTGCGAGGCACACGGCGACCAGCAGCAGCGTATTGAGATTGGTGAGCAACTTCAGGCGCATGACGGCTACCAACGGCAGAAATGGTAAGCGCCTGAATTTATTGCGGTTCTGTTACAGGGTTATGACCGATTCGGTGGAATCCGATGAAAAAGTGGCACTTTGCTTTGATTCGCGCGCGGTCTGCACACGATTGCGCCCGGCACCCTTGGCACGGTACAGCGCCTCATCGGCCTGGCTGGCCATCATCAGGCTGTCGCAATCGTCATGCATCTCCACCACGCCGGCGCTGAAGGTGCACCACAAATCCTGCGGTTGCGCCGGGTAATGGATCTCGGCGAAGCGCTGACGGATTTCGTCGAGCACTTTGTGCGCAGCTTCCATATCGGTGTCGGGCATGACGATGGCGAACTCTTCACCGCCATAGCGGCCGATGAAGTCGGTCTTGCGCAAGCGCTGTTTAAGGAACAGTGCGAGGCTCTTGATCACGCGGTCGCCCATTGGGTGGCCGTGGCTGTCGTTGACCCGTTTGAAGTGGTCGATGTCGAGCATGGCAAAGCTCAACGGCTTGTTCTCGCGGCGGGCGCGGAACGAGCAGTCTTCGAGCAATTGCAGAATGTGCGTGTGGTTGTACAAACCGGTGAGGCTGTCGCGGACCATTCGCGCTTTCAGATTGCGCGCGCGGGCGGCGCGGTTGCGCACGGTAGTGATCAGATGGCGCGGCTTGATCGGTTTGGTCAGGAAGTCGTCGCCGCCCTCGCTCATCGCGTCGAGCTGCTTGTCCAGATCGTCCTCGGCCGACAGATAGATGATCGGCACGCTGACATAACGGTCGTTGTGGCGGATCACCTTGGCCAGTTCGGTGCCGGTGCAGGCCGGCATGTACATGTCGAGAATGATCAGGTCAGGCTGGAAATCCGCCAGTTCGGCCATCGCCTGAATCGGTTCGATCAAAGTGCGGGTGACGATGCCGGCGCTGTTGAGCAGGCGCTCGGTGTGCAGGGCCTGTGCGCGCGAATCGTCGATGATCAGCACTTTGTAAGGTTCGTACTGGGCGACGCAGGTGAGGACTTCGATCTTTTCCAGCAGGCTCGACGCTTCGAGGGTGCCGGTGAGGAACTCCTGGCCACCGGCGCGCACGGCGGCGAGACGGGTCGGGGTGTCGGTTTCATGCAGGCTGAAGAACAGCAACGGCAGCGGTTCATCCAGACCGACCTGGGCTTCGGCGGCGAGCTTCAGGCCGACACCGGTACCGCTGAAATCCACGTCCATGACGATCGCCGCGGGCAAGCGCTCGACCATCGAGGAGCGAAACGCGGAAACGCTGTCCAGCGCCTGCGCGCTCAACCCGAAGAATTCCAGTTGTTTGGCCAGACGCTCGGCACGGTCGTGATCCTGCAGCATCACGTAAATCGGTTTGCGCAGCGGCGGCAGGAACGTCTGGTCGAGTTGATCGCCATGGCGCAGGCCGGTGCGCGACAAGCGCTGCATCAAGCGATTGAGGTCGGTGATCAGGCCGCTGCTGAGGCGGCCGCGATTGGCGTCCACCGCTTCCAGCGACTGGCTGATGTGGTGCGCGAGTTGCGTGTGTTCCGGCTGTTCGAAACGCTCGGCAAAACGCAGCAGGCGCAAGTTCGCCTCGCTCAATTCGGCGAGGTCGACGGTGGACCATTCACTGCGTTGCAGGCGCTGCCATATCTCAAGAATCTGACGTGCCTGATGAATTACCCGCTGGGCAAAGTGGTGCTTGAGACGCTCACGGCTGGGGTCTTCTGGCTCGGTCATATCCTGACTACTAGTTAGGCTGCATGCTGAGATCGACTGGTGGCTCTATGCTAGCACCTCTTTTCCCTTAGACGAGTGTCGTACATCAATAATCTGCAGTACGACACAATTCAGTTTCTGACCGAAGAGTTCTGTTTTCGACCTGTTCGTCGGCGAAGTCCCCGCTAACCGGGCGTATTCCCGGTCAGGTGCTTAACTCAGGGTGATTTCTCGCGGGCGTTCGTATCCATGCGCTGAATGAGCGTTTGGCGGATTTTCCAAGGTCCGCATCAGCCCGGATACACATGGCGGCCTCAGGGATTCCCCTAGTTCTGATCGATACGTCATTCGCCCACATCATTTGCGGCTTATCTTTGCCGGCGGGTGCCCGGCCTTGGCACGTTGTTGTATGGTTGTGGTCGAACCGTTGAACCCAAGTGATTGAAAGGATATCGCCATGCTGGACTGGAAAAACCGCGCGGGCAGCGCGCCTGAACGTGCCGCTGAACCCAAGTCGGCCACCCGCAGCTACGTTGGCGGGCTGTTGTTCAGCCGCGCACTGGCCACCTTGATCGGCATTTACCTGCTGGTGACCATTGGCCTCGGCTGGTACTGGAGCCAGGAGCCCGCGCTGTTTCCGGTGGCGCAAAATGCCCAGGCGGCAGCCGAGAAAGAAGGCAAAAAAATGGTGGTCGGCTACACCACGGTGGAAACCCTGAAGACCGTCGCCGGCACCTTGCTCGACAAGCCGGGCGGTTATATTTCCAACGATCGTTTTCCGCCTGGCCTGTGGATGGACAACACGCCAAGCTGGGAATACGGCGTGCTGGTCCAGGTCCGCGACCTGACGCGCGCCCTGCGCAAAGACTTCGCCCGCTCGCAATCGCAGTCGGCTGAAGATGCCGATCTGGCCAAGGCCGAGCCGCGCTTCAACTTCGACAACAAGAGCTGGATCCTGCCGTCCAGCGAGTCGGAATATCAGGAAGGCATCAATTCCCTGAGCCGCTATCAGGCACGTCTGTCTGACCCTACCCAGAAGAACGCACTGTTTTATGCGCGCGCCGATAACCTCAACAACTGGCTGGGCGATGTCGGCACTCGTCTTGGTTCGCTGTCGCAACGGCTGTCGGCCAGCGTTGGCCGGGTCAAGCTCAACACGGCGCTGAAAACCGAGGTTCCGGCGGTCGGCGAAGTGCCGCAGGTTGACGAAGAAGTCGTCGAGACACCGTGGATGCAGATCGACAACGTGTTCTACGAAGCACGCGGTCAGGCGTGGGCGCTGTCGCATTTGCTGCGCGCGATTGAAGTCGACTTCGCCGATGTTTTGGCGAAGAAGAACGCCACGGTCAGCGTGCGTCAGATCATCCGTGAGCTGGAAGCCTCGCAGGAACCGGTCTGGAGCCCGATGATTCTTAACGGCAGCGGCTTCGGCGTCTTGGCCAACCACTCGTTGGTCATGGCCAACTATATTTCCCGTGCCAACGCCGCTGTGATCGATCTGCGTCAACTGCTCAATCAGGGATGAGTCATGTCCGATAGCGTGAAAGAAGCGGCGCACCGTGCCGCTTCGGATGCCGAACAGATCGCCTGGGTCGACGAGCAGGACAACCTGCTCGGCGCGCTGGTGCGTTCCGAGTTGCGCGAGCGCGGGCTGATCGGGCGGGGCACTTACATCATGCTGTTCAATTCCGCCGGTGAGCTTTGCGTGCATCGGCGCACCTTGAGCAAGGCGATTTATCCCGGTTACTGGGACGTCGCGGCGGGCGGGATGGTGCAGGCCGACGAAACCTACGCCGAGTCGGCGGCCCGTGAGCTGGAAGAGGAGTTGGGCGTGAGCGGCGTGGAACTCACGGCGCACGACCATTTCTTTTTCGAAGACACCGGTAACCGGCTCTGGTGTTCGGCGTTTTCCGCCGTGTGGGACGGCCCGCTGATCCTGCAACCGGAAGAAGTGCTGGAAGCGCGCTTTATTCCGGTCGGGCAGGTGATGCAGGAAATCCAGCAAAAGCCCTACTGCCCGGACTCCTTGGCCGCTTTGAAGCGCTATCTGAAGGCGCAGCAAAGCGACGTCGCAAAGAACACATAAATTGGCGCCGATTGGCACTTAGCAATCGGGATTTTTGCCGTTACACTGCGCGACCTTTTTTCAAACTGCACCGGATAGTTTGAGGTTGGCCTGCTGACACACTGTAGGAGCTGCCGAAGGCTGCGATCTTTTGATCCTGGTTTTTAAAATCAAAATCAAAAGATCGCAGCCTTCGGCAGCTCCTACATGTCAGCTGTCCAGGAATCGATATCCGGTGCAGTAGCGCTGCCCCTGCCTGAGTGGGGCTTCGCGGTCGCTGACCTTGCCCAAGGTTGCGATCAGTCTTTGTCCTCCCAAGAGGATTGCCGGTGGCCAAAAAAGCCGCATCCTTCGCCGCCCTTGGTGGCCTGGTATTTTCCACCGACGCAGGTCGTCATTGCCCGGAATGCAGTAAGCCGGTGGACGCCTGTATCTGCAAACAAACCGTGATCCCGGCAGGCGACGGCATTGCCCGCGTGCGACGCGAGAGCAAAGGCCGTGGCGGCAAGACGGTGACCACCATCACCGGCGTGCCCCTGGCCGAAGACGCGCTCAAAGAGTTGGCGACAACGTTGAAGAAACGTTGCGGCACTGGCGGGGCGTTGAAAGACGGCATCATCGAAATCCAGGGCGATCATGTCGAGCTACTCTTGGCTGAGCTGATCAAGCACGGTTTCAAAGCGAAGAAGTCCGGCGGCTAGCAGCCTCTGTGAAATCCATCTGCGGCTTGATCCGGCACTGAAATACTTCAGGTCCGGCGTCGTCTCCATGGTTTTCACAGAGCCTGTTCATGACCGGTTTCTAAACTCCACGCGGTCAGCGCGGTCTACCGCCGCGCTGACGAATCGTCATTTTCATTCTTTAGACTGCGCCGGCCTGCAATCAGGCGACGCACTATGACTTCTTTATAGGGGACTTCGATGTCCGTACGACGCACACGTAAAGACGATGGCAGCCAATGGACAGTTGCGGACAGCCGCAGTGTTTACGGGATTCGCCATTGGGGGGCCGGGTATTTCGCGATCAATGAAGCCGGTCGCGTCGAAGTTCGTCCGAACGGCCCGAAAAGTTCGCCTATCGACCTGTTCGAGCAAGTCGACCAACTGCGCAAAAGCGGTTTGTCCTTGCCGTTGCTGGTGCGTTTCCCCGACATCCTGCAAGACCGTGTCCGCCAGTTGACCGGCGCTTTCGATGCGAACATCGAGCGCCTGGAATACCAGAGCAAGTACACCGCGCTGTACCCGATCAAGGTTAACCAGCAAGAAGCGGTGATCGAGAACATCATCGCCACCCAGGACGTCTCCATCGGTCTGGAAGCCGGCTCCAAGCCTGAGTTGCTGGCCGTGCTGGCGCTGGCGCCGAAGGGCGGCACCATCGTCTGCAACGGTTACAAGGACCGCGAGTTCATTCGTCTGGCGCTGATGGGCCAGAAGCTTGGCCACAACGTGTTCATCGTCATTGAGAAAGAATCCGAAGTCGCTCTGGTGATCGAAGAAGCCGCCTCGCTGAAGGTCAAGCCACAGGTTGGCCTGCGCGTGCGCCTGTCGTCGCTGGCGTCGTCGAAGTGGGCGGACACCGGTGGCGAGAAATCCAAATTCGGTCTGTCGGCGGCACAGTTGCTGTCGGTGGTCGAGCGCTTCCGCGCGGCTGGCCTGGATCAGGGCATTCGCCTGCTGCACTTCCACATGGGCTCGCAGATTGCCAACCTGGCTGACTATCAGCACGGTTTCAAAGAAGCGATTCGTTACTACGGCGAACTGCGCAACCTCGGTCTGCCGGTCGATCACATCGACGTCGGTGGCGGTCTGGGTGTCGACTACGACGGCACGCACTCGCGTAACGCCAGTTCGATCAACTACGACATGGACGATTACGCCGGTGTCGTGGTCGGCATGCTCAAGGAATTCTGCGACGCGCAGGCCCTGCCGCATCCGCACATCTTCTCCGAGAGCGGCCGTTCGCTGACGGCGCACCACGCCATGCTGGTGGTGCAGGTGACCGACGTCGAGAAACACAACGACGAAATCCCGCAGATCGAAAACAAGGAATCGCTGCCGGAAACCGTACAGTGGCTGGTTGACCTGCTCGGCCCGACCGACATCGAAATGGTCACCGAAACCTACTGGCGCGCCACCCACTACATGAGCGACGTGGCCGCGCAGTACGCCGACGGCAAACTGACCCTGGCTGAAAAAGCCTTGGCCGAGCAGTGCTACTTCGCGGTGTGCCGTCGCCTGCACAACTCGCTGAAAGCCCGTCAGCGTTCGCACCGCCAAGTGCTCGACGAGCTCAACGACAAGCTGGCCGACAAGTACATCTGCAACTTCTCGGTGTTCCAGAGCCTGCCGGACACTTGGGCGATCGATCAGGTCCTGCCGATCATCCCGCTGCACCGTCTCGACGAAGAGCCGCTGCGCCGCGCCGTGCTGCAGGATCTGACCTGCGACTCCGACGGCAAGATCAATCAGTACGTCGACGAGCAGAGCATCGAAACCAGCCTGCCGGTACACGGTTTGAACGAAGGCGAAGACTACCTGCTGGGCGTGTTCCTGGTCGGCGCCTATCAGGAAATCCTTGGCGACATGCACAACCTGTTCGGTGACACCGACTCGGTGAACATCTATCAGAACGCCGATGGCAGCGTGTACCACGCCGGCATCGAGACCCACGACACCATCGAAGACATGCTGCGTTACGTGCACTTGTCGCCGGAAGAACTGATGACCCACTACCGCGACAAGTGCGCCAGTGCGCGCATCAGTGCCAGCGAGCGCACGCAGTTCCTCGATGCCTTGCGTCTGGGCCTGACCCGTTCCTCCTACCTGTCTTCCTGACATCGGCTGTGATCTCGCCGGGTTGTCTGAATTTTCCCCACACGCTGTGGAAAATTCGGATAACCCGGTGGGATATCTCCTAAATTCCCTGCCAAATCCTCGCTTATCCCTGCCCGCAAACTCATTTGGTCTGCTTTTCGCGTAGGTCATTTCCTAAGTTGTACTTCGGCACTCTACTCGGCCATGGCTCTCGGCGAGAATCCCCGGCCGCCCCTCCTGTAGAGATCCGCCTATGTTTGATCCAGTCAACGAGCCGACGTTTCGTCTCGATGTAGCGGGCTTGTCCGACGCCTTCGAAGTGCTGGCGTTTTCCGGTAGCGAGGCCCTCAGCGAGCCGTTCGCCTTCGACATCGATGTGTTGGTCGAGGACGCGCAACTGGATCTCGCTGGCCTGTTGCACCGTTCGGTGTTTTTGCAGTTCGGCGCCGCGTGCAACGGCGTTCACGGGCTATTGCACAGTGTTGTCCAGCACGAGCACGGCCAGGGTTCGAGGCTGTGCCGGGTGCGGCTTGGCCCGAGGCTGAACTGCCTGGACCTGCGTTTCAGTCAGCGGGTGTTCAGTGCCTGTTCGATACCGCACATTCTCGCGCAGGTGCTCAAGGAGCACGGGATCGTCGGTGCCCAGCGACGCTTTGAGTTGGCGGGTGACTATCCGGCGCTGGCTTTCTGCACTCAGTACCGGGAATCGGATCTGCAATGGCTGCAGCGCTTGTGTGCGCAAGCCGGCATCCATTATCACTTCGAGCATCGACGCGACGGTCATTGCCTGGTGTTCGGCGACGATGTCGCGCGCCTGCCGCGCGCAGGGGCGGCGCGTTTTGCTGGCGCGGCGGAGAACGAGGCGCCAGCGGTCCGCCGATGGCGCCTGCAGGATGTCTGGTCGCCCGATGCCCACGGCGCGCCAGTTGCACAAATGGCCGAGGGCGAAACCGATGTGCCGAGCCTGCGCAGTGGACGCTGGCTGCCGCTGGCGGGGCATCCGTTTGCCGAATGCAATCGCCAGTGGCTGTTGTCGCGGGTTGAACACCATGCTGATCTTTCGCAGGATCCGCCGTATGGCAACCGGGTTTTCGCCACCCTTAATAACCCATCGCGTGTCCCCGACCTCCAACCCGTCAAGCCGCGGATGCACAGCCTGCAACGCGCCTGGGTGGTGGAAGTGGATGAGCCTCGCCCCGACTGCTCGCGGCCGGTGGCGGTGCAATTCGACTGGCTGTATCAGGGCGAAGGCGCCGCCGCCAGCCACTGTTGGCTGCCGTTGGCGCCGGCACTGGCCGACAAGGCATTGCCGTGGTTGCGTGAAGGGGTCGAGGTGGTGGTGAGTTTTCTTGAGGGTGATCCGGATCAACCGGTGATCAGTGGCGTGCTGCAGGCGCCGCTTGCCGATGAAGAAAAATCGCAGGAACCGGCCCCGCTGCCGGAGCATTTGCACAGTGAAGGCTTGCCGCAACTGTTGAAGAGCGCGCAACCGCTGGTGCTGTTGTGCCTGATGCCTGGCGGTGGCAGCTACAACCATTGTCGGCAGTCGGTTTGCAGCTGTCGGCTGGTCAGTGCGCTTGATCAGAGCGGTCGCGGATGAGCGCCGTAGCGCTCGACCCGATGTCGTCATGGTTGTTGCTGGATGTCCAGGAGTCGCCACAGGCGCTGAAGGTGTTGCGGCAGGCATTCGTCGGGCTCAAGTATTTCTGGCTGTTCGACAGCACCGAGTTTCAGACCGTGCGTGAGCAAGGGCCGTTGCTGATCGAATTGCAGGACAGCGAAGCGCTGCAAGCGTTATGCCTGCGCGACCCACAGCTATGGCGCGGTCTGTTGCTGGAGAGCGCCGCATCGACACCAGCGCTGCTCGCGCATTTGCGGCGCATGCTCACCGTGTCCTTCGGCCTGCACCATCGCGCCATGCTCGGCTATTACAACCGGCAGACTGCCAGTTACTTCTTCGATGCCTGTGATGCCCGTGAGTTGAGCCGCTGGCTCGGGCCGATCGACCAGTTGCGCTGGTTCGGCGGCACATGGGCAGACCGGGCGATCGGCAGTCAGGGCTGGCAGCAACTGCGTAACCCAGGCCTGGCGGTGGCGCCGCTGGCCGTTGAGGAAAGCCTCTCCGCGCGGCAACGCGAGCGTCTGCAAAGCTGTCTGCTTGAGCAGCACATCTGGCGCTGGTGCCAATCAATGGGAACCGATTACGCAACGCTGTCCTCCCATGTTCAGCAGGGGCTGGCGCTGGGTTTCAGCGATCGTGACGTGCTCGATGGCTGGCTGTGGCTACGCTTGCTGCATCCGCGGGCTGTGCTGGTGCCGCCGCCAGCGGGGCTGACCCAGCAGGCAGGGCTCGATCATGTGCGCCGCCAATGGCAGAACGATCAACCGTGAAACAGAGGTTCGGCGCTTATGGCAGGTACGTTTGGGCAACGGTTCGGCGCACTGATCGGCGGGCTTATGCTCCTGGTGCTCGGCGCTTGCTCGCCGGTGAAAGTGCTCAATGTCCTGACGCCGGACGACACCTTCGACAAAACGGTGGGCATTGCCTACGGCGATGATCCACGGCAGAAGCTCGATGTCTACGTGCCGCGCCATCCGCTCAAGGGCGCGCCGGTGGTGGTGTTCTTCTATGGCGGCAGCTGGAACAGCGGCAATCGTGGGGATTACACCTTTGTCGGCGAGGCGCTGGCGTCGCGCGGGATTGTCGCGGTGCTGGCCGACTATCGGTTGTATCCACAGGTGCGTTATCCGCTGTTTCTGGAAGATGGCGCGCGCGCCGTGGCGTGGACCAAGGCGCACATCAGCGAGTATTCCGGTAACCCGCAGCGCTTGTATTTGATGGGCCACAGTTCCGGTGCCTACAACGCATCGATGCTGGCGCTGGATACGAATTTGCTCGGGGCGGTCGGGATGTCACCCAAGGACCTCAGCGGCTGGATCGGGTTGGCCGGGCCGTATGATTTTCTGCCGATCGAAAACCCCGACGTGCGTCCGGTGTTTTTCTGGCCGGATTCTCCGCCGCAATCGCAGCCGATCAACCACGTCAGCCGGGGCGCGCCGCCGGCCTTGTTGATTGCGGCGAGCAAGGACAACCTGGTCAACCCGACGCGCAACACCGGCGGCCTCGCCAGCAAGCTGCGCGAAGCCTCGGTGCCGGTGCAGGATTTGTACTACTCGCGGCCCAGTCACATCACCCTGGTGGCCACTCTTTCACGACCGCTGCGGCGGCTGGCGCCGGTGCTTGATCAAGTGGTCGGCTTCATCGAACACACGCCGACTCAGTGAGCCGCACCGCTAAACCAGCCATCGTTGCGCTTGAGCCACCAGGCTTGCGCGCCGAGGGTGAGGCTGCGCAACACCATGAACAACAGGAAAGATATCCACAGGCCATGGTTGCCCAGGCCTTGCAGCGCCCAGGCGAACGGCAGCAGGAGAACCACCGTCATCAGCATGCCGTTGCGCATTTCGCGGGCGCGAGTGGCGCCGATGAACAAGCCGTCGAGCAAATAACTCCACACCGCAATCAATGGCAGCACAGCGAGGTAGGGCAAGTAGATGAACGCGGTGTCGCGCACGCTCTGGATGTTGGTTTGCATCTCGATGAACAGATGCCCGCCGAGCAGAAACAACGCGGCAAAACCGAGGCTGGCGATCAGTGACCAACCGCCGGCCACCACCAGCGAACGGCGCAGCGCGAGGCGATCTCGAGCGCCAATGGCGTGCCCGCACAAGGCTTCGACGGCGTGGGCGAGGCCGTCCAGCGCATGCGCAGTCAGCAGCAGGCCGTTGAGCAGCAGGGCATTGGCGGCGACGGTTGCATCGCCAAGACGCGCGCCTTGCACGGTGATCATGAAGAACACCGATTGCAGGGCGAGGCTGCGGATGAAGATGTCGCGGTTGACCGCCAGCAGCGGGCGCCAACTCTGCCAGACTTTCAGCGCGGCCCAGACGATGTGGCCCGGATAGGCGCGCAAGGCCTTGCGGGTCATGAACAGGCCGAGCAGGGCGCCACTCCATTCGGCGATCACCGAGGCGCGGGCCGAACCGACCACGCCCCAGTCCAGACCGATGACGAACCACAGGTTCAGGGCGATGTTGATCAGGTTGGTGCTGAGCAGAATCGCCAGCGGCGCCCGCGCATTTTGCGTGCCGAGGAACCAGCCGACCAACGCATAACTGGCCAGCGCCGCCGGCAAACCAAACAGCCGCGTATGGAAAAAATCCCGGGTGAGCTGATCAAGCTCAGCCGACGGTTGCATGAAGTGCAGCGCGACGCCACTCAGCGGTACGCCGAGAGTACCGAGCAGCACTGCCAGGCCCATCGCCAGCAACAGGCCCTGCAACAGAATCTGCCGCAACGCCGCGCCGTCACTGCGCCCGGCCGCTTGCGCGGCAAAACCGGTGGTGCCCATGCGCAGAAAACCCATGGCCCAGGCGAGAAAGGTGTACAGGCTGGCGCCGACTGCCACCGCGCCCAATTGATGCGCGTGGGGCAAGTGGCCGATGACGGTGCTGTCGACCAGCGCCACCAGCGGCACGGAAATATTCGAAAGAATCATCGGCGCGGCCAGCGCCCAGACCTTGCGGTGAGTCGGGCGGTCGCGCCAGTCGGCGATCAGGTTGGACATGCGGGCTCCTTGGGGGAGCGGCATTGTAGCGATTAACGCTATCCCCTGTAGGCGGTGGGACAGCTAGAGATGTTTCCACTGCACCACACTCCTGCAGGGGAGAAGTTGTGTGCGGGAGGTTGTGGGTGAGGATTTATGCGCCCCCGAATAAACCGGTAGGAGCTGCCGCAGGCTGCGATCTTTTGATGTTGCCTTAAAGATCAACAGATCGCAGCCTGCGGCAGCTCCTACAAGGTTTTGGGGTGTCAGTGGATGATCCAGCTCAGCAACCACAACCCCAGCAACAACCAGATAATCCCGGCAATGATCGACGCATTCATGAACGCCCGAATCGCCGACCACAACAGCATCAACCCGACGATCAGCGCAATGATGCTGATGATCGACGTGTCCATCCCCAGGGTCTTCGCCAGCCCGTCGACAAAGTTGCCGCCGGCGTTACTCAAAATATTGAACAGCCCGCTGAGGCCATCGACGATAAAGCGGATGACCGAACCGAGTGCCTGGCCGAGCCATTCGAAAAAGCTTTCTACCTGCATGTGTTCATCCTGATGAAAGAGCTGAGCCTTGGGCCACAACGCAGGTGGCCGAGTTCCCTGTCACGAGTATGGCCCATGCTGCGCCGAACGGAAAACCGGTAGGAGCTGCCGCAGGCTGCGATCTTTTGATGGTGTTTTTCAAAACCAAGGTCAAAAGATCGCAGCCTGCGGCAGCTCCTACATGGGCCTTGCCTTCGGTTGATATCCGCTTGAAGCTATACGCCTTCAGGAGAGCCCGATGAACCTTGTTGAACTGACCGAACGCCTGCACGCCATTCGCGACCGCAATGACTGGCGGCAATTTCACAGCCCGAAAAATCTGGCCATGGCTGCCAGCGTCGAAATGTCCGAGCTGGTGGAAATCTTCCAGTGGCTGAGCGAAGACCAGTCGCGCCAGTTGCCCGCTGACAAACTCGCCCACGTCGGGCAGGAAGTCGGCGATATCGTGCTGTACCTGTTGCTGCTGTGCAGCGAGTTGGGGTTGGACATGAATGAAGTGGTGCGCGCCAAGCTCGCCGACAGCGAACGGCGGTTCAGCTGATGAGCGACCGGCATTTCGATCAGTTGGCGACGCGTTTCGCCGAAAAAATCTACGGTGGCGCCAAGGGCGCGATTCGCCTCGCGGTGTTGCAGGCTGACCTCGCGGAAGCGCTGCCGGATCGTCCGTTGCGCGTGCTCGACATCGGCGGAGGCCTCGGCCACATGTCGCTGTGGCTCGCCGAACGTGGCCACGACGTGACCTTCACCGAGCCGGCCGAGCCGATGCTCGAAGGTGCGCGCCAGCGTTTCGCCGAAGCAGGGCAGACCGCGACGTTCATTCAGGCGCCGTGGCAGGCGTTGCTCGGGCAACTCACCGAACCCTACGATCTGGTGATCTGCCACGCCGTCCTCGAATGGCTCGCCGAACCCCACGCGATCCTGCCGGTGCTGCATCAATTGACCAAGCCCGGTGGCTGGTTGTCGCTGGCGTTCTACAACCGCGATGCGCTGATCTACCGCAACCTGCTCAAAGGCCATTTCAAGAAAATGCGCAAGAACGACATGGCCGGTGAAAAGCAGAGCCTGACCCCGCAGCAACCACTCGATCCGCGCGAATTGGCAACGCAACTCGAAGGGTTGTGGCAGGTCGAAACTCAAAGCGGGATCCGGGTTTTCCACGACTACATGCCGGTGGAGTTTCAGACCCGCGCCGAACTTGTCGATTTGCTCGAGATGGAGCTTGCTCATCGTCGTCACCCAAGCTTCGCCGGGCTTGGGCGCTACTTGCACTGGATCTGCCGGCCGATCTGATCGGAGCGCGACATGAAAGCTCAATCCGGGTTATTGCTGATCTGTCTGGGGTTGGCCGCCTGTCAGGGCAGCAACCCTTACGTGGCGCAGTCGCGGCCGTTGCCGCCGGCACCGCCGCAAGCCGCCAACACCTTTGACCGCAGCGCTTACCCGGCGCCGCCGCGTGACTACGGGCGCTACCGCAGTTGGGCCTGGCTTAACGGTCAATTGCCGCCGGGTACGGCGTGGGCGGATTCGGCGCAAGTGGCCGAAGCGGTCAGCAATGCACTGGATCAGCGAGGCCTGCGCCCGCTGCACGACAATCGTCCGGCCGACCTGTTGGTCAGCGCCCACCTGAGCCTGCAAACCCGCTTGCGTCAGGTGCAGGACGATTACGGCTACTACGGCGGCGGATACGGCGGCTATGATCGTTATGGGCGCGGCTACGGCATGTACAACAGCGTGCCGGTGGTGCGCACCTATTCCGAGCAGGTCGTGGTGGTGCAAGTCGATCTGTTCGACGCCGGAACGGGGCAACCGGTGTGGAGTGCCAGCGCGGAGACCGGCGCCAAGGGCAGTCAGATCGACCGCACGGATTCGATTCGCGAGGCTGTGGAAAAGGCCATGTCGGCGTATCCTCCCAGTTAGCTTCCTGCAAATGAGAAGCTCTAGCAGGTTCATGTCTTCAACCGGAGAAAAACCATGTTCCGCCGTCTCGCTTTACTGGCCATGGCCGCACTGCTCAGTGCCTGCGCCGCCAACCAGGTCAATCATGACTTCGACGCCAGCCGCGACTTTGCCGCCTATCGCAGCTGGAGCTGGAAAGACCCCGCCCTGCAATATCGCCCGGATGATCCACGGATCAAAAGCGACCTGACCGAGCAACGCATTCGCCAGGCGGTAACAGATCAACTTGATCAGCGTGGTCTGCGCCCGGCGGCTGCGGGCGCCAAAGGTGATTTGAATGTGCAGACTTATCTGATCGTCGAGGATCGTCAGCAACAAGTGACGACCAATTACGGCGGCGGCTGGGGCGGCCCATGGAATGGCTACTGGGGCGCGCCGATGTACAACGAAACGCGCAACATCACCTACAAAGTCGCGACCATCCAGATCGACCTGCTCGACGGCAAGGACGGCAAACTGGTGTGGCGCGGCAGCGACGAGCAGATGCTCGCCAGCAAGCCCAACCCCGAGGATCGCAGCAACGCCATCCGCGAGACGGTCGCCCGCATCCTCACCAACTACCCCCCACGCTGAAATACAGATCCTGAGGTCGCCTCGGTCACTGTGGGAGCCGGGCTTGCCCGCGATGACGGCGGCACATCCAACATTGATGTGTCAGACAGTCCGCCATCGCGGGCAAGCCCGCTCCCACAGGTTTTGAGTTGTTCAGAAAATGTGTGTTGATGGCTGGCGCGTTGCCAGCAGCTTCACTGAGCCCGTCTACACTTAACTGCATCAATGGAGGTCACGGCAAAGGAGTGCGCCATGTCGCCTCGTTCGCATTTCAACGGCCCGGCCCGGCAACGCGGGGCGATTGGTCTGATGGCGGCGCTGACCCTCGGACTGGCGCTGGTGTGCATGGTGCTGGTGGTCGACAGCGGTCGTCTGTACATGGAGCAACGCCGCTTGCAGCGGGTGGTCGATGTTGCCGCGCTGGAGGCGATTTCACGCAGTGGCGATTGCCTGACGGGTCTCAGTGCTGCGGCATATGCCACCGCCAGCGCCGCGCGCAACGGATTTGCCGTGGCGCCGGACACAACCCTCACCGTGACCTGCGGCACCGTGCAAACCGGTGCCAACAATCTTCGCGCCTTCACCATGGATGCCAGCAAAAAAGCAGCGATCAGCGTCGTCGCCACACGCGTCGTGACCACCAGCGTCGCCGCCGCGCTTTACGCGTTGTTCCAGCCAGGCAGTGTCTCGCCCACCACGCGTCTGCACGCGACGGCGGTCGGTACATCGGCCACCCTGCCGCCGCTGGCGCAACTGACCATCGGCACCACCGCCCTGACAGTCGATGCCAGCAAATCAGCGGCACTGAATGCGCTGTGGGGCGGCCTTCTCGGCGGCAGCCTCAACCTCAGCGTCGCCGGTTGGCAAGGCCTGGTCGACACCAACATCAGCCTGCTCGGTTACCTCAACCAACTGGCCGTCGATCTGCACGTGGACGCCGGCAACTACACGCAGGTACTGAGTCAGAGCGTGCAGATCAAACAACTGATCGACACCGCCATCACCGTGCTGACCAAGGGCGGCACTACCACCAGCGTCGCGGTCAGTGGCTTGCTCGGGGTGAAGGCCATCGTCGGCAACACCTCGGTGGTACTCGGGCAATTGTTGCAATTGCAGACCGGCGCAACTTCCGCCGCCCTCAATGCCAATCTGCAAGTTTTCCAGCTGCTCGAAGCCGTCGTGCAACTGGCCAACAGTCAGAACGCCCTGACAGCCACCGTGCCGCTGAGCATTCCGGGGCTGGTCAACGGCTCGGTCAAAGTCAAAGTGATCCAGCCACCGCAGTTATCGGCAGTGGGCAATCCGGCGCTGGCCAAGGCCGACCCGATGGGCGCCAACCGTATCTACGTGAAGACCGCGCAGGTACGCACACTGATCTCGCTGAACCTGCCGGTGCTGTCCGGGGTGGCCGGCCTGGCCAGCGCCATCGTCAGTACGCCGCTGGTCGGTGGTCTGACCGACACCCTCAACAACCTGCTGCACCTGAACATCGCCGGGACACTGAACTCGTTGTTCTGCGCCCTGGGCGGCACCTGTCAGCGCACCAATCTGCAGATCCTGCCCACCTCCAGCATCGACATCCTGCTGGAGGCCGCCGCTGCCGACAGCCATGTCACCGACTTCAACTGCGTCAGCGACGCCAGCAAAAGCCTGACCACCCAGACCAACTCCTCGCTGGTCAAACTCAAGGTCGGCAAGATCGACGCCACCAACGCCTTTTCCTCCTCGGCGGATGTCACCGTGCAGCCACTGGCGTTGATCGATGTTGGCGTCATCACCTGCACCATTCCGCTGCTCGGGCTGGGCTCGGCGACCTGCGATCAGAGCACGCGCAAACCGTTTTACGGCGGCGGCCTCGGGGTGATGGTCGACACCTCGGTGGCGAGCATGCAGAACGTCCATACCTACAATCAGCCACCGGAAATCAAGCAACCGCCACTGAACTACAGCTTCGGCACACAAGGCGTGGTCAATAGCCTGAAAAGCACATTGAGCGGGGTTCAGGTGCAAGCGTACAAACCCACCGGTTCGAGTTTGCTGGGCGGTTTGCTCACCACCACGGCGGACGTACTGGCGAGCGTCAACAGCACGCTGGGCGTGGTCATCGACAATCTGCTCAGCCCGGTGCTCGACCCGATTCTCGATGGCTTGCTGGCCAACCTCGGCATTACCCTGAACAAGGTCGACGTCGGCGCCAACCTCAGTTGCAAGCCACCGGGGCAGCCGATGCTGGCGATCTAATCGGCCAACGCAATTGGCAACTCGATACAGAACCGCGCACCCTCATCGCCGTTGCGCACGCTCAGGCGTCCGCCCATGTTTTCGACAATGCCGTAACTCACCGACAAGCCCAGGCCGGTGCCGACGCCGACCGGTTTGGTGGTGAAAAACGGCTCGAAAATCCGCTCCAGCAAACGCGGGTCAATGCCGCCACCGTTGTCCTCGACCCACAGCCGCACCACGTGCTCGTCGCACTCGGCGTGCAAGGCAATCCACGGCTGGAAGTCGCGGTTGGCTTCGCGCTTGCCGAGCAACGCGTCACGGGCGTTGACCATCAGGTTGATCAGCACTTGTTCCAGTTGATCGACGTAGCCGCGCACCTGAACCTGGAAACCGGCCTCTTTGATCCGCAGCTCAACGCCTTTGCCGCGCAAGCCTTCCGACAGCAGCGACAGCGTGCCTTCGATCGCATCGAGCGGATTGAACGGATGTTGTTCGATTTCCGAGCGCCGCCCAAACACGCGCATGTGATCGACCACCCGCGCTGCGCGTTGCACTTGCGCGTCGATGCGGTTGAGTTTGTCGGTCAGGTAGTCGATCTGCACATCGCCATTGCTCAGGCGCTTGAGCACATTGACGATGGCCATGCGCATCACATTCAGCGGCTGATTGATTTCGTGGGCAAGCCCCGTGGCCATTTCGCCGAGGGTGGCCATTTTTGCGCTCTGCGTCAGTTGCTGCTGCGAGCGCCGCACTTCGGTGTTGTCGCGGCCTACCGCTTGTACTTCGACCAGCGTGCCGTGCTCATCGAACACCCCGCGATCCGACCAGACCCACCACGCATGTTCACGGCCGGGCAGGCGCAGGTTGATTTCAGCCGTGCTCACGGGCAGTTCCGGGGTCAGTTGCGCCAGACGCTGGACGAAGGCTTCGCGCTGTTCATCCGACATCCAGCTGCCCAGGTTGACCCCGGGCAATTGCGCCGGCGTGCATTCCAGGTAGGTCGCCAATGGCCGGTTGCCGAAGGTCAGGGTCAAGTCCGGGCGATAACGACAAATCATCGCGGGTGAGTCTTCCACCAGAATCCGGTAACGCTCTTCGCTGGCCTTGACCTGTTCAGCGGCGAGGGTCGCGTCTGTCACGTCCAGCCACAGGCCGACGGCTTCCACCGGCAGGCCGAGGTCATCGCGCAGCAATTTGGCCTCGTCGAGCAGCCAGTGCACATTGCCCTGGCGGTCGAGCACTCGATAGCGCGCACTCACCGAGCCTTCGCGCAACAACTGCCGGGTGCGTTCGAAATAGCGCGGACGGTCTTCGGGGTGCACGTGTTCAACCAGTCGACCGTCTTCACAGTCGGCGAGACTCCAGCCTAAAAGCGCTTGCAGGCTGGCGCTGAAAAAGCTCGGTTGCAGCGCGCCTTCCGCATAGCGCTGTACATAAATCACAGCGGGGGAGCTGGCGATCAGGTTGTCCAGCCGCGCATGGGCGGCGGCCGCCTGTTGTTGCTGATTCTTGATGTCGCTGATGTCGAGCATGAACCCCATCAGCCGACGTTCGGCGCCGATGCCCAACGACCGTCCTTGCAGGCGATACCACAGCGGCAGCGCCTGATCGGCGGTTTGCCAGCGCACGCACAATTCCAGCGGGGTGCCTTCATCCTGCAAGGCTTGCAGGTGGCTGCGCAATTCATCGCGGTCGGCGGGGTGGACCTGATTGAACCAGTCCTGAAGCGGTAACGGCGCCGTGGGCAAAGCCAGGCTCTGCGCCAGTGTCGGAGCCAGTTGCACCTGATTGCTGGCGCTGAACACTTCCCACCAACCGGTGCCGAGCAACGCTTGCAGGGTTTCCAGGCGTTCCAGCTGTTGCTGATGACGATGCTCGCGCAGCCGTTCCAGTAACGGCGCGGCCACGGCAGCGGCGAGTAGAAGCCAGTCGTGATCGCTGAGGTCGGGCGCCTGTTGCGGCGCGTTATAGTCGGCGCACAACAGCCAGGCAGCCACGCCCTGCGCGTCGCGATAGGGCACGGCAAACCCTTCGTTCGGACCGAAAATGGCGCTCAGGCGCGGCTGTTCGCTGGCCAGAAAGCGCTGCGGTGACGCACCGTTGAGGCTGTCGAGGCCGGTGCCCAGTTGTTGCTGTTCACGCCACAGCTGCGGCGCGTTCAACCCCGTGTAGCGCTGATGGATCTGCCAGCCCAGGCCTTGCTCATCGAGCAGCGCCACTGCCAGACAAGGGATGTGCAGATGCTGACTGAGGCGCTGCAATTGTTCGCCCAACACCGTTGGCAGACGCGCGAGGCTGCACAGGCGCAATTGATCGCGAACCTGCGTGGCCAGTAATTGCGCCTGCTCGCGGCTGCGTGCCTGGCGTCGTTCGCCGAGCAAGTCGCCGATGTCGAGCATCTGCAACAGCCAGCCGTCGCCCTGCGCCTGCAGCCAGCCGCGCAAGTGCAGTGGTGGGCCGGCCAGGCTGAAAAAATCCAGATCGAGCAGTTGCCCTTGCCAGTCCGCCGGTTGGCCTTCGACGGCCAGGCCGCTGTGCGGCAACAGGTAATCGAGCAGGTGCGCGGGCTGCGTACGCGTCATGCGCTGCGCCAGTAAATGCCGTATCGGCCCGCCCAAGTGATTGACCTTTCCGTCGCCGTCCAGATACAGCTGCAAGCCGACGCTGGGCAGCAGCGGACTTTGCTGGGGCTGGGTGGTGCCGGTAGGGCGATTGAGCAGGCGGCTGAACAGCTTGTCACCGGAACTCAAAATTGCAGGCTCGACGAGGCGCGCAGGGTCGCGGGCAGGCGCGGCACTGTGCCGACGCCCGGCAGCACCAGAAACGGCAAGGCCTGATTCAATTTGCTCGTGGGGTAATTGATGGTCACCGTCAGCAAACCCCCGGTGAAGGTGATGGTGCTGTCGGTGGCGGCATTGAAATTCAGTGCGTTGGGCAGCCAGGCCAGTTGCCGGGTCAACTCGGTGCGCGCGTTCGCCGTGATGGCGGTCGAGTAATTGGCCGAGGCAGGGTCCAGCGCCACACTGCGGCGCACCGCTTCAGAGGTGGACTCATTGAATGACTGCATCAACAACAGCGGCAGGCTGTAACTCACCAAGCCATAAAACACAGCGAAGAAGATGACGAACACCAAGGCGAACTCGATGGCGACAGCGCCTTTTTGCTTGCGGGGGAGGCCGGATTTCATGAGTGCGTCTACCCTGACAATCACTACGTAATATCAGCATAGAATCATTCGGCCAAAACGGACGGTTTTTACCGCATGCACAGCTTTGTCCTGCTGATCTGGCTGACGTTGTGCGCGGCGCAGGATGCCCGGCAGCGCCATATCGCCAATGCGCTGACCCTGGGGGTGGGCGGGTTGGCGGCTATCTATGTTCTGGTCACCGGCCACACCTGGCTGGGCGCCGACGCGGCGCAGGGCGGCTGGGCAGTCATCCTCGCGCTATTGCTGACATTGCCCGGCTATGCGCTGAAGCGTTTCGGCGCCGGCGATGTGAAATTAATGACAGCTTTGGGCCTTGCGACGGACGGTACTCATCTGCTCGGCGTGTTTATCGGCGCGGCACTCGCCAGCGTCGTCTGGCTATTGCTTGCGCCAAAACTCTGGCTGCATATGCGTCAACGGCTTAGCGATCATCTTCGATTTATAGCCCCTGAAAAGTCAAAAAAGCTGCCATTTGCGCCGTTCGTGCTCGTTGGCATGCTCCTGACTTTGCTTTGGATCCATTAGTCGTCCGGTGCCACTACTGCTATGTACATAGTCGGAAAGTGGGTCTACTTTCAAATCAACGGTTGTACAGCTTCGCGCTGTCAGTACAGGAACGGTCAGCCTTTGGCCTAGGCATGGAGTAGCAAGTGAACAAGCTTACGTCTGCTGTAAAAGTTCTGGTGGTCGATGATCAGCCGCTGATTGTCGAAGAACTCTGCGAATTCATCGAGAGCAGCGGTTACCGCTGTGTGCCGTGCGAATCGAGCCAGCAGGCGATCGAACAATTCACTCAAGACCCTGCCATCGGCCTAGTGCTGTGCGACCTGCACATGCCGGACATGGACGGCATTCAACTGGTGCAGGAGTTGCAACGCCTGGCGGGCAAGCAGCGGATCTTCGAAGCCATCATGCTCACCGGGCGTGCCGACAAGCAGGACGTGATCAAAGCGTTGCGTGCCGGCATCGCTGACTACTACCAGAAACCGGTCGACCTCAACGAACTGCTCGAAGGCCTGCGTCGTCAGGAAGCGGTGCTGCAAGAGCGGCAGAAAACCCTGCAACTGGGGCATCTTAATCAGAAGCTGCAATACCTCTCCGAGTCGATCGACGACCTCTACCAGGACCTCGACAAAGTCCGCCGTGGCCCGGCGCCAACGAGCGACGAGGCACCCGCTGAGGGCGAAGGCGTGGAGATCCCGGCGATCTTCAATCAGTTGTCGCCGCGCCAGCTCGATGTCGCGCGGTTGGTGGGCAAAGGCCAGACCAACTACCAGATCGCCTGTGAGCTGGGGATTACCGAGAACACGGTCAAACTCTACGTCTCGCAAGTGTTGCGCCTGACCCACATGCATAACCGCACTCAATTGGCCCTGGCGTTATCGCCCAGCAACTCTGGCATGCGCCAACGAGTGACAGCGCACTAACTCAATTGACCCCGGCCACCGCCGGGGTGCCAACCCTCAACCGCTATGCGCCTTGGCCTTGGGAAACAGGTTGTCTAGGGTTTCCAGCAGGCGCACGTGATAAATCGGTTTGCGGAACAGGTCCAGTACCTGCAGGCGCAGCATGTCGCTGACATCTTCCATATCGGCATGCCCGGACGTCACGATCACCGGCAGATGCTGGCGCGAGGTGTGTTCACGCAGGCGCTTGATCAGCGACATGCCGCTTTCTTCCGGCATGCGCAGATCAGTAATCACCAGCGCGATATCGGGGTGGCGGGTGAGATGGTGCAATGCCAGTTTTACCGAAGTCGCGGTATGACAAGTAAAGCCTTCGCCCTCCAGCAACTCCGCCAGCTCCAGCAGTGCGTCCTCTTCATCGTCGACGAGGAGCAACTGCTGGCGAGAAGTGTGTGGAGAGTTCATAGGCAACACCTGCAATGGACTGAGTGCTGACGTTAGAACCCAATGGCCGCATTGACAAGTTATCGGTCCGATCAGGTGAGTGCCGTCTGGATCCGGGTCAGGATCGCGGTGACCTGAGTGCCGATGCCGTTACCGAAGGCTGCGATCACCAGCGCCACGAGGCCGACCACCAGCGCGTATTCGATGGCGGATGCGCCCTCGGTGTCTTTGGCCAGGCCTTTGAAGAAGGCGACTTGCGATTTGATTTTTTGCGCAATGTGGGAATACGACATGAGGACTCTCCTTGAGCACGCCAGGTGTTGCGTGTTCGCAACATGATTTCCCTGTGCCAGCATCAGCATTGTCGGCATTCCCCGGCCCTACAACTGTAAGAACGAATTAACGCGAAAGTATTAGTTGGCGTAATTACACTAAAAAACCATGTTTGGCGCTTTAGCCTCCTACTTTCGTTGGATATTTCATCGCTGTTAATGGCGTTTTGTTCGCGCTGGACTACCGTCAAATAGCGAAATAGTTACTTGTTCATAGCTGCCTGATTGCGAATTTATCTCGTTGAAAGTTACGGGTCATTGCAAAAGACAGAACGCGCAGCGGGAAAGGGAGAGCCGTCATGAACAGTCGCGTCACTCTGGGCCTGGCAGGCTTGTTTTTGCTGGGTGCGATCATCGCCGGATATTGGGGGCTGACGTTGAGCCGCCAACCGGCCGTCGAACCTGTTGCCGCACCAGTTGCGGAGACGTCAGTGGTACCCGCCGCCGCACCGGCGCCCCCTGTTGAAGATCCGACCCGCCAACCGGTGGTGGTGTTGCTGCGCGACATCGCGCCCTTCGTGAAAATAACCGCGGCCGACGTTGCTGTGGAAAAACTGCGCACCGCTCCTGCCGGCAGCCTCGCCACTGTCGATCAAGTCATCGGCCGTACGCCATGGCGGCCGTTGAGTGCCGGCAGTTGGCTGAGTGAAGAAAGCTTCGAACCGGGCAGCCAACTGGCGCGAATGATTCGCCCCGGTGAGCGTGCACTGGCGGTGGCCGTGGATGAAGTGATCAATGCCGGCGGGCAACTGGCGCCGGGCGATTACGTCGATGTGCTGCTGTTTTTGCGCAAGGACGAAAACAATCCACAGCCTTCAGCGCAGTTGGTGGTGCCGGCGGTGCGCGTGCTTGGCGTTGGCAGCCAGATGGGCCTGACCAATGACGGTCAGCCCGCCAACCCGGCGCGTAGCGACGATGAACGACTCAAGCAGGAACAACAACGAATGGCTGCGCGTAGCGTGGTGCTGGCGGTGCCGGAACTGTTGCTCAGCCGCTTGATGCTGGCGTCCGGCAGCGGCGTTTTGCGCCTGGCGGTGCGTAGCGCCGATGAACAGCAACTGGCGAAATACTGGGCCGGTGAAAACGATGTCGCCAGACAACTCGATACGCCACGACGCGAGTTGATCGAGTTCAGCCAACTGTCACTTTCGCCGCCGCCCCGACCACTCGCCGTGGCGGGTCAGCCGACGGCGCGCAAACCGACCGTGGAAGTCATCCGTGGTGCCGAAAACGCTCAACCCACTCCCTGATTCGAGCAAGGACGCCTTTACATGCGCATACGCTTCACGCCCCTGTTCAACGGCTTGCTCCGGGCCTCGCTGCTGAGCGTTGCTTCGATCGGCAGCGCCGTCGCCGCTGCCAGCAATTGCGCCGCGCTCGGCCCTTTGCCGGCGGCTCTGGAAGTCGGTGAAGGTCTGCAACAGGCATTGCAATCACCCGTGGCGATCACCCGCGTGGCAGTGGGCGATCCGAAAATTGCCGACGTGCGCGTGACCGGCGATCAAGGCGTGTTGCTCACCGGCGTTGGGCCCGGCGCGACCACGCTGATGATCTGGACGGCCTGTGCCAGCGCGCCGCGTCAGAGCATGGTGTTTGTGCAGGGCAAGGCCAGTGCGGCAATGACGGTCTCGTTGCCGGCGACTGATGACCCGACTCTGCCTTCGCAAGTGCAGACTGATATTCGCTTTGTCGAAGTCAGCCGCACCAAACTCAAAGAGGCCGGCACCTCGATTTACGGCAAGGGCTCGAACAACTTTCTGTTCGGCGCACCGGGCACGGTGCCAGGCAGCGGTGTCAGGCCCGGTTTGGTGCCGAGCGTAGCGCCGAGCATTCCGCTGGCCAACGATGTGTTCAACATTGTCTGGGGCGGTGGCAGCAGCAAATTCCTCGGCATCGTCAATGCGCTGGAAGGCAGTGGTTTCGCCTACACCCTGGCGCGGCCGAGCCTGGTAGCGTTGAGCGGGCAGAGCGCGAGCTTCCTCGCCGGTGGCGAAATTCCGATTCCGGTACCGAGCGCCAACAGCAACAGCTACTCCATCGAGTACAAGGAATTCGGCATTCGTCTGACCCTGACGCCGACCGTCGTCGGCCGTGATCGCATCGCCCTCAAGGTTGCACCGGAAGTCAGCGAGCTGGACTACAACAATGGCGTGACCATCGGCGGCACCACCGTGCCGGCGTTCACCATCCGCCGCACCGACACCAGCATCTCGCTGGCCGATGGCGAAAGCTTTGTGATCAGCGGTTTGATCAGCACGCAAAACGCTTCGCAGGTGAACAAGTTCCCAGGGCTTGGCGACATCCCGGTGCTCGGCGCGTTTTTCCGCAATTCGTCGATCAATCGCGAAGAGCGCGAACTGCTGATGATCGTCACCCCGCACCTGGTCCAGCCATTGGCAGTCAACGCGCCGTTGCCTTCGCTGCCGGGTGAAAAACTGCGCAACTACGACCCGAACTGGTATCGCCTGTACTTCCTCGAAAACGGCAACTTCGATAAACGCAGCGGGTTATCGCAATGAGCCAGAGCCTCAGTCAGACCTTCCTCGCCATCACCCGCAACGACACCGATCTTGAGTGGTTGCAGGGCGCTCTGGCACCCCTTGGCCAAGTGGTCAGCGCTGGCGGCGGCAGCCTTGACGAGCTGCTCGCGCTGGTCGACGTGACATTCGCCAGCCTGGTGTTCGTCGGGCTTGATCGCGATCATCTGGTGGCGCAGAGCGCGTTGATCGAAGGCGTACTTGAAGCCAAACCGATGCTCGCCATCGTCGCCCTTGGCGACGGCATGGACAATCAGTTGGTGCTCAACGCGATGCGTGCTGGTGCGCGGGATTTCGTCGCTTACGGCTCGCGCTCCAGTGAAGTCGCCGGGCTGGTACGGCGCTTGAGCAAACGCCTGCCAGCCGTCACGCCGAATACCCAACTCGGTGGCCTGACCGTGCTTTATGGCGTGCAAAGCAACGCCGACGGCGCGCTGCTGGCCAACCACATGGCGCTGGTGGTGCAGAAGAGCGGGCAGCAGACGTTGCTGCTCGATCTGGGCTTGCCGCGCGGCGACAGCCTGGCCTTGCTCGGGCTGGAAAGCTCGTTTCATTTCGGCGACGCGCTGCGGCACTTGCGGCGGCTCGATGCGACGCTGATCGACAGCGCTTTCACCAGCGCCGAAGCGGGCTTGCGCATTCTTGCTTACGCCGGTTCCGACGAGCCGCTGGAGCGCACCAGCGCCGCCGAGTTGTACATGTTGCTCAGCGCCTTGCGCCAACATTTCCAGCACATCGTCGTCAACCTCACCGGCCAGCCCGACAGCGAAGCGCTGCGCACGTTTGTCAGCCATTGTGACAAGCTGCTGTGGTACACCGATCAGAACGTCCTCGACTGTCGGCGCAATCTCGCGGTGCTCAATCTGTGGCGCGAGAAAGGCATGAAACTCGACCATGGCCGGCTGCTGATCGACCGCTATTTGCGCAACGTTGCGCCGGATTCCGAGACCCTCGGCAAGACCTTTGGCCTGGAAGTGATTGCCGTGCTGGCCTACAGTCCGGAAGTCCGTCTCAACGCGAAAAACCAGGGCGTAACCCTGTTCGAACTGGCCCCGCGCGAAGCCATCAGCCAAAGCCTGCGCACCCTCGGCGAACGTCTGGCAAAACGCTCTGAGGGCTTGGCCAAACCCAAGGCCAACTGGTTCAACCGCCTGCGAGGCACTTCATGAACGGCGAGCAACTGTTCGGCGGCCCGCAGCGCTCTGCGAGCGGCAACACCGACCACGATGGCCTGAAACTGGTGCTGCACCGCTACATCATCGACGCCATCGAAGAGTCGGGGAAAAACCTGCTGGAAGGCTCGCGGCAGGTGCTCTCGCAGTTCGTCATCGACAAGGTCGCCGAATACATCGCGCGCCTGCACCTGGCGATTTCCCGTTATGAAATGGAGCGTCTGGCTGAAGAAATCGTCGACGAGCTGACCGGTTTCGGCCCGCTCGAAGTGCTGCTGCGCGACAGCGCCGTGACCGAGATTCTGGTCAACGGCCCGCACCGGGTGTTCATCGAACGTGACGGCGTATTGCACTTGAGCGACCTGCGCTTTATCGACGCGCACCAT
This sequence comes from Pseudomonas sp. GM80, assembly GCF_000282515.1. Taxonomy (GTDB): domain Bacteria; phylum Pseudomonadota; class Gammaproteobacteria; order Pseudomonadales; family Pseudomonadaceae; genus Aquipseudomonas. The sequence goes on from NZ_AKJD01000038.1 coordinate 73,080, forward strand.
GTCGAGCGGGTCATGCAACGCATCCTCGCGCCACTCGGGCGACGTCTCGACGAATCGTCGCCGATGGTCGATGCGCGCCTGCCGGATGGCAGCCGGGTCAATGCGATCATCCCGCCGATTGCCCTCGACGGGCCTTGCCTGTCGATCCGCAAGTTTCGCAAGGACATGCTCAAAAGCACCGATCTGATGGCGATGCAAACCATCGATCAGGCGATCTACGATTTCATCGAAGAGGCGGTGGGCAAGCGCTGCAACATCCTTATCAGCGGCGGTACCGGCACCGGCAAGACCACGCTGCTGAACATTCTCAGCCAATTGATCAATCCGCACGAGCGTCTGGTAACCATCGAAGACGTCGCCGAATTGCAACTCGGCCACCCGCACGTCGTGCGCCTGGAAACCCGTCCGCCGAATGCCGAGGGCCACGGCGAGGTGAAGGCCAGCGACCTGATCCGCAACGCCCTGCGCATGCGCCCCGACCGGATCATCCTCGGCGAGATTCGCGGCGTCGAAGTGGTCGACGTGCTGACCGCGATGAACACCGGCCACGACGGTTCGATGAGTACCGTCCACGCCAACAACGCGCAGGATGCCTTGCTGCGTCTGGAAACCCTGGTCGGCCTGACCGGCCGCACCATCGCCGAACGTACCCTGCGGCAGATGATCTGCGCTGCCCTTGATGTGGTGATTCAACTGACGCGCATGCCTGATGGGCGGCGCTGCGTCAGCGAAGTGGTCGAGGTGGTCGGCGTGCGTGACGACGTCTATGTGACCAATACGCTGTTCCGCCTCGACCGGCGCACCGGCTTCGGTTTCCTGCGCGAAGCGGTCAACCCGGCGGGCGACAAGCTGCGTCGCGAATCTACGCTTGCGCACTGAGGGCCACGGCATGCTCAAACCGTTGCTGCTGTACCTGCTCAGTCTGGCTTTGCTCGGGCAATCCATGCGTTTGTTCTATAAAGCATGGCGTATGAGCGGCGTCACTCGGGTGATGGAACGATTGAATGAGGGACAGCCGCAGGACCCCTTGCCGAGACCCGGTTGGGCGGGTCTCGAACGGGCATTCTTGCGCGCAGGCCTGGGGCGTCCGACCGAGCGTCTTGGTGCATGGATTTTGCTCTGGATGTTCGCCGTCGTGCTCAGTCTGGCGCTCGCCGGATGGATTGGCGTACTGGTGATGCTGGTGCTGCCGCCAGTGGCCGTGCGGTTGTACGTCAGCTGGCGTTACCAACGGCGCTTGCGGCGGATGATCGAACAACTGCCGCAATTGCTCGACTACACCGTGCGCAGCTTGAAGTCCGGACGGACCTTGGCCGACGCGGTGCTGGGCGGCATCGAGACCAGCGAAGATCCGCTGAAAAACGCCATGGGCCGGGTGCAGCGCAATGTGCAGTTGGGCGTGAGCCTGCCGGATGCGGTGTCGGACTTGGCGGAGCTGTACGAGCGTGATGAATTCCGTTTGTTCGCCCTCGGCCTCAAGGTCAATCACCGTTACGGCGGCAACGCCAGCGAGCTGCTGGAAAACCTCATCAAGATGATCCGCGAGCGCGATCAGGCCTCGCGCCAGTTGCGCGCCATGACCGGCGAAACCCGCCTCACTGCATGGGTATTGGGCTTGCTGCCCATCGTCATGGCCGGTTATTTCCTGATGGCCAATCCGATTTATCTGGTCGCCATGTGGCATGACCCGTCCGGGCAGCGAATGCTGGCCACGGCGTTCGGCATGCAGGTGATCGGCAGTCTGTTGCTCTGGCGGATGTTGCGCAGCCTATGACCACACCCTTGATGATCAGCGCGTTGTTTCTGCTCGGCGCCGCCGCGTTACTCCTCACCAGCCTGCTGGAACAGCGCCGGCGTGCGCGGCAGATCAGTCGTCGGCTGGAGGGCGATCTGCTTCGCGAAAACCGTTTCGGCAACCTGCTGCAAGTGCTTGGCGACAGCAAGGTCGGTCAACGCAGCGTCAAACTCGATAACGAAACCCAGTCGCTGCTCAATCGGCTCGGCTGGCGCAGTGCGCGTCAGCGTTCGCTGTTTGCCGCTTGCCAGATCGGCTCGCCACTGCTGTTGCTGGCGCTGACGGTGTTGCTGCAATCGGTGTTTTTCCCGGCGGTGGAAAAACAGTGGATCGCGCCGTTGTTTGCGCTTGGTGTTGGCTATCTGTTGCCCAAGCGTTTGCTGGTGATTGCCGTGGCGCGTCGGCAAAAACAACTGGCCAGCGAGATCGGCACGTTCATTCCGCTGCTGCGCATCCTCTTCGAATCGGGCATGGCCGTGGAGCAGGCGTTGCGCGTTCTCAGCCATGAAGGTCAGGCCTTGTTGCCGGTGCTGACGTATGAATTGCGCCTGGTGCTGAGCCGTGTCGACTCCGGCCTGGAGTTGGGTGAAGAGCTGAACAAAGCCACGCAGTTGCTGGCGGTGGATGAGTTCACCGACACCTGCGTGATTCTCCAGCAGTTGCTGTATCAGGGCGGCGGGGCGATGAAGTCGCTGCTGGCGCTCAAGCAACTGCTTGATGACCGGCGCCTGACGCGCCTGCAGGAATACATCTCCAAGATGTCCGCAAAAATGTCCGTCGTGATGATGCTGTTTCTCTTCCCGGCGTTATTGATTGTTCTGGCCGGCCCGGGCTTCACCGCCCTGGCGAAAGCGCTGGGAGCCTAGAGGGATCGTGATGAAAGCAATGATTGCAGGTGCGTGTTTTTTGCTGCTCGGCGGTTGCGCCAACACCGGGCAAACGCCGTGGGATGCGCTGACCAATTCGGCCAGTTGTGGCAAGTTGAGTTCCGATCAGCAACTGTCGCTGAACCTCGCCGATGACATGGCCAACGATGGCAAGCTGCACGCCAGCCTTGCGAATCTGCAAAGCCTGCCGGACAACATCGCCGACGTGCGTCTGCGCAAGGCCAAGGTCTATCGTTTGCTCGGGCGCAGCGAGGCTGAGCCTTTGTATCGCAGCTTGCTCGGTTCGTGTCTGGCGGCAGAAGCCGAGCACGGTTTGGGGCAACTCGCTGCGGCCAAATCCGACTACGGTCAGGCGCAGGCGCATTTGCAACGCGCGGCGCGGCTGGCACCTACCGACGAGAAAATTCGCAATGACCTTGGCGTGGTTTACCTCAATCAATTGCGCATCGACGATGCGCGTTTTGAGTTTCTCACCGCCATGGAGCTCAAGCAGAGCGATCAGTTGGCGGCGCTGAATCTGGTGACGTTGCTGCTGTATCAGGATGACTGGAACCGTGCTGCCGAACTGGTCAGCCGGCTTGGTTTGAGTCCTGCGCAATTTAGCGAAGCGCAAGGTCGCGCGGAAAAGCTCAAGCTGCCGAACCGATCCACTGTCGCCGTCACGGCGATGCTCAAGTAAGGAGCGCGATGATGAAAGCTATCCTTGTCTGCCTGGGCCTGCTGACCTTGCCGCTGACCAGTCACGCCATCGACGCCGGCCCCGCCTCGGCCCAGCAACAGGAAACCGAGGGCTGGCTGCAACTGCAAGGCCGCAACAAAGTCGCTTCACCGAAACCGCAAACCGTTACCCCTACCGAACGCGAACTGGCCATGCAGCGCTGGCTGAAAAGTTATCAACATGAGATTCCGCAGTTTTTCGATCAGGAGCAGGGGGGTAAGGTCGACAGCGGTTCCGGCAGCGGCGGTTGACCTATGTAGGAGCTGCCGAAGGCTGCGATCTTTGCTCTTTTTGGAGGGGAACCGAGTACATATCCCTTGCTGCGGTAACGGCCGCTCTGGGTTCCGCCCTTACGGCGGGTCACCTTTTCCAAACGCCGAAAAGGTAACCCAAAAGGCTTGCTCCTACGTACGGCCCGCTCGCTAAAGCTCGGGGTTCCT
>NZ_AKJD01000039.1 GCF_000282515.1 Pseudomonas sp. GM80
GCGATCTTTTGATCCTGAAAAACAACATTAAAAGATCGCAGCCTGCGGCAGCTCCTACAGGGGATTGTGGGTATTAAAAAGCCCCGGGACTTGCGTCGCCGGGGCTGTGTATAACCATGAAAGAATCAGTGCCCGCCCAGATAGGCGTTACGCACCTCCTCATTCACCAGCAACTCCTTGCCGGTGCCGGTGAGGCGAATCTCGCCGTTGACCATCACATACGCGCGATCCGACAGCTTCAGCGCATGGTTGGCGTTCTGCTCGACGAGGAAAATCGTCATGCCGGTTTTCGCCAACTCCCGCAGGGTCGCAAAAATCTGCTTCACCACGATCGGCGCCAGGCCCAGGCTCGGCTCATCAAGCAGCAACAGCTTCGGCCGACTCATCAACGCGCGGGCAATCGCCAGCATCTGCTGCTCCCCACCGGACATGGTCATCGCCCGCTGGGTGCGCCGCTCTTCCAGCCGAGGAAACAGCGTGAACATGCGCTGCATGTCCTCTTTGGCGTACTTGTCGCCAATCGGGATGGTGCCCATCAGCAGGTTTTCCTCGACGGTCATGTCGGGGAACACCCGCCGGCCTTCCGGCGACTGCGCGATGCCGTGGGAGGCGATGTAGTGCGAGGACTTCTGGGTGATGTCGACGCCCTGATAAATGATCTGCCCGCCGGCCGCCCGTGGCTGGCCGAAGATCGACATCAGCAACGTCGATTTGCCGGCACCGTTGGAGCCGATCAGGCTGACGGTTTCCCCCTCGTTGATCTGCAGCGAAACACCTTTAAGCGCCTGGATCGGTCCGTAGAACACGTCGAGGTCTTTGAGTTCGAGGATCGGTTGCGTCATACCAGCTCCTCTTCGTCGGCGCCGAGATAGGCGGCAATCACTTTCGGGTCGTTACGAATCGCTTCAGGCCCGCCTTCGGCGATGACGATGCCGTGGTCCAGCACCACGATGTGGTCGGAAATGCTCATAACCATGCCCATGTCGTGTTCGATCAGCACCACGGTCAGATCGTGCTCGTCACGCAGCAGCCTGATCATCGCGCTCAGCGCTTCGGTTTCCTGAGGGTTGAGGCCGGCGGCCGGTTCGTCGAGGCAGATGATCTGCGGGCGCGTGCACATGGCCCGAGCGATCTCCAGACGGCGTTGCTGGCCGTAGGAGAGTTCACCGGCGAGACGGTTGGCGCAGTCGACCAGATCGACCACTTCCAGCCAGTAGAACGCAACGTCCAGCGCGTCGCTTTCAGCCTTGCGGTAGCCCTTGGTATTGAGGATGCCGGCGAGCATGTTGCGGTTGACCCACATGTGTTGGGCCACCAGCAGGTTTTCCAGCACCGACATTTCCTTGAACAGGCGAATGTTCTGGAATGTCCGCGCCAGCCCCGCACGGTTCACCAGGTGCGTACCACCGAACATCTTGTAATACAGACGGCTGAGGAAGGATTTCGGCGAAACGAAGTCGGTCGCTTTAAACGACTCGCCCAACAACTGGATCACGTTGGTCTGCTGGCCGCGCACATTGAGTTCGATCTTGCCGCCGGAGGCTTTGTAGAAACCGGTCAGGCAGTTGAACACTGTGGTTTTGCCAGCGCCGTTGGGGCCGATCAGGGCGAAGATCGAGTTGCGTTTGACCTTCAGGCTGACATCGCTCAAGGCCTTGATGCCACCGAAATGCATCATCAGTTTTTCAACAGAGAGTACGACTTCACTCATGGCGCAGTCCTCTCATAGTGAATGGCACCTTTGCGTGGAGTGACCCCGGTGCGGCTGATGCGGATCAGCCCGCGAGGTCGCCAGATCATCATCAACACCATCAGGATGCCGAACAGCAGCACGCGATATTCAGCGAAACCGCGCAGCAGTTCCGGAGCGACGGTGAGTACGAACGCGGCGATCACCACGCCGATGGTCGAGCCCATGCCGCCGAGCACGACGATGGCCAGAATCAGTGCCGATTCGAAGAAGGTGAACGAGGTCGGGTTGACGAAACCTTGATAGGTGGCGAAAAACACACCGGCCAGACCCGCCGTCGACGCGCCAATGGTGAACGCCGAAAGCTTGACCAGCACGTGGTTGAGGCCCATCGAACGGCAGGCGATTTCGTCTTCACGCAAGGCTTCCCACGCGCGACCGACCGGCATCTTCACCAGACGATGCTTGATGTACAGCACGGCCAATACCACGAGGAACAACACCGCGTAGATGAAGTAGTACTTCACGTCCGGGTTGTAGGCGATGCCGAAGAACTCGTGGAACGGCACCCCGCCATCCTTCGCGCGTTTGCCGAACTCCAGACCGAAGAAGGTCGGCAGTGGCGCCGGCATGCCGTTCGGGCCGCCAGTCAGCGACAACCAGTTATTGAGGATCAGGCGAATGATTTCACCGAAGCCCAACGTCACGATCGCCAGATAGTCGCCATGCAGACGCAACACCGGGAAACCGAGGATGCAACCGGCCAGGCCCGCCGTAATCGCCGCCAACGGCAGCACCGTCCAGAAACCCAGACCGAGATACTGGTAACCGAGCGCCAGACCGTAGGCACCGATGGCGTAGAACGCCACGTAACCGAGGTCGAGCAGACCGGCCAGACCGACCACGATGTTCAGCCCCAATCCCAGCAGCACGTAGATCAACCCGAGGATGACCACGCCCAGCAGATAGGAGTTGGAAACAAACGGCACGATGACCGCCAGCACAATCAGCAGCGGGATGATCCAGCGCAGGCTCGATTTATGGTCGCTGGGCAGTACGTGCACACCGGAACCGGTGCTCTCGAATCCGTCGAGAATCTTCAGGCCCTTGGGCGTTTGCAGGAACAGGCTGAGGGCGAAGCGGCCAATCATGACGATGCCGATGATCCACGCCACGCGGGTCGGTTCGAGATTGAAGCTGTACCCCTCAAGGACGACACCGACAATCGGCCCGAATACGATCAGGGCAATCAGGCCGGCCAGAATCGCCTCAACCAGGCTTTTTTTGATATCAATGCTTTTTTTGGTGGTTGAAGACATCGCTTACACCTTCGACACAAGAGGACGGCCCAACAGACCCTGCGGCCGGAAGACCAGAACAAGTACGAGCAGCGAGAAGCTGAACACGTCTTTGTAGTCGGAGTTGACCAGGCCGGAGAACAGCGACTCGGAGATGCCGAGGATGATCCCGCCCAGCATCGCACCCGGCAGCGAACCGATCCCGCCGAGTACCGCAGCGGTGAAGGCTTTAATGCCGATGACGAAGCCTGCGTAGAAGTCGAACGTGCCGTAGTTCATGGTGATCAGCACGCCGGCCAATGCCGCCATGGCTGCACCGATGATGAACACGTAGGAGATAACGCGGTCGGTGTTGATCCCCAGAATCGAGGCCATCTTGCGGTCTTGCTGAGTGGCGCGGCACATACGGCCGAGCTTGGTGTATTTGATCACATAGGTCAGCAGACCCATGCCGACGAACGCGGCCACCAGGATGAAGATCTTGGTGTAGGTGAGCTGAACGAAACCGGTGCCGATGTCGACGCGCCAGGCGCCAGTGAGCAGCGTTGGAACACCCTGTTGACGGGCGCCCTGGCTGATCTGGGCATAGTTTTGCAGGATCAGGGAGATGCCGATGGCGCTGATCAGCGGTGCCAGTCGGGTGGAGTTGCGCAGGGGTTTGTAGGCGACTCGTTCAATGACCCAGCCATACACCGCCGTGACGACGATGGTGAAGATCAGCGTGCCGAGCATCAGCAGCGGGAAAGATTCGATACCGAAGTAAGCCAGCAGAGCTAGACTGATTGCCGCCAGGTAAGCGGAAATCATGTAAACCTCACCGTGGGCGAAGTTGATCATGCCGATGATGCCGTAGACCATTGTGTAGCCGATGGCGATCAGGCCATAGACCGACCCGAGGGTCAGGCCGTTGACCAGTTGCTGCAGGAAAATACCATCCATAACGCAATCTCACGCAGTGAGAACCTGCACACCTGTGGGCGGGCGGCTCTTCTAGGGAAAATACAGATTTACGTCGGAGCAATGTCAGAGCGCGATTGACCCAATCACTCCAAACCCTGTGGGAGCTGGCTTGCCAGCGATAGTGGTGGATCAGTCAACCTGTGTGTCGACTGACCTGACGCCATCGCGGGCAAGCCCGCTCCCACAGTTATGGGAGGGGATCAACTGATCGCGTCAGCCCTTACTTCTGTTTTTCCAGCTGGTGATATTTGCCAGTCGCATCCCACTGGTACACCACGTAGTCGGAGACTTTCAGGTCACCCTTCTTGTCCCAGGCCTTCTCACCCATGACGGTTTTCACCGGATTGGCTTTCAGCCACTCGGCGGCTTTTTCGCCACTGTTGGACTTGGCGCCATTGAACGCGGCCGCCAAGGTCTGAACCGAAGCGTAAGCGTACAGGGTGTAGCCTTCAGGCTCGGTGCCGGCCTTGCGGAAGGCATCCACCACGGTTTTACTTTCCGGCAGCATGCGCGGGTCGGCGCCAAAGGTCATCAGCACGCCGTCGACGTATTGCGGGCCACCAGCGGTGGTCACCAGTTCGTCGGTGACGATGCCGTCGTCAGACATGAACTTCACGTCTTTCAGGCCTTCAGTGCGCAGTTGTTTGACCAACGGGCCGGCTTCCGGGTGCAGGCCGCCGAAGTAGACGACATCGGCGCCGGCGGCGCGGATTTTGGTGACCACGGCGCTGAAGTCTTTCTCGCCACGGGTCAGACCTTCGTACAGCACCGGTTTCACGCCGCGCTTCTCAAGTTGAGCCTTGGTGGCATCCGCCAGGCCTTGGCCGTAGGTGTCCTTGTCGTGCAGCACGGCAACCTTTTTGCCTTTGAGCACGTCGACGATGTAGTCGCCGGCGACGATGCCCTGCTGATCATCACGGCCGCACATACGGAACATGGCGCTGAGGCCGCGTTCGGTCACTTGCGGGTTGGTGGAACCTGGAGTGATCGCGATCACACCGGCTTCGTCATAGATTTCCGACGCTGGAATGGTCGAAGAAGAGCAGAAGTGACCGACGACGCCAGCGACTTTCTGGTTGACCAGGTCCTTGGCGACCGTCACCGCCTGCTTCGGTTCGCAGGCGTCATCGCCTTTGACCAGAACGATTTTTTCCCCGTTGACGCCACCTGCCGCGTTGACTGCGTCAGCCGCTGCCTGTGCACCCTTCATGTACTGCTCGCCAAATGCCGCGTTGGCGCCCGTCATTGGACCCGCTACGCCGATTTTGATATCAGCCTGAGCAAACGCAGAAACACCCAACGCAGTAGCCACTGCGAGGGCCAGAAAGCCTTTCTTGTAAAACGTCTGGGACATGAGGTGGTGCTCCAAGGTTTTTTTTAGTTGGCACTGCGACTTCACTTCACTGAATGCTCAGAGCAAGGGCCGTGCCATCGGTTTTTTATTCTTCAAAAAGTCGCTGCTTTCTTGTTATTTCGACTGTTTCGTTCCCATTTTCATTGGGCGTGCAACCGTCTAAACCGCGGAAGGTGAAACCATTTATTTCTAAAGGCGCAACCCGCTTGCGCCATCATTGCAACCGCGGCACCAAACGACGTGCAACCAGCCTGTAACAGCCCGCGTCACCGAACTGCACACTGCTGGTGCGGGACTGCTACAACCCGCACCATTACAGGCTAGTCGCTGCATCGGAAAGCGCCGCTTCCGGCAACATATTTCAACACTCAAATGACGATGCGCAGGCACTGGCCCGCGTGATACAGCGAGAACCCGGCCTCGTATAGACAACTGCGCAAGCCTACGCCCGCCAAGGGCTGCATCGGTGCGAAGGGGATTGGCAGTGCTTGTGGATTGCCGTTACACAGATAGTCGGCGAAAGCCTTGCCAACCACCGTGCCCGTCGTGACGCCACGGCCGTTATAGCCAGTGACGGCCACCAGTCCCGGCGCTGGCTCGAACAGACGCATCAGGTGATCGGGCGTAAACGCGATGCGCCCGGTCCAGGTGCATTCCCATTCGACCGGTTTCAAATTGGGGAAGTAATGCTGTTGCACGCGGTCGGCCCAGGCTTTCAGGAACCATGTCGGTTTCTGATTACCGTTGCCCAGGCTACCGAGCAATAACCGCCCTTCTTTGTCGCGGCGAATGCTGCTCAACACTTGGCGGGTGTCCCACGAACCCTGCCCGCCGGGAAGAATCTCCTGCGCAGCGTCTTCGGTGAGCGGCACCGAGGCGACCTGATAGTAATAACCGGGGAAGAAGTTGCGCTTGAGTTCGGTCCAGTCGCCCTCGGTGTAGGCGTTGGAAGCGATGACCACTTGTTCGGCGAGCACCGAACCGTGCTCGGTTTGCACCGACCAGTTCGAGCCCTGACGTTCGAGCCGGGTGACCGATGAATGATCGAACATCTGCCCGCCGAGGCCGATCACGGCATTCGCCAGCCCGGTGACATAAGCCATCGGATTGAGCGTGCCGGCGCGACGATCGAGCAACGCGGCGGCGATTTTTTGCGTCCCGGTGGCTTGTTCGCAAGCCTTGCCGGTGAGTAGCTCGACCGGTGCGCCACGACGTTTCCATTGTTGCTCGCGACTGCGCAGATCGGCCTCGCCCTTGGCGTTGTGCGCCATGTGCAACGTGCCTTCGCGGCGTAACTGGCAATCGATGTTGTACTTGTCCACAAGGCTGAACACCAGCGCGGGCGCGGCCCCGAGCATGCGATTGAGCTGACTGCCAACGGCCTCGCCGAAACCGGCTTCGATCTCGTCCGGTGGAATCCACATGCCGGCGTTGACCAACCCGACGTTGCGCCCGGAACCGCCGTGGCCAGCGCGATGAGCCTCCAGCACGCAGACGCTTTTGCCTTTTTCCAACAGATGCAGCGCCGCCGACAACCCGGTAAACCCGGCGCCGATCACGCAGACATCGACTTTGACTTCGCCCCTGAGCGCGGTGTTATCCGGCCTTTGCGGCGTGAGCTTTTCCCACAGACATTCTTCGCGTAACGGCATTGCCAGACTCCAACAGAAACCTGCCAAACACACAATTCAATGTAGGAAAGAAACCATTTGTGATGTAAACCCTGTGGCGAGGGGATTTATCCCCGATCGGCTGCGAAGCAGTCGTCGCTCTTAAATTTTCAGGGCCGCTGCGCAGCCCGTCGGGGATAAATCCCCTCACCACAAAAGCCCGCTCCCACAGGGGATCGGTGTCATTCCAAACTCAGTCGAACGTAATGCCCTGCGCCAGCGGCAACTCCAGCGAATAATTCACGGTGTTGGTCTGGCGGCGCATGTACCCGCGCCAGGCGTCGGAGCCCGACTCACGGCCACCACCGGTTTCTTTCTCGCCGCCAAACGCACCACCAATCTCCGCACCGCTCGGGCCGATGTTGACGTTGGCGATGCCGCAGTCACTGCCGACCGCCGACATGAACTGCTCAGCCTCGCGCACGTCCGTGGTGAAGATGCACGACGACAAGCCTTGCGGTACCGCATTGTTCAGGCGCAGCGCTTCCTCGAAATCGTTATAGCCAACCACATACAGAATCGGCGCGAAGGTTTCGCTGCAGACCACATCACTCTGTTCGGGCATTTCAACAATCGCTGGCGACACGTAGTAGGCGTTGGGGAACTGATCTTCCAGTTGGCGCTTGCCGCCAAACACCCGACCGCCCTCACTCAACGCCTGCTCCAGCGCGTCCTGCATGTTTTCAAAGCTGTGCTTGTCGATCAGCGGGCCGACCAGATTGCCTTCCAGCGGGTTGCCGATGCGTACTTTCGAATAAGCAGCCTTGAGGCGAGTGACGATTTCTTCCTTTACCGATTCATGGGCGATCAGACGACGCAACGTGGTGCAGCGCTGGCCTGCGGTACCGACGGCGCTGAACAGAATCGCGCGCACGGCCATGTCGAGATCGGCGCTCGGGCCGAGGATCATCGCGTTGTTGCCGCCCAACTCCAGAATGCTGCGAGCAAAACGTGCGGCGACTTTCGGCGCCACTTCGCGGCCCATGCGCGTGCTGCCGGTGGCGCTGATCAGGGCGACACGCGGATCATCGACCAGCGCTTCACCCGCGTCGCGACCACCGATGATCACTTGGCAAAGATTCGCCGGCGCATCGGTAAAATTCTTCACCACACGATCAAACAGCGCCTGACAGGCCAGCGCGGTCAGCGGGGTTTTCTCCGATGGCTTCCATACCACCGGGTTGCCGCAAACCAGCGCCAGCGTGGTGTTCCACGCCCACACCGCGACCGGGAAGTTGAACGCACTGATGACGCCGACCACGCCCAGCGGATGCCAGGTTTCACGCATGTGGTGGCCAGGACGCTCGGAGGCGATGGTCAAGCCGTACAGCTGGCGAGAAAGACCGACGGCGAAATCGCAGATGTCGATCATCTCCTGCACTTCACCCAGACCTTCCTGGGTGATTTTGCCCGCCTCCCACGAAACCAGTTCGCCGAGGTCGGCCTTGTATTCACGCAACACTTCACCGAACTGACGCACCAATTCGCCGCGACGCGGGGCCGGAATCTTGCGCCATTGCTCGAACGCATGATCTGCGCGACTGATGTGCTGCTCGACTTCGGCCGGGCCTTCCCAGTTCACAGCGGCGATGCGGCTGCCGTCGATCGGCGAATGCACCGGCACTTTGCCGTTCTGATACAGGGCCGGGTTCACACCTAGACGATCAAGCAATGCGGCAACCATGGGTCACTCCTCAAGCAAAAAACTGAATGTGTGCGGCCGCTGTTTGCACGACCGGGCAGGCCTTTAGTTGTAGCGTCACATTGGCAAGGCAACAAACGACCTTTACGCGAGATATCATTCCGTTTATTCATGCTGAGCATAGAAAGACAAGAAAAGGATCGGCCATGCTGAACAAACGCCACTTGCCCTCGATCACTGCCCTGCAGTGCTTCGAAGCCGTGACCCGCCACCTGAGCTTCACCCGCGCCGCCGAGGAGCTGAACCTGACCCAGAGTGCGGTGAGCAAGCAGGTCGCGCAGCTTGAGGAATTGTTACAACACTTATTGTTCCTCCGGGTGCGCCGACGTTTGCAGATGACCCCGGCCGGGGATTTGTACTTGGTCGAAGTACGAAAAATCCTCACGCAGGTGGAGATGTCGACTCATTACCTGCGTTCCTACGGCGGCGAGACCGAAGTCTTACGCGTATCGACGCCATCGACCTTCGGCGCGCGTTGGCTGGTGCCGCGCCTGAAAGGCTGGCGTTTGCGCCATCCGTCAATTCATCTGGACTTGTGCAACGAGCAGGAAGCAGATGATTTACTGCAAGGGCGCAGCGATCTGGCGTTTTATTTCGGTCAGGGTTCGCGGCCTGGCACGGAATGCCTGAAATTGTTCGGCGAAGAGCTGGTGCCGGTCTGCGCGCCAGGCAGCATGCCCGACAAGCCGTTTACTGATCCGACGCAACTCACCGATCTGGTCCTGCTGCAAAATGCCTCGCGCCCGCAGGCCTGGCACGACTGGTTCGACAGCCAGGGCTACCAGACCGAACACAGCTATCACGGGCCACGGTTTGAAACCTTTTATATGTGCATTCGTGCCGCACAGGTGGGTTGTGGCGTGGCGCTGTTGCCAAGGTTTCTGGTGGAAGAGGAATTGGCCGACGGTAAACTGGTCATTCCCTGGCAGTATGCAATGCCGAGCAGCGACGCCTATTACCTGGCGTACCCCGAACACGCGGCGGAAGTACCGAAGGTGCGCGACTTCGTCAAATGGATGCTCGAACAGATCGACAATCCCCTGTAGGAGCTGCCGAAGGCTGCGATCTTTTGATCTTCAAAACCAACATCAAAAGATCGCAGCCTTCGGCAGCTCCTACGAAAATTTGTCAAACGATCACAAACAGGCCATCCACAACCTGAGCTTGAGCGAGACGCGCGCGCAGATCGTCATCAATGGCGCAATCATCAGGTTTGTACAACCGGACACGACGATAGGCCGCGACCCGATCAATTTCCTGTCCCAGATAATCCCAGACAACTCTTGAACAGGAAGGGGCGCGATGATCAGCAGCCGAAACGCCAAGCTTCAATCCATTTAACCGTGTAATGCAGCTTTTGAAACTTGGAATGAGAATAGTTTGACTGATCTCGTTTGAAGTCAGCGATTCATAATCTACGAAAAAAAGGCGATCTCGCAGGTAATAAGCAACACCTTTATATCGATATCGTTCAAACCCGCCTTCTACCCCAGACATCTGTAACTGCTCATTTCGTTCATACACTATGTCATCGCCTTCTTCCCGCACATGCACAAGTGAACACAGAATGGAACCCGGTTCAGTCATCGCGTGGTAGTACTCGTGGTAATACCCCGTGTGAGCCTTCAGTTCTGGTGAGGATTGTTTGCGCAGGTGTTTCAAAACTCTTTGTGACACTGTTTCTTCATCGAAGAGCCTGGCTTTGCTGGTTTTTACGCCAATCAATGCAATGAACTGCTCGCTTGGCAGGCGCATTTCAAACTCTTCCACACCAAAAAAATCGCAAATCCGCTTGAGGTTAAAAGGTGCGGGCATACTATTCCCACAAAGATACTTATTAAATTGCCCACGATTAATACGAACCTTCCTACAGACCTCTGCGACAGATCTGTAGTGACCACACAGAAACCTCAAGTTTGCGGAAAAAAACTCACACATAAATCACTCAGCAAGAAACCCAGGAGAACTCACCATAGCAGCAACCAGCATCACATTTGAGCAACTTGCGAAATTGCATCAGATTAAATATGGCTGGATATTACGACTCCTGAAAGGCTTCAGGACTGGCGACACCATTAATTCGCCAGCACTCACAAAGCAAGGAGCTTGGAATGCTAGACATCATCAACGACTTTCTGTCAGGCAAGGTATTAATACCTTTAGTGCTTGGCCTGGGAAGCTACTTCACTGTCCGATCCGGATTTGTTCAGTTGAGGTATTTCCCCCATATGTTTGGCGTATTACACGGCAGTTGGCGCGGCAACAGCCATCACTTGAGTTCATTTCAGGCGCTTATGCTCAGCCTTGCCGGGCGAGTCGGCACGGGTAACATCGTCGGCGTCGGGATCGCGGTAAGCATGGGCGGGCCTGGTGCGGTGTTCTGGATGTGGATGACTGCTCTCTTGGGCATGTCGAGTAGCTTTTTCGAATGTACGCTGGGACAACTCTATAAGCGTAGCGATGGCAAAGGCCTCTATCGAGGGGGCCCGTCCTGGTACATCCAGCACGGTCTGGACAAGCGCTGGCTCGGCATGATCGCAGCCGTACTATTGCTGGTGACTTTTGGATTTGCGATCAACGGCCTCGAATCGCATGCGGTATCTCATTCACTAAAAGATGCGTTTGGCGTAGCACCGATCTGGTCAGGGCTTGCACTTGCGCTGATGCTGGGGGTCGTTTTCATTGGCGGGATAAAGCGCATAGCGGCAGTTGCTGACCTTCTGGTACCTATTAAAGTTCTCGCCTACATCAGCGTGACGGCCTACGTAATGGTTCTGCAGTTCGACCAAGTTCCAGCGATGCTCATGACCATTATTAACAGCGCGTTCGGGCTGGATCAGGCTTATGGCGGGCTGGTTGGCAGCGCAATCATCATGGGGGTGAGACGCGGAGTGTTTTCCAACGAGGCAGGACTGGGAAGCGCCCCCAATGTCGCGTCAGTGGCGAAGATCGGCCACCCGGTTGCACAAGGCGTCGTACAAGCACTGAGTGTTTTCATCGATACTTTCATAATCTGCACCTGTACCGCACTACTGATTTTGCTATCGGGTTTCTACACACCAGGATTTGAAGGTGACGGGATTGCGCTGGCACAAAACTCGCTGGCAGCAGTCGTTGGGGAATGGGGACGAATGTTTATCAGCGTAACACTTGCGCTCTTCGTATTCACGGCGATGCTTTACAACTATTACCTGGGAGAAAACAGCTTGCGGTTCATGTTGGGTGAGCCTCGTAAGACGCTGCTCTTGTACCGTGCGCTAGTACTGATATTAGTCTACTGGGGCTCCGTCGAAGACCTGTCCACTGTTCTGGCTTTTGCAGACATCACCATGACGCTGCTCGCGCTTGTCAACCTGGTAGCGATGTTCTTGCTCTTCAACATAAGCATGCGTGTTGTGCGCGACTATGACGAACAACGCCGCGCCGGGATATAGCTGCCCAGACATAAATACTCATAGCGAGAACGTTATTTCTTCGAGCACCCGCAAACAGACTGCCAAACGTTAAACAGAACATGCAAAGTCATTAAATCAATTAATGGCTTTGCAGCTACTGCATCAAATGCACCTAAGAATAAAATCTCAAGAACCATGCTTTCTTCGAGCCGTCACGCCCAGAACAAACAGAAGGACTTTATCCCATGAATCGCTTTTACCCCCTCAAGGCAAATGCAACTAATACTCCAACATACTTTATAGACTCGCATGCCACACCCAATCAGTTATTTGAAGACGCTTGTTTCAGAATTCGCGCTTCCGCGGGCCTTTTGGAGGCTTTCACATTAGTCACCATCAAGGGCACCAACGATTCTGATTTTTATAAACTAATACTTCCAGCGTACGTGCTACTTCAGGACGGCGTCGACACGCTGGAACAGATCACCTTCAAAGGAGGAGTCATTCATGTATAAAATCGTGACCCAGGAAATGCTCAGAGCTGCTTTGGTTAAAGCAGTTGAAATCAAGCTGATACCCAAGCACTCGTTGCTGGCCGATTATTTAAAAAGCGGGGTACAACTCGAACAAGTCATTCAAGCGGCACTTGAGGCGCAACCGAAAATAGCCAAGTTTTGTGGGCTGAGATGTATGGCCTCAGAGGATCTTTCACCCGAGAGTAAAAAAGCGCTGGCAATCCCCACCGCTGATATGCGCCACTAGCGCCATTGATTGAGACCGCGCCACAGCGCGGCGCACCTGGAGACCCCGTTATGAGCGAGAGCGTGTTTGCCGATCGCATCGTGCAGAACCTGCTCGACACCGACTTCTACAAATTGACGATGATGCAGGCGGTGCTGCACAACTACCCCAACGTCGAAGTCGAATGGGAGTTTCGTTGCCGTAACAGCGAGGATCTGCGCCCGTATCTGGCCGAGATCCGCTATCAGATCGAGCGCCTGGCCGAGCTGAGCCTGAGCGCCGACCAGTTGAATTTCCTTGAACGCATCAGCTTCCTGAAACCGGACTTCCTGCGTTTCCTCGGGCTGTTCCGCTTCAACCTGCGCTACGTGCACACCGGCATCGAGAACGGCGAGCTGTTCATCCGTCTGCGCGGGCCATGGCTGCATGTAATCCTTTACGAAGTGCCGCTGCTGGCGATCGTCAGCGAAGTGCGCAACCGCTATCGCTACCGCGAAACCGTGCTCGAGCAGGCGCGCGAGCAGCTCTATCGCAAGTTCGACTGGCTGACCGCCAACGCCTCGGCCGACGAATTATCGCAACTGCAGGTCGCCGATTTCGGCACCCGCCGCCGGTTTTCCTACCGCGTGCAGGAAGAAGTGGTGAACGTGCTCAAGCACGATTTCCCCGGGCGTTTTGTCGGCACCAGCAACGTGCACCTGTCGCGCGAACTGGACATGAAACCGCTGGGCACCATGGCCCATGAATGGATCATGGCCCACCAGCAACTCGGCCCACGGTTGATCGACAGCCAGATCGCTGCGCTTGATTGCTGGGTGCGCGAGTACCGAGGTTTGTTGGGGATCGCGCTCACCGACTGCATCACCACCGATGCCTTCCTCGGCGATTTCGATCTGTTTTTCGCCAAACTGTTCGATGGCCTGCGCCACGACTCCGGGGATCCTGTGGTGTGGGGCGAAAAATGCATCGCGCATTACCACAAGCTCGGCATCGACCCGATGAGCAAGACGCTGGTGTTCTCCGACAGCCTGACCCTGCCCAAGTCGCTGGAGATCTTCCGCGCGCTGCACGGTCGGATCAACGTCAGCTTCGGCATCGGCACCAACCTCACCTGCGACATTCCGGGTGTCGAACCGATGAGCATCGTGCTTAAAATGACCGCCTGCAACGGCCAACCGGTGGCGAAGATCTCCGACGAGCCAGGCAAGTCCCACTGCAAAGATCCGAATTTCGTCGCCTATTTGCGACACGTGTTCCAGGTTCCTGCCGATTCCCGTCTATCTAGCAAGGAGTGAATTCATGCAAGCCGTACAGCGTGAGATTGCGCAGCAGCTCAAGGTGCAACCGCCGTTCGCCGACTACCAGGCCCTGCAGGCCGAAGTCGCCCGGCGCATTGCCTTTATTCAGGATTGCCTGGTCAATTCCGGGCTCAAGACGCTGGTGCTGGGCATCAGCGGCGGCGTCGATTCGCTGACCGCAGGCCTGCTGGCCCAGCGCGCGATGCGCGAACTGCGTGACCAGACTGGCGACAACGACTACAAATTCATCGCCGTGCGCCTGCCGTACGAAACCCAGTTCGACGAGCACGACGCCCAGGCCTCGGTGGATTTCATCGCCCCGGATGAACGCCACACCGTCAACATCGGCCCGGCCGTGAAGTCGCTGGCCAGTGAAGTCGCAGCCTTTGAAGGCAAGCACGCGGTCTCGGTGGATTTCGTCCTCGGCAACACCAAGGCGCGGATGCGCATGGTTGCTCAGTACACCATCGCCGGCGCAGCGCACGGGCTGGTGATCGGCACCGACCACGCGGCGGAAGCGGTGATGGGTTTCTTCACCAAGTTCGGTGACGGCGCCTGCGATCTGGCGCCGCTAAGCGGCCTGGTGAAAAATCAGGTGCGCGCGATTGCCCGCAGCTTTGGCGCGCCGGAGTCGCTGGTCGAGAAAGTGCCGACGGCGGATCTGGAAGACCTGTCGCCGGGCAAACCCGACGAAGCGTCCCACGGCGTGACCTATGCCGAAATCGACGCCTTCCTGCATGGCGAACCGGTGCGCCAGGAAGCGTTCGACATCATCGTCGCAACTTACAACAAGACCCATCACAAACGCGTGATGCCATTCGCCCCGTAAGTTGCAAGCCCCTGTAGGAGCTGTCGAGTGAAACGAGGCTGCGATCTTTTGATCTTCAAAAACAAAATCAAAAGATCGCAGCCTTCGGCAGCTCCTACAGAAAACAAAAAAGCGTCCCGAGGGACGCTTTTTTTATGCCTGACTCAATTACTTGACGGTAATCGTGCCTTTCATCATCGAGATGTGGCCAGGGAACGAGCAGAAGAAGCCGTAGCCACCGTCTGCAATCTTCGCCACATCGAAGGTCAGCGAGTCGGTTTCCTTGGCGCCGATGATCTTGGTGTGGGCGATGATGCGCGCGTCACCTTCCGGCAGGTAGTTCTTGTCGATACCGGCGGCCAGGCCAGCGGTAGCGATTGGCTGCATGTCAGCTTCTTTGCTGATCACCAGGTTATGGCCCATGACGTTTTTCGGCAGGCTGCCGGAGTGGGTCAGTTCGACGGTGAAGGTCTTGCAGCTCTTGTCGATCACGATTTCCTTGGTGTTGAAGGACATCTGATCGGTGGAGTCAACGGTGGTTTTGCACTCGGCAGCCATCAATTGGCTGCTGGCCAGGGCCAGCAGGGATACCGCAACAACTTTGGAAAACATGGTGAATCTCCAAGGCAGGGTTAACAAAAACACTAATGGTGGAAAGACTGCCTGAAATCTTCGCAAGTTCCTATGACTTGAGTCAAAAATTGTATACAACTTTCAGGCTATGACACTCATCGAGACAATCTAACGGCCAGATTCCCCGGCCCGCCCTATGATCGGCGCATCTACTGAGACGGAGTGCCTGTCATGTTCTTTAACGGTCTGTTGTGCAGTTTGCTCGCCGCCTACGCCTGTGGCGCCAGCGGTACCTTTGAATCACCGGAGCGCGAAGTTTAGTCCTTGGATCGAGGCCTGCCAGCCATTACCCTGTGACGGATTGACCCAGGAGGAAGGCATGTCTGTGAAATCCGTGTGTGTATTTTGTGGTGCCAACGCCGGCACCGTCCCGGCTTACACCGAAGCCGCCATCGCCCTTGGCCAAGCCCTCGCCGAGCGTAAGCTGACGCTGGTTTACGGCGGTGGCGCCGTGGGTTTGATGGGAATTGTCGCCGACGCTGCCCTGGCCGCCGGCGGCGAAGTGATCGGCATCATTCCGCAGAGCCTGATGGACAAAGAGATTGGCCATAAAAGCCTGACACGCCTGGAAGTGGTCGACGGCATGCACGCGCGCAAGGCGCGCATGGCTGAACTCAGCGATGCGTTCATCGCCCTGCCCGGCGGCCTCGGCACGCTGGAAGAGCTGTTCGAAGTCTGGACCTGGGGCCAGCTCGGTTACCACGGCAAACCGCTGGGGCTGCTGGAAGTGAACGGTTTTTACAGCAAACTCACTGCTTTTCTTGACCACATCGTCGGCGAAGGCTTCGTTCGCGCGCCACACCGTGACATGCTGCAAGTGAGCGAATCGCCACAAACGCTGCTCGATGCTCTGGATAACTGGAAGCCGACCGTCACGCCAAAATGGGTCGACCAAAAACCCGGCTAACCGCAAGGCACCGATACAGGGCAGAATACGCGCCGCTCAACCTCACCTTCGACCAAGAGGAACGCCCATGGCCAAACCCAATTACTCCTTCGCCAAACGTCAACGAGACCTGGCAAAGGAACAGAAGAAAGAGGAAAAGCTTCAGCGCAAGAAACAAACAGCTGAAGAAGCAGCACTGAACCCTGAGGGTGAAGTGGCAACAGAAGATGATGTTGATGCAATTGAAGCACCGAAAGATCAGGCGCCCGACGCCTGAGCCCCACCGGGTTTGATGATCGAATCAGACCCTGCGGATTTGTGACGGGGCTGGCGGTTCCACCGCCGGCCCTCACAGCCCTTCCCCTCAGAATTTGCCACAAAACCCTGTGGGAGCGGGCTTGCCCGCGATGATTGCGGCACAGCCAAAAAAGTCATCACAGACACTCCGCCATCGCGGGCAAGCCTGCTCCCACAGGGTGCTTTATCACTCATTGATGGGCATTACGGTGACGCGCACTTCCGGGTCGTGATTGCCGCCGCCAAGGATCACCCCGCGCAACGGCGATACATCGGAAAAATCCCGCCCCCACGCCAATGTGATGTGTTCCAGCGCCGGTTGCACATTGTTGGTCGGATCAAAATCCACCCAGCCCAGCACCGGACAAAACACCGACACCCAGGCATGTGACGCATCGGCGCCGATCAAGCGTGGCTGCCCCGGTGGTGGCTGAGTCAGCAGATAGCCACTGACATAACGCGCCGCCAGGCCTCGCGAGCGCACACACGCCAGCATCAAATGAGCAAAGTCCTGACAGACCCCGCGACGCCGCTCCAGCACTTCCACCAGCGGCGTCGCCACCTGGGTCGCTTCGGCATCAAAAGTGAATTCGCTGAAAATCTTCTGCATCAAGGCTTGCACGCCGAGCATCAATGGCTGCCCAGGTGAAAAGCAGCTTTGCGAGAACTCGACGAAGCTGCGCTTCAAATGTACATACGGTGACTGGAACCGATAGCGACACGCCTCAAGTATTTCGGCGGACAACGGCTGACTGCTGTAGGTCAACGCATCGCGGGTCTGCTCCCATGCCGGCGACTGCTTGAAATCCAGCGCAGGCCGCGCCAGCACTTCCACCGTCAGCCGTGCATTGACCTGCAATTCATCGTGCGGCCGTTCGAAGGCCAATCGGGTCAGCGGGTTGCCAAACACATCCAGCTCATCGCGGCGCGCCGTCGGCTCCGGGCTGATCAACAACGCTTGTTCAGTGCAGCGCTGCCAGGCGCATTCGCGCGGCCACAGATGCGCCAGTTGCTGCGCCAGCGATACCGGACTGTCGTAGTGATAACAGGTGTCGTGGAAGATCTGGTAATGCGCGCTCATCAGACGGACACCGTACGCTGGCTGACATCATCGACATGGGCGAAATGGCGCAACGCCAAACGATCCGAGACCTGACCACTGGCCTCGGCGATGGCTTGCAGTAGATCCGCCAGGCCATCGAGGGCCGCACGCACACTGTTCTCGCCGAACAACGGGTTTTCCAGGCAGCCCAGATCGAACCGCGCCAGACGTTCGACCAACTGCGGCAATCCCGCCTCCCGTGGCGCACCGAAATCATCGTTCAAACGCTTCAGTGTGCGCGTCACCAATTTCAACTGGAACAACACCGCGTGCGGGTTTTGCTCATCGAGCAGCAACAGATCAAGCACTGGAATCAATTGCGCCACCGCCAGATAACGCGAGCGATAGGTGATGCTGCTGTTGCCCAGTTCCAGCAGCCATTCCAGCCCCGACTGATCGAACGCGCCGGCGCCGCGTAGAAATGCCGCCAGACTGCTGCTGAGAAATTGCAGACGCTCAATGCGTCGACCAATCATCAGAAAGCGCCAGCCTTCGTCGCGGGTCATGTCGTCGAGGGCAAAACCGGACAACGCCGCCAGCGACATCACCAGGCGGTTGAGAAAATCCAGCAACTCGCCGAAATCCGGCTCGTCGGTGTCCAGCTCAGTGGCTTCGCGCTGCAATTCGACCAGTGCCTGCCAGTTCTCCCGCGAAAGCTTGCCGCGCACCTGCGAGGCGGCCCACTGCAAGCGTTGCAGGTTGGAGCGCAGGCTGAACGACCAGTCATCGCCGAGCAGTGCGGCCAGCAAACGTTCAGGCAACTCACCTTCGTCCGGTAACAGCGTCAGTCGTTCGCCGAGGTCGACGGCTGCCTGCAAGGCTTGCGGGTCATCGCCGTCGACATATCGCGCGAGCATGATCCGAAGCAGTCGCGCACTGTCGTCACAGCGCTCGCAATAACGGCCGAACCAGAACAGGTTTTCCACCACCCGCGACGGCAGATAGGGATCGCGCCTGACAAGATCATGCACGCCGACATTGCGCTGGGTTTTCCATTGTTCGCCACTCGGCGGACGCTCGCCCAGCACCCAGGTGTCCTTGCTTGCGCCGCCGCGCTGCATCGACACCACCTCGGCATCAGCCTCGGCGGCCACCCGGGTCAGGCCACCGGGCAGCACACGATAACCGTCGCGACTGGCGACGGCGTACATGCGCATGCCGATCGCTCGGGGTTGCAGTTGACCGTTCTCGGCCTGCCAGATCGGCGCGTGGGACAGTTGCGCCAATTCTTGCGCTACGTAGGCATAAGGCCGCGCTTGCATGCGCAAAGCGAGACCCTGGCGCTGTTTTTCGCTCAGATCCCGGCCAAATACGGGCGCAAAAGTCTGTGAGGGAAACGCCGGTTTGATCAACAGTTCCGGAAGTTTTTCCAGCGCCTGTGCCAGCACCGGCGCCTCGCCGCACCACCACGTGGCAATCGACGGCAGGATCAGTTCTTCGCCGAACAGGTATTGATTGATCTTCGGCAGAAACCCCAGCAACCCCGGCGACTCCAGCACGCCGCTACCCAACGCGTTAGTCACCAGCACGCGGCCCTGACGCACCGCTTCGAGCAGACCGGGAACGCCGAGTGCCGAGTCCGTGCGCAACTCCAGCGGGTCGCAGAAGTCGTCGTCGAGTCGGCGCATGATCGCGTGCACGCGGCGCAACCCGCTGAGGGTTTTCAGGTAGACCGTAGCATCGCGCACGGTCAGGTCACCGCCCTCGACCAGGGGATAACCGAGCTGGCGGGCGAGATACAAATGTTCGAAGTAGCTTTCGTTGAAGCGCCCCGGCGTGAGCAAGACCACCAGCGGCGCGTCATCGCCGCTCGGCGCCTGACGCACGAGGGTTTCCTGCAAGGTGCGGAAGAAACCGGCCAGGTGCTGCACCTTCAGGTCGCGGTACAGCTCGGGAAAGGCGCGAGAGACAATGGTGCGATTTTCCAGCGCATAACCGGCACCCGAGGGTGCCTGGGTGCGATCAGCCGTAACCCACCAGCGGCCGTCTGGCGTGCGCGCCAGATCCACCGCGTAAAGATGCAGAAAAGCCCCTTCCGGCGGCGCAATGCCCTGACACGGCCAGAGAAAATTGTTGTGGCCGAAGACCAGTTCCGCCGGCAGCAACCCCTCACTGATCAGCTTTTGTGGGCCATAGAGATCCGCCAGCACGGCATTGAGCAGGCGCGCACGCTGAGCGATCCCGGCTGACAACTGTTGCCATTCATTCGCCGCAATCACATGCGGCAGCAAATCCAGTTCCCACGGCCGATCTGCGCCTTTGGGATCGGCATAAACGTTATAGGTGACGCCGTTTTCCTGAATCTGTCGCGCCAGCAACGCCTGCCGCTGCACCAACTGCGCCGGGCTGCTGCGCTGCAACTGATCGAACAGCCGCTGCCAGTGCGGGCGCACCGCGCCACTGCCGTCGAGCAGTTCATGATAAGTGCCCGCCGTCAGCGGGTAGCGGTCTAGCAGGTCAGGCATGGAAAGCTCGGCAGACAGCAGGGAACGGTCAGACTAACGCAGGCACATGACGTGCGGATAGACGAAAAATCCGCATGTCGTGTAGGCCTTAGAAACGTCGTAAATCGATTGTCATCGGCAGCTCGTCACTGATTTCCACGTTCGGTATAGGAAGTTTCCCTGGCGTGTGTCCGACACGGAAGAATCGCGCCATGCGCCGGCTCTCCGCTTCGTTGGCATTGACCGGCAACGTCTCGTAATTACGCCCGCCGGGATGAGCGACGTGGTACTGACAGCCGCCCAGCGAGCGTCCCATCCAGGTATCGAGCAGGTCGAACACCAGCGGTGCGTGGACAGGTATCGTCGGTTGCAGGCAGTTGGCCGGTTGCCAGGCGCGGTAACGCACACCGGCGACGAATTCACCGACGCGCCCGCTCGGGTGCAACGGCACCGCGACGCCATTACAGGTCAGCAGATAACGCTGCGGCGGCAGCCCTTTGACCTTGACCTGCAAACGCTCCAGCGATGAATCGACATAACGCACCGTGCCACCTGCCGCGCCCTCCTCACCCAACACATGCCAGGGCTCCAGCGCCTGTCGCAGTTCCAGTTCAATGCCGTTGACGGCGTAATCGCCAACCTTGGGGAACCGAAACTCCAGGTGCGCGGCGAACCATTCCGCCCGCAGCGGATAACCGGCATTGTTCAGTTCGACGATAACGTCAGCGAAATCCTGCTCGATAAAGTGCGGCAACAAGAAGCGATCGTGCAGCTCGGTGCCCCAGCGCGCCAGTTTCGGCGGCGCATAAGGTTCACGCCAGAACCGTGCGACCAACGCCCGCAGCAATAACTGTTGAGCCAGGCTCATGCGCGCATGCGGCGGCATTTCGAATGCGCGCAACTCCAGCAAGCCGAGACGCCCGGTGGCGCCATCCGGCGAATACAGTTTGTCGATGCAGAACTCGGCACGATGAGTGTTGCCAGTGACGTCGATCAGCAAATTGCGCAGCAGTCGATCGACCAGCCACGGCGCGCACTCCTCGCCCGGTTCCGGCATCTGCGCGAAAGCGATTTCCAGTTCATACAGCGCGTCATTGCGCGCCTCGTCAACGCGCGGCGCCTGCGACGTCGGGCCGATGAACAAACCGGAAAACAGATACGACAGCGAAGGATGGTTGTGCCAGTAGCTGATCAGACTGCGCAGCAGATCAGGGCGGCGCAGGAACGGCGAATCCGCCGGCGTCGCGCCACCGAGCACAAAGTGGTTACCGCCGCCGGTACCGGTGTGGCGGCCGTCGATCATGAACTTCTCGGTGGTGAGCCGCGTCTGCCGCGCTTCTTCATAGAGGAATTCGGTGCGCTCGACCAACTCGTCCCAGGTCGCCGACGGCTGCACGTTGACCTCGATCACGCCAGGGTCCGGGGTGATGCGGAAGTTGCTCAGGCGTAAATCGTTCGGCGGCTCGTAGCCTTCCAGCAGTACCGGACAATGCAGTTCTTCGGCGGTGGCCTCGATCGCTGCAACCAGCTCTAGATAATCCTCGACCCGCTCCAGCGGCGGCATGAACAGGTACAACCGCCCCTCGCGGGCTTCGGCACAGAACGCGGTGCGGGTCAGCCAGTCGGCGGATTCGTCGATCTTCGGGGCCCGCTCGTCAACCAGCGCCGGTTCGCCGTGACGGTTGAGCTGCGCGGTTTGCGGCAGTTCGGGAAAGTCCTGATTCGGATCTTGAGGGTGAATAAACGGGTATTCGGCGGCCTTTACCCACGGCTGCGAACCGAGCGGCAGGCGATAGCCCAGTGGCGAATCCCCCGGCACCAAGCGGCAATGCTCGTCTCGCAGGTACCAGCGTCCGCTTTGCCATTGATCGCCCTTGGCGGTACGCGCCAGCGGCAGCACTTGGCCGATCACCTTGTTCAGGCCCTGACTGAAGACTTTGCGCAGGCGTGCACGCTCCAGCGGTTCCTCCAGACGTGAATCTTCGGCACTGACGTTGCTCGGCAACGTGCCCTCGCGCCAGAGGTAATAGAAGTTGTCTTCGTAGGCCGGGAACACAAAACGTGTAGGCAGTTTCAGGCGTTCGGCGACACTGGCGAGAAAACGCCCGGCCAACTCACCCGTGGCACCGTAATCCTGTTGTTCGTCAGCAATCAGCGCGTCGTTGTGCCAGATCGGTATGCCGTCGCGGCGCCAATAGCAATTGAGCGACCAGCGCGGCAGTTGCTCGCCGGGATACCACTTGCCTTGACCAAAATGCACCAGGCCCTTCGGCGCGTAGTGCTTGCGCATGCGCTGGAACAGTTCGGCGGAGAGCCGGCGTTTATCCTCACCGAGTGCGGCGGTGTTCCACTCGGCGCCATCGGGGTCATCGATAGAGACGAAAGTCGGCTCGCCGCCCATGGTCAGGCGTACGTCGTCTGCCAGTAGATCGGCATCGATCTGCCGGCCCAGTGCCTGAATCGCCAGCCATTGCTCATCGGTGTAAGGCTTGGTGACGCGCGGCGCCTCCCATATTCGTTCCACCGACATTTCGTGGCTGAACACGCATTCGCACGGTTCGACCAAGCCACTGATCGGCGCTGCCGAGGACGGATCGGGACTACAGGCCAAAGGGATATGCCCTTCACCGGCGAACAACCCGGACGTGGCATCCAGACCAATCCAGCCAGCACCCGGCAAGTACACCTCACACCAGGCGTGCAGGTCGGTGAAATCCACGTCGGTGCCGGACGGGCCGTCGAGACTTTTCACGTCGGCCGTCAGTTGAATCAGATAACCGGAGACAAATCGCGCAGCCAGGCCAAGGTTGCGCAGCAGTTGCACCAGCAACCACGCCGAGTCGCGGCACGAGCCGGACGCATGTTCGAGGGTGTGCTCCGGGGTTTGCACGCCGGGCTCCATGCGAATCAGGTAGCCGATGTCTTCGCTCAGGCGCTGATTGAGCGCGACGAGGAAGTCCACTGCCGGCAGCGGCGTGCGGTCGATGGCGTCCAGATACGCTTTGAATTTCGGTGTCAGCGGCAGGGTTTCGAGATACGGCGCCAGTTCCTTGCGTTCATCGGCGGCGTAGGCAAAGGGGATTTTCTCGGCGTAGGGTTCGAGGAAGAAATCGAAGGGATTGAACACGGCCATTTCGGCCAGCAGATCGACTTCGATGCGCAATTCATCGGTTTTCTCCGGGAACACCAACCGCGCGAGGTAGTTGCCCTGCGGGTCTTGCTGCCAGTTGATGAAATGCTGCTCGGGCGAGACTTTCAGCGCATACGACAGAATCCGCGTGCGGCTGTGGGCGGCCGGGCGCAGGCGAACGATCTGCGGGCCGAGTTCGACAGCGCGGTCGTAGCGGTAATGCGTGACGTGATGCAATGCGACATGAATCGACACGGCGTGCCTCCTGCGAGCCTAAGCGTATTCGAAAGCGCGCAAGACTTATGCCATGCAGAGGCTTGGGCGCTTTCCCGGAATGCTCAGGGCAGTACAGCACCAAAATCGGGCGATGCGGGGAAATGGTTGGGCGAAGTTGCGCCTAAATGTGGCGAAGATCAAAAGATCGCAGCCTGCGGCAGCCCCTACAGGGAAACGCGAATCCCACTGTAGGAGCTGCCGCAGGCTGCGATCTTCTGACTCAAAAAAAAACGCCAACCCGAAAGTTGGCGTTCTGTTCAGCTAAAAAGCAACTTAGCGCGGTACGACCGGCTTGCGGGTCGGCTTCGGCCCTTTGCCTTTCGCGGCGTCCTTACGTTCCTTGGCCGCCTGCTGGTTGCGGGCAAACGCCGCAGCCTTGGCCTGTTCACGCTTGTCCCAAGGATTACCACCATCACTGGCACGTGGCGGCAAGCCGGTGTGCTGAGTGAGGATCTTGGTGGTCTTCTCTTTGCCTTCCTTCGCCACTTTATGGCTGCCGGCCGGCGTCGAGTTCTTGCGACGGGCGCTCTGATAGCTGTCGGTGGTCGGCTGGTGCGTCGGGATCAACTGATCCTTGCCCGAACCGATCAGGTCGGCGCGGCCCATGCGGATCAACGCTTCACGCAGCATCGGCCAGCCTTTCGGGTCGTGATAACGCAAGAACGCCTTGTGCAGACGACGCTGCTCTTCGCTCTTGACGATGGTCACCGCGTCACTCTTGTAAGTGACTTTGCGCAGCGGGTTCTTGCCCGAGTGGTACATCGCGGTGGCGGTGGCCATCGGCGACGGGTAGAACGCCTGCACCTGGTCGGCGCGGAAGCCGTTGCCCTTGAGCCACAGAGCGAGGTTCATCATGTCTTCGTCGGTGGTGCCCGGGTGGGCGGCGATGAAGTACGGAATCAGGTACTGCTCTTTGCCCGCTTCCTTGGTGTACTTCTCGAACATGCGCTTGAACTTGTCATAGCTGCCAATGCCCGGTTTCATCATCTGGTTGAGCGGACCTTCCTCGGTATGTTCCGGGGCGATCTTCAGGTAACCGCCGACGTGGTGGGTCACCAGCTCTTTGACGTACTCCGGCGACTCGACCGCGAGGTCGTAACGCAGGCCGGAGGCAATCAGAATCTTCTTCACACCCGGCAACGCACGGGCGCTGCGGTACAGCTGAATCAGCGACGAGTGGTCGGTGTTCAGGTTCGGGCAGATGCCCGGGAACACGCAGGATGGCTTGCGGCACGCCGATTCGATTTCCGGCGTCTTGCAGGCGATGCGGTACATGTTCGCGGTCGGGCCGCCGAGGTCGGAAATGACGCCGGTGAAGCCCGGGACCTTGTCGCGAATCTCTTCGATCTCGCGAATGATCGATTCTTCGGAACGGTTCTGGATGATCCGGCCCTCGTGCTCGGTGATCGAGCAGAAGGTGCAGCCACCGAAACAGCCACGCATGATGTTCACCGAGAAACGGATCATGTCGTAGGCCGGGATCTTCTCCTTGCCGTACGCCGGGTGCGGAACACGGGCGTAAGGCATGCCGAACACGTAGTCCATTTCTTCCGTGGTCATCGGAATCGGCGGCGGATTGAACCAGACGTCGACTTCGCCGTGCTTCTGCACCAGCGCACGGGCGTTGCCCGGGTTGGTTTCCAGGTGCAACACGCGGTTGGCGTGGGCATACAGAACGGCGTCGCCACGCACTTTTTCAACCGACGGCAGACGAATCACGGTCTTGTCGCGGGTCATGCGCGGGCTGGCCAGGATCTGTACGACCTTGGCTTCCTGCGGATCTTCAACCGGACCTTTTTCCTGCTCGATGGCGCAGGCCTGGGTGTCCTGGGTGTTCACGTACGGGTTGATGATCTTGTCGACCTTGCCCGGACGATCGATGCGCGTCGAGTCGACTTCGTACCAGTCTTTCGGCGTATCGCGACGAATGAACGCGGTGCCGCGCACGTCGGTGATGTCTTCGATTTTGTGTCCGTAGGACAGACGCTGGGCGACTTCGACAATCGCGCGCTCGGCGTTGCCGTACAGCAGAATGTCGGCGCAGGCGTCGATCAGGATCGAGTTACGCACACGATCCTGCCAATAGTCGTAGTGGGCGATACGACGCAGGGAAGCTTCAATGCCGCCGAGGACGATCGGCACGTTTTTGTAAGCCTCTTTGCAGCGCTGGCTGTAGACCAGGCTCGCGCGATCCGGACGTTTGCCGGCCATACCGCCTGGGGTATAGGCGTCGTCGGAACGGATTTTCTTGTCGGCGGTGTAGCGGTTGATCATCGAGTCCATGTTGCCGGCCGCGACGCCGAAGAACAGGTTCGGCTCGCCGAGCTTCATGAAGTCGTCTTTGGACTGCCAGTTTGGCTGGGCAATGATCCCGACGCGGAAGCCTTGCGACTCCAGCAGCCGGCCGATGATCGCCATGCCGAACGAGGGGTGATCGACGTAGGCATCACCGGTGACGATGATGATGTCGCAGGAATCCCAGCCAAGCTGATCCATCTCCTCCCTGCTCATCGGCAGGAATGGCGCTGGCCCGAAACATTCGGCCCAGTACTTTGGATAGTCAAATAACGGCTTGGCTGCTTGCATGTCGGTAACCGGTGTTGGCTTTCATTGAATTTCGCGGGCGCGGAATATAGCACAAATTTTGACCAATTCCGACGGCTGTGGTCGGAAATTGGTGGCGACCCTATCGCTGGCAAGCCAGCTCCCACAGGACCGATGCGATCCCTGTGGGAGCTGGCTTGCCAGCGATGGGGCCCTTCAGGACGCTAAATTACTCGTCGTCGTCGAAGTTATAGCTGCCCGGCGCAAGGTTTTCGAAACGGGTGTACTTACCGATAAACGCCAGGCGGATAAAGCCGATCGGCCCGTTCCGCTGCTTGCCGATGATGATTTCGGCAATACCTTTATGCTCGGTCTCCGGGTGATAAACCTCGTCCCGGTACACAAACATGATCACGTCAGCATCCTGCTCGATCGCTCCGGATTCCCGGAGGTCGGAGTTGATTGGACGTTTGTTCGGCCGCTGCTCCAAGGAACGGTTGAGCTGGGACAGCGCCACCACCGGGCAGTTGAATTCCTTGGCCAGGGCTTTCAAGGAACGCGAGATTTCCGAAATCTCGTTGGTCCGGTTGTCGCCACCGGAGCCCGGAATCTGCATCAACTGCAGGTAGTCGATCATGATCAGGCCGATCTCGCCGTGTTCACGCGCCAGACGCCGGGTCCGCGCACGCATTTCCGACGGGCTGATACCAGCCGTGTCGTCGATGAACAGTTTGCGGTCATTGAGCAGGTTGACCGCCGAGGTCAGCCGCGGCCAGTCGTCGTCTTCCAGTTGGCCGGAACGCACCTTGGTCTGGTCGATGCGGCCCAGCGAGGAGAGCATACGCATGACCAGCGATTCGCCTGGCATCTCGAGGGAATACACCAGAACGGCCTTGTCGCTGCGCAGTACGGCGTTTTCCACCAGGTTCATCGCGAAGGTGGTTTTACCCATCGATGGACGACCGGCGACGATGATCAAGTCAGCCGGCTGCAGGCCACTGGTTTTCTCGTCGAGATCGGTGTAGCCAGTGGACAGGCCGGTAATCGCGTTGTCAGTGTTGAACAGCGTGTCGATGCGATCGATGGCCTTGGTCAGCAAATCGTTCACGCCTACCGGGCCACCGGTTTTCGGCCGGGCCTCGGCAATTGCGAAGATCTGGCGCTCGGCTTCGTCGAGGATTTCCTCGGCAGTGCGCCCTTCCGGGTTGAAGGCGCTGTCGGCGATCTCGGTGCTGATACCGATCAGTTGGCGCAACGTCGCACGCTGGCGGACGATCTGCGCATAGGCCTTGATGTTGGCGACGGACGGCGTGTTTTTCGCCAGTTCGCCGAGGTAACCGAGACCGCCGACTTGCGAGGTCTGACCTTCCTTGTCCAATTGTTCGGCAAGGGTCACGACGTCGATCGGCGAGTTCTGATCGGCCAGCTTGGCGATCGCACGGAAGATCAGGCGGTGGTCATGTCGATAGAAATCGCCGTCGGAGACTTGATCGAGCACGCGTTCCCAGGCGTTGTTGTCCAGCATCAGACCACCGAGTACGGCCTGTTCGGCCTCGATGGAATGCGGCGGCACCTTCAGGGCAGCGGTTTGCAGATCGTATTGCTCGGGAGCGGAGATATCGTTCATGGCCACTTGTGTTGTTTGGAAAAACAGGGAGTTCAGAAAGACAAAGGGCACGACCTGTAAACAGGATCGTGCCCGATGTTAACCGTCTGACGGACAAGCCGCCAGCCGATCAGGTGTTGCTTAAGCTGCTACCACGACAACGCGTACGGTGGCTTCAACTTCGGCGTGCAGGTGCACAGCCACGTCGAATTCACCTACGTTGCGGATGGTGCCGTTCGGCAGACGAACTTCGCTTTTCGCAACTTCAACGCCGGAGGCGGTCAGTGCGTCAGCGATGTCGTGAGTACCGATCGAACCGAACAGCTTGCCTTCGTCGCCAGCGGTGGCAGTGATGGTCACTTCCAGCTCGGCCAGTTGGGCAGCACGGCTTTCAGCCGATGCTTTACGGTCTGCAGCAGCTTTTTCCAGCTCGGCACGACGCTCTTCGAACGCAGCGATGTTCGCTGGGGTCGCGGCGGTAGCTTTGCCGTAAGGCAGCAGGTAGTTACGACCGTAACCGGCCTTAACGTTTACTTTGTCACCCAGGTTGCCCAGGTTGGTGACTTTTTCCAGAAGGATCAGTTGCATGTGAAAATCCTCTAACTTTTAACCTTCACCGTTCGCGCTGTCGGTGTCTTTCGACACGTGACGACCGCGAAAATCAATCAGGCTGTCGACAATGGCCAAGACCACGAGCAACGGATAGATCAGCTGCATGAACAGCAACAGCGTGACGTACAACCCCACCAGCCAGAAACCGGCCAGTCGCTTCTGCCCGACCAGCCCGTGAATCAGGGCCAGTCCGGCGAACACCAGCGGTACACTGCACAACGGCGTCAACATGGCCATCTGTGCACCGAGATTCGGGCCCAGAAGCATCAACGCCAGCAGTAACATCGCCGGCCCCAGCGGGATCCGGATGGCGCGAAACTCGCGACCAAAACCACCCGGGTTGTACAACAACGCCTGCCAATGACGCCCGACAATCAGGCTCAGCACGCTGACGATCTGCAACAAAGCCGCAATCAGTCCGGTCAGGACTGGCGCAATCAGGGACGCGAAACGCGCTTGCTCTTCGACCGACAATTGCTTGTAGGTCTCACCGAGAAGCGCAGGCATGACCTTTATCAAGGCTTGCGCGAGCATCTCGATCTGGGCTGCAAACGCTGCCCCGAGCACCACCGAAAACACCACCCCTACCGCCACGCTGACCAGCAGCGTGCGAACCCAGGATTCACTTGCGCGCAAAACCAACGCAAGTCCCGAAGACCCCAGCAGCACCAGAAGTGCCCGTGGATCATCGGCGTACAACCACCAGACCAAGGCCGGCAGCAGTCCCAGGGACAGAACGCCAAGAGCGTCCGTCAATCCGCGCCGCAGCAGCACAAGGCTCCCGGCGGCAGCGCCCAACCAATACAACAACGGCAATGTTGCACATCCGGCCACTACAAGAGTGGCCTGCATGCGGCCGCGCATGATGAACTCAGCTAAGGCACGCATGCATTCAATCCTTTGCTACTTGTCGACTGCCCGGTCTCAGCGGCCGTGGCTGTCGGTGTAGGCCAGCAGGGCCAGGAAGCGGGCGCGCTTGATAGCGGTGGCCAGCTGACGCTGATAACGAGCTTTGGTACCGGTGATGCGGCTTGGAACGATTTTGCCGGTCTCGGATACGTAGGCTTTCAGAGTGTTGAGATCTTTGTAATCGATCTCCTTCACGTCTTCAGCGGTGAAGCGGCAGAATTTACGACGACGGAAGAAACGTGCCATTTGATAGGCTCCTTAAAAGGTCCGTGGATTACTCGTCAGCGTTATCGCTGTTGTCGCTGTCATCACTATCAGCGCTATCAGCGCCTTCGTGCTCAGGACGGTCGCGACGCTCACGGCGCTCACTGCGGTTTTCTTCAGCCTTGAGCATCTCGGATTGGCCGGTAACGGCTTCTTCGCGACGGATGACCAGGTTACGGATCACTGCATCGTTGTAGCGGAAGTTGTCTTCCAGCTCGGCCAGGGCCTTGCCAGTGCACTCAACGTTCAGCATCACGTAGTGAGCCTTGTGAACATTGTTGATTGCGTAGGCCAGTTGACGACGGCCCCAATCTTCCAGACGGTGGATTTTGCCGCCGTCTTCTTCGATCAGCTTGGTGTAACGCTCAACCATGCCGCCGACTTGCTCGCTTTGATCCGGGTGGACCAAAAAGATGATTTCGTAATGACGCATGAATGCTCCTTACGGGTTGTAGCCTGCCGCTCAAAAACGGTCAGACAAGGAGTGAATGACACTTATGGACTTGCTGGCGCGGGGCACATGCGTGCCTGCCGTCACAGCAAGGGGCGCAATTGTAGAGAAGGGACAGAAGAGGTGCAAGGCAATTGGTGATTATTTGAACAATCACCAATAAACACTGTAGGAGCTGCCGCAGGCTGCGATCTTTTGATTTTGCTTTAAAGACAAGATCAACAGATCGCAGCCTTCGGCAGCTCCTACAGGGGGCTTATTTCTTGGCAGCAGGCTTGGCTTTTACGCCGCGTTGGCGCTGGGCCTCGAACAGGCAGACGCCCGTAGCGACCGAGACGTTGAGGCTGCTGACGCTACCGGCCATCGGCAGTTTCACCAGATAGTCGCAGTGCTCGCGAGTCAGGCGACGCATGCCTTTGCCTTCGGCGCCCATGATCAGAATGGTCGGGCCCGTCAGATCCTGGTCGTAAATGCTGACTTCAGCTTCGCCTGCCGTGCCGACAACCCACAGACCGCGCTGCTGAAGCTTTTCCAGCGTGCGCGCAAGGTTGGTTACAGCGACCAACGGAATCACTTCCGCCGCGCCGCAAGCGACTTTACGCACCACCGGAGTCAGGGTTGCCGACTTGTCTTTCGGCACGATCACCGCCAGCGCGCCGGCCGCATCGGCCGAACGCAGGCAGGCACCGAGGTTGTGCGGATCGGTCACGCCGTCGAGCACCAGCAGCAACGGTGCGCCATCGGTGCGATCAAGCAGCTCGTCGAGCATCGCTTCGCCCCAGACCTGGCTTGGGCTCACTTCAGCGACCACGCCCTGATGAACGCCTTCAACCCAGGCGTCCATTTCGCGGCGCTCGGCCTGACCGACCTGGACACGATTTTCGTTGGCCAGCTCCAC
The DNA here is from genome assembly GCF_000282515.1 of Pseudomonas sp. GM80. Taxonomy (GTDB): domain Bacteria; phylum Pseudomonadota; class Gammaproteobacteria; order Pseudomonadales; family Pseudomonadaceae; genus Aquipseudomonas. Next base: position 30,969 of record NZ_AKJD01000039.1, read on the forward strand.
CAGCGTCTGCACGCGCGGATCGTTGCGGCTTTCCGCCAGCCAGATCTGCTTGACGCGCTTCGGGTGGTGACGCAGCAACGCTTCTACCGCGTGAACGCCGTAGATTTTTTCCAACTGACTCATGACTTCGCCTTCGGTTTACGTGCCCCGCCACTTTTGGCTGGAGCAGAACCCGCTTTTGGCGGGCCTTTACGATGTTTGCTCGGTTTTGCTGGCTTGCCGCCGGAGGCCTTTTCAGGCGCCGACCGCCCGGTCTTTCCCCCAGGCGCCGCTTTACCACCGTTTTTGGCGTCGGAAAGCAGAGCCTTCTTCATTTCACGGCTTTTACGCAGCTCGGCGTTTTTCGCCACAGCGTCGCTTGGGCGATAGGCTTCAGCAGCTTTCTCTTTGGCCGGTCGACGACCAGCGGTTTTCGCTGGCGCCGCTTCGGCCTTTTCCTTCGCGGCTGGCGCGGCAGTTTCAGCACCACGCTTCTTGCGACCGATCGGCGCGCTGATGGTTTTTTCAGCCATCTCGAAGTCGATCTTGCGTTCGTCGAGGTCAACGCGCATCACGCGCACTTCAACGGTATCGCCGAGACGGAAGCTGCGACCGGTGCGCTCGCCCGCCAGGCGGTGATGCACAGGATCGAAGTGGTAGTAATCGCCCGGCAGCGCGGTGACGTGCACCAGGCCTTCGACGTAGATATCGGTCAGTTCGACGAACAGACCAAAACCGGTCACTGCAGTGATTACACCCGGGAACGACTCGCCCACGCGATCCTTCATGAACTCGCACTTGAGCCAGTTCACCACGTCGCGGGTCGCTTCATCGGCACGGCGCTCGCTCATCGAGCACTGCTCGCCGAGTTGCTCCAGCGCCGCTTCGTCGTACGGATAGATACGCGCTTTCGGAATGGTCATCGCACCGGCACGGCGAACGTGCGGGGTGTCCTGTTTCGAATGGATCACGCTGCGGATCGCGCGGTGCGTGAGCAAATCCGGGTAACGACGGATCGGCGAAGTGAAGTGGGTATAGGCTTCGTAATTCAGGCCGAAGTGGCCCTGATTGTCAGCGCTGTACACCGCTTGGCTCAGCGATCGCAGCATCACGGTCTGGATCAGGTGGAAATCCGGACGATCCTTGATGCTTGCCAGCAGTGCCTGGTAGTCCTTCGGCGACGGGCCGTCTTTGCCTTTATGCAGGGACAGGCCGAGCTCGCCAAGGAAGGCGCGGAGTTTTTCCAGACGCTCCGGTGGCGGGCCGTCGTGAACGCGGTACAGCGCAGGAATTTCGTGCTTCTTGAGGAATTCGGCGGTGGCCACGTTGGCCGCCAGCATGCATTCTTCGATCAGCTTGTGCGCATCGTTACGGGTGGTCGGACGGATCTCGGCAATCTTGCGCTCGGTACCGAAGATGATCCGGGTTTCCTGCGTTTCGAAATCGATCGCGCCACGTACGTGACGAGCAGCCAACAGAACCTTGTACAGCGCATACAGCTGCTTGAGGTGCGGCAGAACGTCGCTGTACTCACCGCGAAGCTGACGCGCCTCGGTGATTTTCGGCGTTTCCAGCATCGCGCTGACTTTGTTGTACGTCAGGCGAGCGTGGGAGTGGATCACCGCTTCATAGAAGCAGTAGTCGGTCATTTCGCCGGATTTGGAGATGGTCATCTCGCAAACCATGGCCAGACGATCGACGTGTGGGTTCAGCGAGCACAGGCCGTTGGACAACTGCTCAGGCAGCATCGGCACCACGCGCTCGGGGAAATACACCGAGTTGCCGCGCACTTGCGCTTCGTTGTCCAGCGCCGAACCGATTTTCACGTAGCTGGAAACGTCGGCAATCGCCACGTACAACTTCCAGCCGCCGGAGAACAGGCGCAGCTTGCCCGGTTTGGCTTCGCAGTAAACAGCATCGTCGAAGTCGCGGGCATCTTCGCCGTCGATGGTGACGAACGGCAGATGGCGCAGATCGACGCGCTTCTCTTTGTCTTTTTCTTCGACTTCCGGCTTGAGCTTGGCCGCTTCTTTCAGTACGGCTTCAGGCCAGACGTGCGGAATGTCGTAGGTGCGCAGGGCGACATCGATTTCCATGCCCGGCGCCATGTAGTTGCCGACCACTTCGACCACGTCGCCTTGCGGCTGGAAGCGCGGCGTCGGCCAGTGGGTGATTTTCACCTCGACGAACTGACCGATCTGCGCGTTGGCGTTGCGGCCCGGCGTGACCAGCACTTCTTGCTGGATCTTCGGGTTGTCGGCAACGACGAAACCAATGCCGCCTTCTTCAAAGTAGCGACCGACGATGGTTTCGTGAGCACGCGACACGACTTCGACGATCACGCCTTCACGGCGACCACGACGATCAAGACCGGAAACACGGGCCAGCGCACGGTCACCGTCGAACACCAGACGCATTTGCGCCGGGCTCATGAACAGGTCATCGCTGCCGTCGTCCGGCACCAGGAAGCCGAAACCGTCACGGTGACCGCTGATGCGACCGAGGATCAGGTCAAGCTTGTCGACCGGCGCGTAGGTGCCACGACGGGTGTAGATCAGTTGTGCGTCGCGCTCCATGGCGCGCAGACGGCGGCGCAGGGCTTCGATCTGGTCTTCGGTGGTCAGACCGAACTCTTCGACCAGTTGCTCGCGGGCAGCAGGCGAACCCCGATCGGCGAGGTGCGCCAGGATCAGTTCGCGGCTAGGAATAGGGTTTTCATATTTTTCCGCTTCACGAGCGGCCTCGGGATCGAGGGACTGCCAATCGGCCATTAGAGAGTTTTCACCTTGTCTATATGCGGGTTAGTTTGGCATAGGCGCCATGAAACGGGAAATTTCCGACTCTATAAGGCCCATATCAGGGCCTGCAGCGTCACTTGGAAGCCGTTTTGAACACCGCCGGTAAAAAAAATCATGTTTTTTGCAGAGAGGGGTTTACAGTTAAAAAGACGCTCCGTATAGTGCGCGCCATCGACGACGCACAAGCGTTGCCGATACTGCCCAGATGGTGAAATTGGTAGACACGCCAGCTTCAGGTGCTGGTGACCTTACGGTCGTGGAAGTTCGAGTCTTCTTCTGGGCACCAATTTCGAGATTGAGACTAGATCAGTTTCAAGGCTCACACAAAAACCCGCGAAAGCGGGTTTTTTGCATTCTAAGCCCAGGTTTTCTTAAAACTGATTTATTAAAATTAAATCAGGGGTTTACAGATCAAAAGACGCTCCGTATAGTGCGCCACATCAACAGCGGCAACGCTGGCGATGATTGCCCAGATGGTGAAATTGGTAGACACGCCAGCTTCAGGTGCTGGTGACCGCAAGGTCGTGGAAGTTCGAGTCTTCTTCTGGGCACCAATTCAAATCCAAGGTTACGACCATGGATTTCACAAAAACCCGCGAAAGCGGGTTTTTGCGTTTCTGCCTTCCAGAAAACCAGAATCCCACTGTAGGAGCTGCCGAAGGCTGCGATCTCTTGATCTTGCTTGTGATTGCCCAAAAACAAGATCAAAAGATCGCAGCCTTCGGCAGCTCCTACATGAACGCAGAGCCTCTCGCAAGGCGCACTTGAGAAACAATATCGTTTATCATTGTTGCAAGTTTTTGCAATGCGACAGTGAGGAACCCTGCGAATGACGTTTCGAAATACCCTGCGCCGAGGCCTGACCTTCACCCTCCTCGGCCTGGCGCTCGCCACTCCCCTCACCCAGGCTGCCGATGCGGTTTCCCTGACTCTCTATAACGGCCAGCACAAGGAAGTCGGCGACGCGATCGCCAAAGCCTTCGAAGCCAAGACCGGCATTCACGTCAATGTCCGCAAAGGCAGCAGCAACCAGCTCGCCAGCCAGGTCATCGAAGAGGGCGACCGCTCCCCCGCCGACGTGATCTACACCGAAGAATCGCCGCCACTGAACAATCTCGGCGAACTCGGCCTGCTGGCAAAAACCGATGACGCCACTTTGGCCGTCCTGCCGGAAAAATACGTCGCCGGCAACGGCACCTGGATCGGCGTGACGGCGCGCGTTCGCGTGGTTGCCTACAACCCGAAACTGGTCGATGAAAAAGACCTGCCGAAATCGGTGATGGAATTCTCTGATCCGCAGTGGCAAGGCAAAGTCGGCTTCGTACCGACCAGCGGCGCATTCCAGGAACAGGCCGTAGCCATCATAAAGATGCACGATCGCGACGCCGCCGAAGAATGGCTGACGGGCCTGCGCGCGTTCGGCAAGACCTACAGCAACAACATGGTTGCGCTCAAAGCCGTGGAAAACGGCGAAGTCGCTACCGTGCTGGTGAACAATTACTACTGGTTTGCCCTGCAACGCGAGAAAGGCAAACTCGACTCGAAACTGCATTATTTCACTGGCGGCGACGTCGGTGGCTTGATCACCGTATCCAGTGCTGCCGTGCTGAAATCCAGCAAACATCCAAAAGAAGCCCAGCAATTTCTTGCCTACATGGCCAGCGAAGAAGGTCAGCGCGTGATCACTCAGACCACCGCCGAATACCCGCTGCACAAAGGCATGGAATCGGATCGCGGGCTCAAGCCGTTCAGCGAACTGGAAGCACCGAACGTAACGCCGGCCGATCTGGGCAATGCCGAAGAAGCGCTGGAACTGGAACGTGAAGTTGGCTTGAACTGATGGCCGCATCGTTATCCGCCCCCGCCGCGCGCGGGGGTTACGTACCAAAGCGCAAGCGGCCGTCGATCTGGCTGGTGCTGCCTGTGTTGCTGCTGGTGGTGCTAAGCCTTTTGCCGCTCGCCTACGTCGGACTGAAAGCCTGGCAGGCCGGCTGGGCCGAGGCGCTGCACTTGCTGTGGCGCCCGTACGTGTTCGGCCTGCTGCGCAATACGCTGGCACTGATGGTTGGGGTAACCCTCACCTGCGGCGTGATTGGTCTGTCGCTCGCCTGGCTGCTGGAACGCAGCAATTTGCCCGGCCGGCGTCTATGGGGCGTGATTCTGTGTCTGCCGTTCGCAGTGCCGGCATTTGTCAGCAGTTTCACCTGGGTTTCGCTGAGCGCGCAGTTCGAAGGGCTGGGCGGGGCGATTCTGGTCATGAGCCTGTCGAAATACCCGCTGATCTTTCTGCCGGTAGCGGCAACCCTTCGCAATCTTGATCCGTCGCTTGAAGAGTCTGCCCGCACGCTGGGGCAGAATCGCTGGGGGGTGTTTTTCCGCGTCACCCTGCCGCTGCTTTGGCCGTCGTTGTTGGCCGGTTCGCTGTTGATTGCTTTGCACATGCTGGTGGAATTCGGCGCGCTGTCGATCATCGGCCTGCAAACCTTCACCACGGCGATCTATCAACAGTTCGAACTGGAATTCAGTAACGCCAACGCGGCGATGCTTTCTGCGGTGCTGCTGGCGCTGTGCCTGGTGTTGTTGTGGCTGGAGCTGCGTGTGCGCGGCAAAGGCCGGCATGTGCGCACCGGCCAAGGCGCGGCGCGCCAGGCTGAACAGGTTAGGCTGGGACCATGGGCCACGGTCGGTCAGTTGTATTGCCTGATGCTGGCGATTGTCGGCAGCGGGATTCCACTGGGCATGCTGGCCTACTGGCTCGCGGTCGGTTCGTCGGCAGCGTTTCCGGTGGCGGCGATTACTGAAGCATTGCTGTCGTCGCTGGCACTGTCGCTCGGTGGCGCGGCGCTGTGCCTGGTACTGGCGGTGCCGGTCGGGTTGTTGGTGGTGCGTTACAAAGGCCAACTGGCGATCTGGGCCGAACGCCTGCCATATCTGTTACACGCGTTGCCGGGCCTGGTGATTGCGCTGACGCTGGTGTATTTCGCCCTGCATTACGTGCCGGCGCTGTATCAGACTTCAGGATTGCTGCTGATCGCTTATGCGCTGCTGTTTCTGCCATTGGCGCAGGCACCGATCCGTACGGCGCTGAACAAAGCTGCGCCGCAGCTGGAAGAGGCTGCACGCACGCTGGGCGCTTCGTCGTTCACAGCGTTTTGCCGAGTGACGCTGCCGATCATCTTCTCGGCATTGGGCGCGGCGTTTGCGCTGGTGTTTCTCGATGCGATGAAGGAATTGACGGCGACGTTGCTGTTGAGTCCGACCGGGCTTAATACGCTGGCGACCGAGGTCTGGGCGCATACCGCGAACGTCGAGTTTGCGGCGGCGGCGCCTTATGCGGCGTTGTTGATTTTGGTTTCCGGGTTGCCGGTTTATCTGTTGACGACGCGGATGTATTTGAGCCGCTGAAAGATCGCAGCCTGCGGCAGCTCCTACATGGGATTAATGTTGGAGCTGCCGCAGGCTGCGATCTTTTGATCTTAAGCCCTGAACTGCCCCAGACTGGCTTTCAGCTGTGCAGCCAAACCATCCAACACCTTGCCACTCGCCGTGGTTTCCACGACCGCCTGCGCCGCCTTCTCGGCCTGCGCATGAATCGTCTCGACCCGTCCACGCACCGCCTGCGCACCCTGCGCCTGATGCGCTGCAGCCTGCGTCGCCAGGCCAATCGCCGCGTGCACCTGCTCGACCGACGTCTGCACCGATTGCTGCAACCGCGCGCTGTCACGCAACACCAGCAAACCTTCGCTGGCCTGACGCCCGGCCTGACCGATCGCCTCGACCGCCTCACGCGCACCCTGCTGCAAAGCAACAATGTGCGCCTGAATATCGCCGGTAGAACTTTGCGTCTTGCTCGCCAACGCACGCACCTCATCCGCCACTACCGCGAACCCACGCCCGGTTTCACCCGCGCGCGCTGCTTCAATTGCCGCGTTCAGTGCCAGCAAATTGGTCTGCTCGGCGATCCCGTGGATCACCGTCAGCACCACTTCAATCTGTTCACTCTGCTGCGCCAGTCGCTGGATGACTTTCGCTCCAGTGTCGACCTGCCCGGCCAACGCCTCAATCAAGCCGCCGACCTTGGCCGACGTGCGCGTGTTCTCATCCGTGGCCTGACGAATATCCACCACCTGCTTCAACGCCGCCTGCATGGCGTGGCTTTCCGATTGCGCCTCATCAGCCATTTGCGACAGCGCGCGCAGGCTTTCCGCCACTTCGTCACGCTGCATCCCGGCCGCCGCATCGGCACCGGCATTGCGCAGAGTCATTGCGCCAATTTCGACGCCGGTGCGCTGCGCGACATCGCCCGCCTCGCGCACGATCGGCTGCAACTTATCCACAAAGCGATTGACCGCCGCGGCCATGTCGCCGATTTCGTCCTTGCTGTTGATCTGCACACGCTTGGTCAGATCACCCTCGCCCGCCGCCAGGTCATCCATCGCGGCATTGAGCATCTTCAGGCGATTGACCACGCGATGGCCCAACACCACAGCCAACAACAGCAGCACACCGCAGCCAACCAGCGCCAGGCCCAAGCCGATTCTCCAGCGCAGGGTCGCCGCTGCTTCTTGCACCGTGCTCGCGGTATTGGCCTTCATCTCGGCGGCGGTGGATTGCGCCGATTGCAGACGCGCTTGCATCGCCGTGGCGCTGTCCGCTGCAGCGCCTTTGAGGCTGTCGCCGACCAGTTGATCGCTGCTGGCGATCAGCGCCGAGAAACGTTTGTCCAGCGCTGCCAGATCAGTTTCCACCGAGGCCGTGGAAACGCCCATCAGCACCTTGCCGATTTCCACGCCATTGGGGTTGATCGAGGCTTCGAGGTAGTAGACCGACGGATCGTTTTTCGCCGCATCCAGCACTTTATCCAGCGCACGCTCGCCCTGGCCTTTTTCCAGCAAGGCCTTGTTGATCGGGTTTTCGCGATTGAGATAACGGGTCAAGTGCTGGCCGGTGGCGTCGTCGTAGACCACGAACAGCACATTGGGATTACGCTGGGCCCGGCGGGCGAATTCAGACAAGGTCGGCACGTCGCTGTCCCACATGGCGCGCGGTGCGACAGAGGCCAGCAACTGCGCCATGTCATTGGCCGAATCCTTCAGATCCTTTTCCAATGTCGTACGCAGTTGCGCCTGCTCGTCCTTCAGCCGCGAGGACAGACCGGCAGTCAGGCGCTGACGGGTGCTGGCGGACAGGGCGTCGAGACTCGACGTGACTTCACGCCCCGCCTGCTCCAACTCGCCCGAGAGTTTCTGGCTGTCGGCGCCGAGGCGCACAGCCAAATCAGCTTCCAGCGCCGTGACGGTGCTCCGTGTCAGGGCGACGGCCACCAGCACTTGCACCAAAAGGGCGATACCAAGGGTAACGAATACCGGGCGCAACAAACGGCTTTGTAACAGTGAGAGAACGGCCGACACTGTGAATACCTCTACTTCTGACGCCATTAATTTGATGGCACTCTTGTAGGAAGATTCACAGCAAAGGTCATGCCGTCCAACAGGCATAAACGACAAAGGCCCCGATTAAGGGGCCTTTGTTTTTTACATCAACGACTTATCAAGCAAACGGATGGCGCAGAACGATGGTTTCGTTGCGGTCCGGGCCCGTCGAAATAATGTCGATCGGTGCGCCGATCAACTCTTCGACGCGTTTGATGTAGGCACGAGCGTTAGCTGGCAGCTCTTCCAGGGTCTTGGCGCCCACGGTCGATTCGGTCCAGCCCGGCACTTCTTCGTACACAGGCTGCAGGCCTACGTAGCTGTCAGCGTCGGTCGGAGCAACGGCGTTGCCTTGCGCGTCTTTGTAGCCGACGCAGATGTTGATGGTTTCCAGGCCGTCGAGTACGTCCAGCTTGGTCAGGCAGATGCCCGAGATGCTGTTCACATCGATCGCGCGACGCAGGATAACGGCGTCGAACCAGCCGCAACGACGGGCACGGCCGGTGGTAGCACCGAACTCGTGACCTTGCTTGGCCAGGTGTGCACCGACGTCGTCGAACAGCTCAGTCGGGAACGGGCCCGAACCAACGCGAGTGGTGTAAGCCTTGGTGATACCCAGGATGTAATCCAGGAACATCGGGCCAACGCCCGAACCGGTCGCCACGCCACCAGCGGTGGTGTTGGAGCTGGTCACGTACGGGTAGGTACCGTGGTCGATGTCGAGCAACGAACCCTGGGCGCCTTCGAACATGATGTCCTTGCCGGCGCGACGCAGGTCGTGCAGCTCGGCAGTGACGTCGAGCATGAGCGGCTTGAGCAGCTCAGCGTATTCCTTGCACTCGGCCAGGGTCTTTTCGAACTCGATGGCCGGCTCTTTGTAGTAACCGACCAGCATGAAGTTGTGGTAATCCACCAGTTCACGCAACTTGTCTTCAAAGCGCGGCATGTTCAGCAGGTCGCCAACACGCAGGCCACGACGAGCGACCTTGTCTTCGTAAGCCGGGCCGATGCCGCGACCGGTGGTACCGATCTTCAGCTCGCCACGGGCCTTTTCACGAGCCTGGTCCAGCGCTACGTGGAAGGACAGGATCAGCGGGCAGGACGGGCTGATACGCAGACGCTCGCGCACCGGTACGCCTTTCTCTTCCAGCTTGGTGATCTCGCGCAGCAGGGCGTCAGGTGCAACCACCACGCCGTTGCCGATCAGGCACTGCACGCCTTCGCGCAGCACGCCCGACGGGATCAGGTGCAGGACGGTTTTTTCACCGTCGATCACCAATGTGTGACCAGCGTTGTGGCCACCTTGGTAGCGCACTACGGCGGCAGCATGTTCGGTCAGCAGATCAACGATCTTGCCTTTGCCCTCATCACCCCATTGGGTGCCCAGGACTACGACATTCTTACCCATAACACTTGTCCTCATTCGCGCAAACTTGGTGCCGGCGATGGCCGGCAGGAAAACTCAAGAAGCCAGTGGCGATACTTGCCAAAGCCCGTTCTGCTGAATCAATTGCCGGTCGCAGTCCGCATCACGGGCGGCGGCCAAAGGTTGCCCAGGCAAAGCCTGAACGACACGCTGACCCTCACTGCGCAACTGGCAAACCTGCTGCCAGAGTGCCGCATCCGTACTGTCAGGCATCCAGATACCGCCAGACGGTAGCTCGATCTCAGCACGCCCCAGGGTCACCAGGGTTTTCAAATCGGTGGAGAAGCCTGTCGCCGGACGGGCGCGACCAAAATCCGCGCCGATGTCGTCGTAGCGACCGCCCTGAGCGATGGACTGGCCAACGCCCGGCACGAACACCGCGAACACCACACCGGTGTGGTAGTGGTAGCCACGCAGCTCGCCCAGATCGAAATACAGCGGCAGCTCCGGGAAACGCGCCGACAGACGCTCGGCGATCGCCAGCAAATCTTCCAGTGCCGCCAGCACCGGCGCCGGCGCATTGGCCAGACGCTCGCGGGCAGCGCTCAACACTTCACGGCCGCCACACAGATCAACCAGCGCACGCAGCATGCCGGACAGATCGGCCGGCAGGCCTTCGGTCAAGGTAATGACCTCGTCGATGGCCTTGCGTTGCAACGCATCGAACAACTGCTGCTCGACTTCACCGGACAGACCGGCAGCACGCGCCAGACCACGGTAGATACCGACATGACCGAGGTCCATGTGCACATCCGGCACATCGGCCAGTTGCAACATGGCCAGCATCAGACTGATAACTTCAACGTCGCTGCTCGGGCTGGCGTCGCCGTACAACTCGGCGCCCAACTGGATCGGGCTGCGCGAGGACGACAATGCCCGCGGCTGCGCATGCAGCACGCTGCCGGCGTAGCACAGACGGCTCGGGCCTTCGCGACGCAGGGTGTGCGCATCAATGCGCGCCACTTGCGGCGTGATGTCGGCACGGAAACCCATCTGCCGGCCCGATTGCGGGTCGATGACCTTGAAGGTACGCAGATCCAGGTCCTGGCCCGCGCCGGTCAGCAGGGATTCCAGGTACTCGATATGGGGAGTCACGACAAACTCGTAACCCCAGCTCTGGAACAGATCCAACACCTGACGACGCGCGACTTCAATGCGCGCCGCTTCCGGTGGCAGTACTTCTTCGATGCCATCTGGCAGCAGCCAGCGGTCTACCGTTGCCATTACGCCATTCCCCTTTGATCCGGGCGGCCAGCCTGCGGGCGAGCCTTGAGTGAAGCAGAAAATGACCGATCCGTTCAAAACGCACGCGCATGAACGACGCGGCGAAAGGCCTGTTACCGGCTTCGCCCATCACTTTCCTCGAAATACTCTCGGGCCATTCAACCCGATGCCTGCAACAAAAAACAGCAATCAAACGTGCAGACGCAAAAAAGCCGGGAATTTCCCGGCTGCCGCATCATACACACGTTTTCCCAAAGGATCACCCCGCCCGAGGTTTTAGCCGCCGGGCGGAATGATTCAGGTCAACGTCGTATCAAGGCTTGGACTTTTCCAGGTAACGGAAGAAGTCGCTGCTTGGGTCGAGGACCAGGACGTCGGATTTGTTCGCGAAGCTTTCACGGTAGGCGCGCAGGCTACGGTAGAAACCGTAGAACTCCTGATCCTGACCATAGGCCTTGGAGTAGATCGCAGCGGCCTGGGCATCACCGTCACCGCGAATCTCTTCGGATTCACGATAGGCTTCAGCCAGCAGCACGCGGCGTTGACGATCGGCGTCGGCACGGATGCCTTCAGCCAGTTCGTTACCCTTGGCGCGGTGCTCGCGAGCTTCACGCTCACGCTCGGTGCTCATACGTTCGAACACGCTGCGGTTGACTTCTTTCGGCAGATCAATGGCCTTGACCCGGACATCGACCACTTCGATACCCAGCTCTTTTTCCGCCATCTTGTTCAGCGAGGCAGTGATGTCAGCCATCAGTGCGTCACGTTCACCCGACACCACTTCGTGCAGGGTGCGCTTGCCGAACTGGTCACGCAGACCGGATTCCAGACGACGCGACAGACGCTCGTCGGCGATTTGCTTGAGGCCCGAAGTTGCGGTGTAGAAGCGCTCGGCATCTTTCACGCGCCACTTGGCGTAGGCATCGACCATGACAGCTTTCTTTTCCAGCGTCAGGAAGCGCTGTGTCGGTGCATCCAGCGTCATCAGCCGCGCGTCGAATTTACGCACCTGGTTAACGTAAGGCACTTTCACATGCAGGCCCGGCTGAACATCGGCCTGAACCACACGACCGAATTGCAGCAGCACCGCACGCTCGGTCTGAGCGACGATGTAGAAGCAGTTCCAGCCAACCAGTAGCACGACGACGCCAACAATAAGGGCGATCAGCGATTTATTGCTCATCAGCGGGTCTCCCTTGTGCGCGACTGCGGCAGGTCAGTGACGTGCGGCGTGACATCCGTGTTGCTGGCGGCAGCCGAACCGGTGACCGGCGCATTGCTGCCCGAACTGTTCTGAATCATTTTGTCCAACGGCAGGTAAAGCAGGTTGCTCTGGCCGTTCTTGTTACCGGTCACGAGTACCTTGCTGGTATTGCTGAAGACTTCCTGCATGGTGTCCAGGTACAGACGCTGGCGGGTCACTTCAGGGGCCTTGCGATACTCGGCGACCAGTTTAGTGAAGCGATCAGCCTCACCCTTGGCGCGCGAGACCGTTTCGTCGCGGTAACCGTTGGCATCCTCAAGGATACGCTGGGCCTGACCACGGGCTTCGGGCACGACGCCGTTGGCGTAGGTTTCAGCCTGGTTGCGCGAACGCTGCTCGTCTTCACGGGCGCGGATCACGTCATCGAAGGCTTCTTGCACTTCACGCGGTGCCGCTGCGCTCTGTACGTTGACCTGAGTGACGGTGATACCGGTGCGATAGGTATCGAGGAAGCGTTGCAGACGCTCCTTGATTTCGCTGGCCATCAGCTCACGACCTTCGGTCAGCACCTGGTCCATGGCGGTGGAACCCACCACGTGGCGCAGGGCGCTGTCGGTCGCGTGCTGCAGGCTGATTTCCGGCTGATCAACGTTCAGCACGAAATCCTGCAGGTTGCTGATCTTGTACTGCACGGTCAGCGGTACTTCGACGATGTTCTCGTCTTCGGTCAGCATCTGGCCCTGCTTGGTGTACGCCCGCTCACGCGTGACGTTTTCCATGTACTTCTTGTCGATCGGCGGGAAGTAGATGTTCAGGCCCGGGCCGACGGTCTCGTAGTACTTGCCGAAGCGCAGCACCACGGCTTGCTCCTGCTCGTCGACCACATATACCGCGCTGTACAGCCAGACAGCCGCGAGCACGACCAAGCCGATGCCGAGCAGGGCGCCGAAGCCACCACCACTGCGACCCGAACCACCGCCGTCATCACCGCGTTTCTTACCACCACCGAACAACCCGTTCAGGCTTTCCTGCAGCTTTCGGAAGGCCTCGTCGAGATCCGGTGGCCCCTTGCGGTCGCCGTTATTGCGGCGCTTGCCACCCCAAGGATCCTGATTATTCGAGTTGCCACCCGGCTCATTCCAAGCCATAGCGCTCTCCATCTGATAAAGCAAAGACGCACCCACGGCGCGCCGACCAATGCTACAGAATGCCTGCCGTTACGGCACAACCGCTTCTTCAGGCTTTTATTGCAAAGTGTGTTGCTCGATGAATTCCATCGGCTGCAATCCTTCGCGGCTTACCAGTCGATTCAACTCGACACGGGGCAAACGAACGGCCAGCAAACTGATGCCTTCTTCGTCGTGTTCTTCTTTCTGCACCGCACCGAGTTCGAAAAACTGCGCACGCAGTCGCGCGAATCGTTGCGGCAAGCGCAAGGTACCGATAAACAAATCACTGCCAAGTAACTCGGCGATGGCTTGCTCAAGCAATTCCAGACCACTGCCATCACGCGCCGACAGCCAGACCCGCTGGGGCTTGCCGTTTTCGTCGCGCTGGATTTGTGGCTCAACGCCTTCAAGCAAATCGAGTTTGTTATAGACCTCGAGGATCGGCAAGTCCTGGGCTCCGATCTCGCCCAGCACCAGCATCACCTGCTCGATCTGCAACATGCGATCCGGTTCGGCCGCATCGATCACGTGCAACAGCAGGTCGGAATTGCTCGACTCTTCGAGCGTAGACCGAAATGCCTCGACCAGCTTGTGCGGCAAGTGACGAATGAAGCCCACCGTGTCCGCCAGGACAATCGGCCCCAGGTCGTCCAGTTCCAGACGGCGCAGGGTCGGATCGAGCGTGGCAAACAACTGGTCGGCCGCGTACACGTCGGATTTCGTCACGTTGTTGAAGAGCGTGGATTTGCCGGCGTTGGTGTAGCCCACCAGAGACACGGTAGGAATGTCCGCACGGGAGCGGCCGCGACGCGATTGCTCGCGCTGGCTGCGCACTTTCTCCAGCCGGCCCTTGATCTGACGCAGGCGCACCCGCAGCAGACGACGGTCGGTTTCGAGTTGGGTTTCACCCGGGCCGCGCATGCCGATACCGCCACCTTGACGCTCAAGGTGAGTCCAGCCACGAACCAGGCGCGTGCTCATGTGGTCAAGCTGGGCCAGTTCGACCTGGAGCTTACCTTCATGGGTACGGGCGCGTTGGGCGAAGATATCGAGAATCAGACCGGTACGGTCGATCACGCGACACTCGAAAACACGTTCGAGGTTACGTTCCTGACTGGGCGTGAGGATGTGATTGAAAATCACCAGATCGGCTTCTTCAGCCTTGACCAGGTCGCGCAGCTCCTCGACCTTGCCGCTGCCGATCAGGAATTTGGCGGTTGGCCGATGACGCGGCACGTTAAAAAACGCAACGGTCTCGGCGCCCGCCGAATTAGCCAATTCCTGAAACTCCTGCGGATCTTCGCGCGCCTCAGGGTCCTGTCCATCCAAGTGAACGAGGATCACTCGTTCACCACCACCGTGGCGCTCAAAGAACAAAGGAGACTCCTATCAGGCGTTACCTGGCTCAGCGTCACCTGCTTCGGATTCGGTTGCGCTAGGCAGACGAATTGGACGAACCGGCACGACTGTCGAGATAGCGTGTTTGTAAACCATCTGGCTCACGGTGTTTTTCAGCAGGATCACGAACTGGTCGAACGACTCGATCGTGCCTTGCAGTTTGATACCGTTGACCAGGTAGATGGAAACCCCAACTTTCTCTTTACGTAAAGTATTCAAGTAAGGGTCTTGTAGCGAATGCCCTTTTGACATGTGCCGCACTCCTTTAAGGATTCAATAATAAAAAATAGGTAATTCAGATGGCTTTGGCCGTCACACCCCCAAGGATAGACGGCAATTGCAAGGACTCAGCTCAATATGGAGATGGTCCCAAGGTATTTCAAGGCGCGTGGCAGATTGTCGCAATCAAGACTGTCCAGCCAGTGTAAATCTTCCCAGCTGCGCAGCCAGGTGAACTGGCGTTTGGCCAATTGGCGCGTGGCGATGATGCCGCGCTCTTGCATTTCGGCCAACGTCAGCTTGCCATCCAGGTAATCCCAGACTTGGCGGTAACCTACTGCACGTATAGACGGCAACCCGGCATGCAGGTCACTTCTTTTACGCAGGGCTACGACCTCGTCGATGAATCCCTGTTCCAACATATTTGTGAATCTTTGTTTAATGCGCTCGTGCAATACCTGACGATTTGCCGGGGCAATGGCCAAGTTCGCGACAGTATAGGGCAATTGTTGCAGTCCCGAAGCGGCTGCTTCAGTACTTTGCGCAGATTGTTGCTGACGCAGGGCGGTCATGCTCTGACCGCTGACCCGATAAACTTCCAGCGCCCGACTCAAGCGCTGCGGATCGTTCGGGTGAATCCGCGCCGCCGACACCGGGTCGATGATCGCCAATTGATCGTGCAAGGCTTGCCAGCCAAGGCGTGCAGCTTCTTCTTCGATCTGCGCGCGGATATCCGCATCGGCCGCTGGCATATCCGCCAGACCTTCAACCAAAGCCTTGTAATAGAGCATCGTGCCGCCGACCAGCAGCGGAATTTTTCCGCGTGCGGTGATTTCAGCCATGGCTTGCAGGGCATCGCGACGGAAATCCGCAGCCGAATAGGCTTCGGCCGGGTCGAGGATGTCGATCAAACGGTGCGGATATTCGGCCAGCAGTTCTTTCGAAGGCTTGGCGGTGCCGATGTCCATGCCGCGATAGACCAACGCCGAATCGACACTGATCAGCTCGCACGGCAGCACCTTGGTCAGCTCGATGGCCAGATCGGTCTTGCCCGCAGCGGTCGGGCCCATCAGAAAAATCGCTGGAGGGAGCTGGTTCATCAACGACCGCGCAGGAACAGTTTGTCCAGATCGTCCAGGCCCAGTTGGGTCCAGGTCGGTCGGCCATGGTTGCATTGACCGCTGCGCTCGGTGTTTTCCATGTCGCGCAGCAGGCCGTTCATTTCCGGCAATGCCAGGCGCCGGTTGGCGCGGATCGCGCCGTGGCAGGCCATGGTGCCAAGCAATTCGTTGAGGTGTGCCTGAATCCGGTCGCTGGTGCCGTATTCCATCAAGTCCGACAGCACGTCACCGACCAGGCGGTTGGCTTCAGCCTGCTTCAACAAGGCCGGAATCTGACGGATCGCCAAGGTTTCCGGGCCAAGACGCTGCAATTCAAAGCCCAGACGCTGGAACCATGCCGCGTGCTCTTCAGCACAATCGGCTTCGCGCTGACTGACGGCCAGCGACTCCGGCACCAACAAGGGCTGGCCGCTCAAGCCTTCGCTGGCCATGGCGACCTTCAAGCGTTCATACATGATTCGCTCGTGGGCAGCGTGCATGTCCACCAAAACCAGGCCTTGAGCGTTCTCAGACAGAATGTAGATGCCCTTGAGTTGCGCCAATGCGTAACCAAGCGGTGGAATGTCTTCCTGACCGGCGGGCAGCGCGTTGGCGTTGGCTTCAGGCAACGGTGCAAAAAATTCGCGATACGCGGCTTGAGCTTCGGCGGCCGGCGGCATGCCTGACTGCGGCCGCGGCGTGTACTGATACTGGTAAGCGCCGCCAGCGCTGGCACCGGACGAGGTATTGAACGCCGGTTGCGCCTGCGGTTGCTCCAGCAGCGCATTGGCCGCCAGACGCATTTCACCTTGCGGGCCGAATTCCCCGGCATCGAGGCCGCTTGGACGAACGATGGCGGTGGTTACTGAGCCGGCCAGTTGATCTTCCGGACGCACATCGCCCAACGCGCGATGCAGCGTGCCATACAGGAAGTCATGCACCATGCGCCCGTCACGGAAGCGCACTTCATGTTTGGTCGGGTGCACGTTGACGTCGACGGCTGCCGGATCGACCTCGAAAAACAGCGCAAACGTCGGGTGGCGACCATTGAACAGCACGTCGCGATAGGCCTGGCGCACCGCATGGGCGACCAGTTTGTCGCGCACTGCCCGGCCATTCACAAAGAAATACTGCAAATCCGCCTGACTGCGGTTGAAGGTCGGCAAACCGACCCAACCCCACAGATGCAAGCCGTTGCGCTCGATCTCGATGGGCAGCGCCTGCTCAAGGAACCCCGAGCCACAGATCGCCGCCACACGCCGGGCGCGGGCCGCATCATCGTGGGCCTCGTGCAGGCTGAGGATGGTTTTGCCGTTGTGACGCAGATGGAACGCGACGTCAAAACGCGCCAGCGCCAGACGCTTGATCACTTCTTGCAGGTGATCGAATTCGGTTTTTTCGGTCTTGAGGAATTTGCGCCGCGCCGGAGTGTTGAAGAACAGGTCACGGACTTCCACCGAAGTACCGACCGGATGCGCGGCCGGTTGCACCCGCGGCGCCATGTCACGGCCTTCGGTTTCGACCTGCCAGGCTTGCTCGGCATCGCGGGTACGCGAGGTCAGCGTCAGCCGCGCCACGGAGCTGATCGACGCCAGTGCCTCACCCCGGAAACCGAGGCTCATCACTTGTTCGAGGTCTTCGAGGTTGCGGATCTTGCTGGTGGCGTGACGGGCCAGCGCCAGCGGCAGGTCATCGGCGGAAATGCCGCTGCCATCGTCGCGTACGCGCAGCAGTTTAACGCCGCCCTGCTCGACGTCGACATCAATGCGCTTGGCGCCGGAGTCGAGGCTGTTTTCCAGCAACTCCTTGATGACCGAAGCCGGACGTTCAACCACCTCACCGGCGGCAATCTGGTTCGCCAACCGTGGGCTGAGCAGTTCGATGCGCGCGGCAGCGTTCAGCACTTCGTTCATTCTTTGGACGCCAGTTCGGTGCCAGGAATGGTCAGGTGCTGGCCGACTTTCAGCTCATCGCTTTTCAGGTTGTTCGCACTGCGCAATGTGGCCGGCGACACCTGATAGCGCACACCGATCATCGCCAGCGTTTCACCCGGGCCGACGCGGTGATCACGCGGGCCTTGGGCGATCTTGCCGGAGTCACGCAGCCAGGCAATGTAGGTGCCCGGTGGCGGATTCTGCTGGAAGAACTGCCGCACGCCGCTGCTGATCGAGCGCGCCAGCGCTTGCTGGTGGCCCGAGGCCGAGAGTTTGTTGGCTTCGTTGGCGTTGGAGATAAAGCCGGTTTCGACCAGGATCGACGGGATGTCCGGCGACTTCAGCACCATGAACCCGGCCTGCTCCACACGCTGTTTGTGCAGCGGCGTGACGCGACCGATGTTGGTCAGGACTTTCTGGCCGACGTTGAGGCTGGAGGTCAGCGAGGCGGTCATCGACAGGTCGAGCAGCACGCCCGCGAGCATGCGGTCCTTGTCGTCGAGGCTGACGTTGCCGGCACCGCCGATCAAATCGGAACGGTTTTCGCTGTCGGCCAGCCAACGGGCGGTCTCCGAGGTTGCGCCGCGATCAGACAGGGCAAACACCGAGGCGCCAAAAGCGGCCGCCGAAGGCGCGGCGTCGGCGTGAATCGATACGAACAGGTCAGCGCCCTTCTTGCGGGCGATTTCGGTACGGCCACGCAACGGGATGAAGTAGTCGCCAGTACGGGTCAGTTCGGCGCGGAAGCCTTTCATGCCGTTGACTTGACGCTGCAATTCGCGAGCGATCTGCAACACCACATCTTTCTCACGCTGGCCGCGCGAGCCGGATGCACCCGGGTCTTCGCCACCGTGACCGGCGTCGATCACCACAATAATGTCGCGCTTGCCGGCCGGGGCTGGCGGCAACTTGATCGCTGGTTCTGTCGGGGTCACCGGCACGGCTGGTACGGTTGCGACCGAAGGTGTCGGCGCAGGTGCAGGTTCGGCATCGGCTGCGTTATCGAAGAGATCGACCACCAGACGGTTGCCGTATTGGCCATTCGGCGCCAGCGAGAAGCTTTTCGGGGTGACGGCTTTCTTCAGGTCAATGACCACGCGCAGATCGGTCGGCGTGCGCTGAGCCGAACGCATCGCGGTGATCGGCGTGTTGGCAGTCTGCACATTCAATGGCGCACCGAGGGTGGCACCATTGATGTCGATCACCAGCCGGTCAGGCGCGGTCAGGGTGAAGACGCTGTGCTGCACCGGTCCGCTGAGGTCGAAGACCAGTCGCGTGTTATCCGGCGCTCGCCACAAGCGCACGCTGTTGACCTTTGAATCGGCCACAGCGTTGACGGTTACTGCCATCAACAACAGTCCAACGGCAGCCACCAACGCGCGAAAGCGCATACCTAACCCCATCATTTAATTGGATTCCAATGCCAAAGCGGCACACCAGGCCTCGCCACGCGAGCGCTGGGATAAAATTTTCAGCGAACGCCCGCTGTCTTGCGGGCTAATGGTAATGGTCAGGTCAGGCTTTGGCAAAAAGCCTGCACCTTTATCGGGCCACTCGATCAGGCACAGGGCATCGTCTTCGAAATAGTCGCGGATGCCGAGAAACTCCAGCTCTTCCGGATCGACCAGTCGATACAGGTCGAAGTGGAAGGCGCGGACGTCGCCGATCTCGTAGGGCTCGACCAGGGTGAAGGTCGGACTTTTTACCGCACCGACGTGACCGAGCCCACGAATGATGCCTCGCGACAGCGTGGTTTTGCCCATCCCCAGATTGCCTTCAAGGAAAATCAGGCCATGGCCCTGGGTCACGCGGGCGATCCGTGCGCCAAAGTCGCTCATGGCCTGTTCATCGGCCAGGTACAGGGTTACTTCAGACACGGTGCATGCTCCTCCAACAACTGACGAATGGCTGGAATCAGATCACTGGCCGCCAGCCCACGGCCCAATTTGCCTTGTTGCATCCCCGCATTGGCGTGCAGCCAGACCGCCAGGCAAGCGGCATCAAAACCGTCCATGCCTTGCGCCAGCAGCGCACCGGTCAAACCGGCCAACACATCACCGAGTCCCGCAGTGGCCATGGCGGGATGGCCTTGGTGACACAACGCCAGACGGCCATCGGGATGAGCAATCAGGCTGCCCGCGCCTTTGAGCACGACCACCGCTGAGTATTTTTTGCTCAGCGCCAGCGCCGCCGCCGGACGATCCGCCTGCACCTGCGCTGTGCTGATTCCCAGCAAGCGCGCCGCTTCACCCGGATGCGGGGTGATCACACAGTCCTTGGGCAGATCAACGAAACCACTCGCAAGCAAGTTGAGCGCGTCGGCGTCCCACACTTGCGGCAATGCCGCATTGGCTGCCGCCGACAACAACGCGCGCCCCCAACTGGCCTGCCCCAACCCCGGCCCCACCACCAGCACCGAGACTTTCTCCAGCAACGCCATCAACTGATTGGCCGACGAAGTCCCGAGCGCCATCGCTTCTGGCACTCGCGTCAACGCTGCCGGGACATGTTCAGGACGGGTCGCCAGCGAAACCATGCCCGCGCCGCTGCGCAGGGCCGTTTCGGTGCTGAGTAAAATCGCCCCGCCAAAACCGTGATCGCCACCGATCAACAGCACGTGGCCGAAACGGCCCTTGTGCGCAGCCGGTGCTCGCGGTGCCAACCTTGGAAGGTTAGCCGCGTTAAGCCGCTGAGCGATGAGCGGTAGGTCACGATAGATGTCGGCACTGGCCTGTAAATCGTTAAACAGCAATTCACCGATGTGATCCGCCGCGTCCCCGGTGAACAGGCCGAGTTTCAGGCCGATGAAGGTAACCGTCAGATCAGCTCGTACGGCGACACCCAGCAGGTGCCCGGTGTCAGCACTCAGTCCAGAAGGGATATCGACGGCCGTCACCGGCAGGCCACTGGCGTTGATGGCCTTGATCGCTGACACGTAAGGCTCGCGCACATCCCCGCTCAGACCCGTGCCGAGCAATGCATCGAGAATGATCCCGCGCAGTTCGCTCTGAGCCTGCCAGCCCTGGACCGCGACACCTTCCGCCAACGCCTCGGCATGGGCCAGCGCAGCATCGCCCTGCAGACGCTGCGGATCGCCGACCGCCAAAACGTGCACGTTCCACCCGGCTCGCCGGGCCATGGCCGCGACCAGGTAACCGTCACCGGCATTGTTGCCATGCCCGGCCAGCACCGTCAGTTCAGTCGCCGACGGCCATTGCCGCACCAGCGCTCGCCAGGTCGCATGCGCAGCGCGCTGCATCAGTTCGAAGCCCGGCGTGCCGGCGGCAATCAGCCGCGCATCGAGTTCGCGCACCTGTGCGGCGCCATACAGCGCGTCGGGTAATTGATCTTTCGTGTGCGGCATGCGTCTTCGGGCTCCGATGTCTGGCAGAATTATACGCACCTCAGCTCCGGTTTCTCTCGCCTCATGTCCGCCATCACCACAGACCTGCCCGCCCTCGCCCAATCGATCAAGAATTGGGGCCGCGAGCTGGGCTTTCAGCAAGTCGGCATCAGCGGTCTGGATCTCGCCGAGCATGAACAGCATCTGCAGCGCTGGCTCGAAGCGGGCTACCACGGCGAAATGGACTACATGGGCGCCCACGGCAGCAAACGTTCGCACCCGGAAGAACTGGTGCCGGGCACGTTGCGCGTGGTTTCGCTGCGCATGGACTACCTGCCCGGCGACACCGAAATGGCCAAACGCCTGGCTCAACCGGAAAAAGCCTACGTCTCGCGTTATGCCTTGGGCCGCGATTACCACAAATTGATCCGTAAACGCGTTCAACAATTAGCCGACAAGATTCAATCCGAGATCGGCCCGTTCGGTTTCCGTGCCTTTGTCGACAGCGCGCCGGTGCTGGAAAAAGCCATCGCCGAACAGGCTGGACTGGGCTGGATCGGTAAAAACACCTTGGTATTGAATCGCAAGGCTGGCAGTTATTTTTTCCTCAGCGAATTGTTCGTCGATCTGCCGTTACCGGTGGATGAGCCTCACAGCACTGAACATTGCGGCCGCTGCACCGCGTGCCTCGACATCTGCCCGACCAACGCGTTCGTCGGCCCGTATGTGCTGGACGCGCGACGCTGCATTTCGTACCTGACCATCGAACTGAAAAACGCGATTCCTGAAGACCTGCGCCCGCTGATCGGCAACCGTGTGTTCGGCTGTGACGACTGCCAGATCGTCTGCCCGTGGAACCGCTTCGCCAAACCTTCCGGCGAAAGCGACTTCAAGCCACGGCACAATCTCGACAACGCGGAACTGGCTGAGTTGTTTATGTGGGACGAGGACAAATTCCTCAGCAGCACCGAAGGCTCACCGCTGCGCCGCGCCGGGTATGAGCGCTGGTTGCGCAATCTGGCGGTAGGGCTCGGTAATGCGCCGTCGAGCATTCCGGTGCTGGAAGCGTTGAAGGCGCGGCGGGACTATCCGTCAGAGCTGGTACAAGAACACGTCGAATGGGCTCTGAAACAACACGGAATCGCATAATCCCCTGTAGGAGCTGCCGCAGGCTGCGATCTTTTGATCTTGAACGTCAAAAGATCGCAGCCTTCGGCAGCTCCTACATGGAATATCGCGTTACGGTTGATCGTTGTAAACGAACTTGGGCATTTCCCAGTGGAAGCGGATCGCCAGCAACCGCAGCAGGAAGCCGCCGAACAGGGTGATGAGGATCGCCTGCTCGCCCGGCACGTTCAGATACAGGCAAAGCATGTAGCACCACGCTGCCGCGACCGAGACGCTGGCGTAGAGTTCTCGGCGGAAGATCAACGGGATGTCGTTGCAGAAGATGTCACGCAGGATGCCGCCGAAGACGCCGGTGATCACACCGCTGACCGAGGCGACCAACATGCCGTGGCCCATTTCCAGTGCGGTCATGCAGCCGATCAGTGTGAACGCCACCAGGCCGACGGCGTCGAGCACCAGAAACAGTGAGCGCAGGTGACGCATCCAGCGCGCGGTAAATACGGTGAACATCGCCGCCACCGAGGTCAGCACCAGGTATTCAGGGTGTTTGACCCACGTCAGCGGGTAGTGCCCGAGCAGCACGTCACGCACCGAACCGCCGCCCAACGCCGTGACGCAGGCGATCAGCACCACGCCAAACCAGTCCATGCCACGACGCCCGGCAGACAGCGCGCCAGTCATGGCTTCAGCGGTGATGGCAATCAGATAGAGCATCAGCAACATGGTGGCGATCCAGTCAGGAAGGCGCGCAGTCTAGCCATTTCGGCGCGGCACCAAAAGAGGACGCCACATTCGATGCAATCTTCTGTAGGAGCTGCCGCAGGCTGCGATCTTTTGATCTTTGTTTTGAACCTGAAAATCAAGATCAAAAGATCGCAGCCTTCGGCAGCTCCTACCGGGATCGCATCAGAATTTGATGAAGTGCCTGCGGTAGTGCTGTAGCTCGGCGATGGATTCGCGGATGTCGTCCAGCGCCAAATGCGTGCTGCCCTTTTTGAAGCTGTCGCGCACGTCCGGTGCCCAGCGCGCCGCCAGCTCCTTGAGCGTCGAGACGTCGAGGTTGCGGTAGTGGAAGTAGCTTTCCAGCCCTTTCATGTGGGTATACAGGAAGCGGCGATCCTGGCAGATGCTGTTGCCGCAGATCGGCGACTTGCCTTTCGGTACCCATTTCTCCAGGAACGCGATGGTCTCGGCTTCGGCTTCGGCCATGCTGATACGGCTGTCGCGCACGCGCTGGGTCAGGCCGGAGTTGCCGTGGGTGCGGGTGTTCCACTCGTCCATGCGGGCGAGCACTTCATCGCTGTGATGAATGGCGATCACCGGGCCTTCGGCCAGGGTGTTGAGGTCACTGTCGGTGACAATGGTGGCCATTTCGATGATGACGTCGTTGTCCGGATCCAGACCGGTCATTTCCAGGTCGATCCAGATCAGGTTCTGCGGGTTTTGCATAATGGGGCTCCTAGGCAATGCTGCGCAGTTTAGCCTAGGCAGCTTGCCGGGCGTGCTAAACTCGCGGCCGTTTTACCTAATCGCTGCATTCTTCAGACGGAACACCCATGGCCAAACGCCAACTCAATCGTCGTCAAAACTGGCGCATCGAAAAGATTCAGGGCGAACGCGCCGCACGCGCCGCCAAACGCGAGTCCTCGGCTGTCGAAGCCCTTGAGGGCGGCGACCTGGGCCCGGAACAAACCGGTCTGGTGATCGCTCACTTCGGTGTGCAGGTCGAGGTCGAGGCCATTGACGGCGAACAGGCTGGCCAGGTTTTCCGCTGTCACTTGCGCGCCAACCTGCCGGCGCTGGTGACCGGCGACACGGTCGTCTGGCGTGCCGGCAATCAGGGCATCGGTGTGATCGTCGCGCAATTGCCGCGTACCACCGAGCTGTGCCGTCCGGACAGCCGTGGCCAGTTGAAGCCGGTCGCCGCCAACGTCGACATGATCGTCATCGTCTTCGCGCCGCTGCCCGAGCCGCATGCCAACCTGATCGACCGTTATCTCGTAGCCGCCGAACACGCCGGCATCCGCCCGTTGTTGCTGCTGAACAAGTTCGACCTGATCGACGAGCAGAACGCACCGGCGCTCAACGCGCTGCTGGCGGTGTACCGCACGCTCGGTTATCCGGTGCTGGAAGTGTCGGCGCACCACGGTGACGGCATGGAACAACTGCAAAAGCAGCTCGACGGGCGCATCAGCGTGTTCGTCGGTCAGTCCGGTGTCGGCAAGTCGTCGCTGGTCAACAGCTTGCTGCCTGAAGTGGAAACCCGTGTCGGGCCGTTGTCCGAGCTGTCCGGTCAGGGCACGCACACGACGACCACCGCGCGGTTGTTCCACTTCCCAGGCGGCGGCGAACTGATCGACTCCCCGGGTATTCGCGAATTCGGCCTCGGCCACGTCAGCCGCGCCGACGTTGAAGCCGGTTTTATCGAGTTCAATGATTTGCTCGGCACTTGCCGTTTCCGCGACTGCAAACACGACCGTGAACCGGGCTGTGCGCTGCTCAAGGCGCTGGAAGATGGCCGCGTGCAGCAACAACGCATGAACAGCTACCGCTCGATCATCGCCAGCTTGCCTGAAAACGGCTATTAAACAGTCGTACCGGTAGCCCTTTGCCCAAGGGCTGCCGGATGTCGGTTTTCACCTGACACCTCCCTACCGCTTTTAAACATCAGGCTTTTCTGTAGGACTTCTGCACGCCTGTTTGCAGGACATTTCTCTTTCTCCGCCCAAGCCTTGTAGGCTCATTTCATGGGCCTACATTGAGTTCCTCGTCGCACGTTCGCGCCAAAGAGGAACCCCCATGCAAACCTACCATTTGTTCATCAGCCACTCGTGGAACTACTCCCACGCCCACGACAACCTGGTGCGCCTGCTCAGTGCCCACCCCGACTTCACCTACAAGAATTTCTCGGTGCCGACGCACAACCCGATCATGGGCGCACAGACCGACCAGCAGCTCGAAGAAGCCATCGAAAACAAGATTCGCCCCTGTTCCGCCGTTCTGATCATGGCCGGCATGTATTCGACCTACAGCAAGTGGATCAATAAGGAAATCGAGATCGCCAAGCGCATGGGCAAGGTGATCATCGCGGTGAAACCGTTCGGCGCCGAGCGTATTTCCACGGTGGTGCGTAACGCCGCAGACGCCGAATGCGCGTGGAACACCAACAGCATCGTCGGCGCGATCCGTCTGCACACGGCGGCCTGATCATGCGCAAGGGACTGTTTATCGGCATCAACGACTACACCCATATTTCGCGCCTGAGCGGTTGCAGCAATGACGCCATGGCCATGGCCTCGGTGCTGAAAACCGACGCCGACGGCGACCCCAATTTCAAGAACGTAGTGCTGACCTCTGCCGAGGATTACCTGGGCCGGGAGATGCTCGAAGACCAGATCCGCGAGCTGTTTTCCGGTGACTGCAACGTCGCTCTGCTGTACTTCGCCGGGCATGGCGGCTTCGACACCGACAATGATGAGGGCATGCTGCTGCCCCAGGATTATCGCAACGCCAAGGATGGCATCCGCATCAGCGACATCCTCAACTGGGCGAGCAAAGCCACGCGCATCAAGAACAAAGTGATCATCCTCGATTGCTGCCAAAGCGGCGCCGCCGGCGAGGTGCGCGCCTTGCGCAGCGAAAGCAGTGTGGTCGGCGAAGGCATGACCATTCTGACCGCGTGCAAAAAGGAAGAACCGGCCATGGAAGGCGCGCAACACGGCGTGTTTACCGGTTTACTGCTGCAGGCTCTGCACGGTGGCGCGGCGAATATCCTCGGCAAGATCACCCCCGGAAGCCTCTATTCCTTCGTCGACAACGCCCTCGACGCCTGGGAACAACGCCCGGTGTTCAAGACCAACGTGTCGCAGTTCATTTCCCTGCGTGAAGTCTCGCCGCTGATCCCCAAAGAGATCCTGCGCAAGCTGCCCGAGTGGTTTGCCGAAGCCGAATCAACCTACCCTCTCGACCCCAGCTACGAGCCGACCGAAGCGACGTTCAACCCCGAGCACGGCGAGGTCTTCGCCCAGCTGCAAAAGTGCAATCGCCACAGCCTGATCGAACCGGTCGACGCCGAGCACATGTACTACGCCGCCCTCCACTCCACCGGCTGCCGCCTCACCGCGCTCGGCGCCTACTACCGCGAACTCGCGATTAAAGGACACTTCTGATGCCTGTCTTCATCAGCTACCGCCACATGGATCGTATGCAGGCCATGGCAATCAACAGTCGCCTGAAACAGGCCAACATCAAAACCTACCTGGATGTGCTCGACCCGGAATCGCAGACCACCGATGACATTACCGGCGTCATCACCCGCAACATCACCGAGTGCACGCACTTGCTCGCGGTGGTGTCGGAGAGGACCGCTTTGTCGTGGTGGGTGCCGTTCGAGATTGGTGAGGCGACGATCAGCAACCGGCGGATCTGCTCGTTCAAGACCGGGCCGGCGCAGTTGCCGTTGTATCTGGATAAATGGCCGAAGTTGAGTACGGACAGAGATCTGGATTTCTTTATCGATGCTTATCGCGAGGAAGTGACGAACAAGCGGTCGGTGATGCTGGATTCGATGAGTGAGTCGATGAAGGGGACTTACAAGAGGAATGCCGAGCAGTTTCATGATCAGTTGAAGAGCAGGATTCGGCGGGGGTTTTGACCTGCACCAGAGAGCCGCGCCCAGCGCTCGGCCCTCTGGTCTATTCTTGCTGGTCTTCAGGCTTTCCGCACAAGACGTCGCCGTCATCCAATTTCAGCAAATACTCAACAATGAATTAGCCAAGACTGAAGGCTTTTCGAATCAACTTGATCAAACGATCGCCATCCACCCCGTTGTAAGCCTGAGGATTTGACGCAAGCTCCGCTGGCACTTGACTCAGAAATGAGTTCAAGTCGAAAGCCAATCGCTCAGGCAGGCGGGTCATCGCCTCTGTAAGACCGGCCGAAAGCAAGATCACATCCTTGAAGTGTTTATTGATATCTCGACTATCCACTCGCTCGCCATTCTCGACCTGCGCCTTTTTGTTAAGCCAGGCATGCGCTTTAAGGGGAACCAGTCGATCTGCCCCGATGTGGCTGATGTCCTCGGTGTGACCGACGCCGGCCACGAGAAAGTTGTAATACTCATCATCCAGAATGATCGCGGAAAGACTGGCGGCTTGTTCCTCTACAGGAATTTTGGTCATTCGGGAGGTTTCTTCGTGATCCAGCCCCTCCGGAACTCGAGAGAAAAGCTCGACCTGAACTGGAAAGGATTTGTCTTCGGGATTCTGGAAACGGTAAAAAACGGGCGATCTCCCTCCGCTGTCTCCTCTTTATCGGATCGTATATCCGCCGTCCTTGATGAACTTCCAGAACTGATCGACGAATTGTAGATTGAGCGCCTCGACAACCAGCACGATATCCAGATCCTTAGTGGTCCGAAATGCCTCATCCAGAAGATCCATGGTAATGGATGCCGCGACGCCACCAATCAATACGTAACTGCCTTGATAGTCTTTGAAATACTCTCTGAACCGATCAATTCCAACTACCACTTAACGTTCTCCATCATTTCATCCAGACAGATTTGCACACGGTCATCATGCCCATCCTTCAGACTCAAGTAGAGCGAAAACGGGTCAACGGCAGCGGCGTTGGTGTTGCCAGGAAAAGGTTCGTAGCTCCACAACTGGATACAACATACCGCATGGTTTTGCGGCACCTCGTGAAAAAGCGAAATAGTTTCTAACGTAGTCTTTGCGGGGCCTGAGCGCGAACCTCGAGCGGAGAACGCTTCACCATATGCCTCATTCGACCTGCCGTATTGCTCGGATTGAGCACGCTTTAGAATGTCATCGAACTGCGGTGTCGTCGTTGCGAAGCAAGGTATTCTCGGGCTGGCAAGAAGACTCAACTCTGCAAGGGCCGTTTCCCCCGCCAATAACATTGGGGTACCAAGGGCTTCAGGTAAAGCGTTCAGCCAAATGGTTTTTTTTACTGGTGTGCGCATGTGGTCTTTGGCTTTTTCCCAGACCTCCCTCGCGGACAATGTGAAAACTATCGAGGACTCCGTGCCCTCCTTATCAAGCCGAACAATGTCCAAGGCGGTCAGTTCACTGAGGGCTCTGGTGATGGTCATTTTCGCGTAGCTGAATGCTCTTTCAAAAATCGAGCGAGTAGTCGGCTGGTCGCGCTGCCACCCTTTGTTCAGGGATTGAATAAGCATGGATTGGGTGGCAGGACTCAAAAGCTGAGGTTTCTCCATGCGCTGCCTGTAGTACTCGCGCAGATCCATGCCAAACGCCGGCAGGTACAGCTGGTTTCCTGGCACGATGAACTGAACACCTTTCTCGACCAACCGCTTTCTGTCATAGCTTGGGAGAGAGTCTGTGACGAAGATCATCGAATCCAGTATTTCGGATGTTTTCTTGAGCGCCTGAAGCTTGATCACATGCATATGTTTTGCGACATCAGCAACGCTCGTATCACGTGATAGGCGCTCCTTGAGAATGAGACATTTAGCCCCAAAAATTTCTGTGACAAGAAATTCATAGCGGTCGCGTAGCGCATACGGAAGTGTATTAACGTGATTCCACGGAGTTAAACGAAGCTTCAGGCCGAGCACATGGTCTACATAAGCCTTTAACTCAACCAACTCGCTGCGTTCGTGGATGTCGTTTTTTTCGACAGTGGAATCAGCCATGGCCGCCCTTCCTTATCATAATTTTCACACGGTATCAGAAGCAATGATAGCGTGCAAAATTCTTGATAGGGAATACGGTGCGCAAACGCATATTCGTGTGAGCTAGCTTAGCGTTGGTATTGAGAAACAAAAATGCCGACATCGCTGTCGGCTTTTTTGTCGGTCACTGCTTCGGCGCGGGGGCCGGGGCAGTGGCTGGCGGAGTGGCCGGCGCTGGCGCCGCACTCCCCGGTTCCGCCGGTTTCGGCGCGGCGTCATCAAACAGGTTCAACCGCTCGCGCAACTCATGCGCAGGCACCGGTTGCTGATCCGCCGGCAGCGCATTTGGATCAACCGGCGTTGCCGGAGCAGCGCCGTTTTGACCTTGATCTGCCGGTTTCGCTGGATCGGCACCTTGCGCACCTTCGATCGCGGCTTGAGCCTTTTTGGTCAGGACGACGATGTCGATGCGGCGATTGACCGGGTTGAACGGGTTTTCCCGGTCGAACAACGCCGACGAGGCATAACCGACCACCCGCGCCACTTGCGCATCCGGATAGCTACCAGCGACCAACGCACGACGGGCGGCGTTGGCACGGTTGGCCGACAGCTCCCAGTTACCGAAATCGCCGGTGCCGATGTACGGCTTGGCGTCGGTGTGACCGCTGATGCTGATCTTGTTCGGCACCGCTTTGATGGTGTCGGCCATGGCCAGCAAAATGTCTTCGAAGTACGGCTTCAGGCGTGCAGAACCGGAATCGAACATCGGCCGGTTCTCGGCGTCCATGATCTGGATGCGCAAGCCGTTCGGCGTGATCTCGAAGAGGATCTGATCCTTGAACTTCTGCAATTGCGGGTTTTCGTCGACCTTGTTCTGCAGTTCTTGCAGAAGCAGTTCGAGGCGCTCTTTCTCGACCATTTCGGCCATGCCTTCGACTTGCTCGGCGTCGACGGTGACCTTGTCCGGTTGCGGCTGGGACTTCACCTCAGGGTTGAGGGTGTTTTCCGGCGCCAGCGTCGGCGTGCCGCCCAGATCGATAATGTACGGCGTGCCGCTTTCGGAGAAGCCGACCGGGTCCTTGAAGTAACCGGCGATGGCGATCTTCTGCTCAGGCGTCGCGGTGGACAGCAGCCACAGCACCAGGAAGAACGCCATCATCGCCGTGGCGAAGTCGGCGAAGGCGATTTTCCACGCCCCGCCGTGATGCCCACCGGCTATGCGCTTGACGCGCTTGATGATAATCGGCTGATTATTTTCCATGGCTTAGCGACCGCGAACGGCTTGTTCCAGCTCGGCAAAGCTTGGACGGTGGGCCGGGTACAGCACCTTGCGACCGAACTCGACCGCCAGCGACGGCGGCATGCCGGAAGCCGAAGCCACCAGCGAGGCCTTGATGGCTTCGTAGACGTTCAGCTCTTCCTTGGCATCGTGGGCCAGGGAGTGCGCCAGCGGGCCGAAGAAACCGTACGCAGCGAGAATACCGAAGAAGGTACCCACCAGTGCCGCACCCACGTGCAGGCCGATGGACTTCTGGTCACCTTCACCCAGCGAGGCCATGGTTACCACGATACCGAGTACCGCCGCGACGATACCGAAACCGGGCATGGCGTCGGCAATGCCGTTTACCGCGTGGGACGGGTGTTCGAGGTCTTCTTTGAGGCTGTACAGCTCCATGTCGAACAAGCCTTCCAGCTCGTGCGGGGCCATGTTGCCGGACGACATGATGCGCAGGTAATCACAGATGAACGCGGTCATGCGTTCGTCTTTGAGCACGGCCGGGTACTTGGCGAAGATCGGGCTCGCGGCGGCATCTTCGATGTCGCCTTCAATGGCCATCATGCCTTCGCGGCGGCTCTTGTTGAGGATCTCGTAGATCAGACCGAGCACTTCCAGATAGAAAGTGTGGCTAAAGCGCGAACTGAACATGCTCAGGGATTTCTTGAGCACGTGCATCGTCATGTAGCCAGGGTTGGCCTGCAGGAATGCACCGAGTGCAGCACCACCAATGATCATCACCTCGAAAGGCTGGATCAGGGCGGCAATCTTGCCGTGGGAAAGCACGTATCCGCCGAGCACGCTCGCGAATACGACGATGATGCCGATAATTTTAGCCATAGGTAGGAAAGTACTTACTGAGTCGGGTTCAAGGTCATATTCGGAAGTTAAAAAATCTCTTCTTCTACTTATCGGCAAAACTGCGCCAGACTATAGCCAGTTCAGGCGAAAAGCCAATTTAGCCCATGCCGGGCGCGTCTACAGTCAGTGAAGATCCCGTCCAGACATGGCTAATGAAACGAACGTCCCACACGCAAAACCGACCACCCTCGAAGGCTGGGTCAAACTGCTCGACAGCGTCCGCCTGCCCGTTCCGCAAGAGGCTCACGATAAAGTCTGCCGGGCGATCCGCGACAATCGCAGCTCGTTGCGCGACATCGCCGACCTGATGCAGGACAGCCCGGCGCTGGCCTTGAGCATCATCCGTGAGGCCAATCGTCACACCCACGGCACCATGGCCACGCCAGCGGAAAATCTTGAGGTGGCGATCAATCGCCTGGGCCTTGCCCGCACCGAAGAATTGCTCGCGCGCCTGCCCGCTGAACCGCAAATGCAGATCCCCAAGGCTCTGCGCCAGTTACAGATGATCAGCCAGCACGCGACGCAACAGGCCAACGGTTTTTTCGCCAGTCGCCTGGCGCGGCTGTGGCAGGACATTCATTGGGGCAGCCTGCTGTTTCTGTCGCCGCTGTGGCCACTGGCGCTCACTTATCCACAGTTGCTCGAAGAATGGGAGCTGCGGGTTATCCACAAGGGTGAATCGGCACGCGTGGTCGAGAAGCAATTATTCGGCGTGCGCCTGCTGCGGATCGCTGAAGCGCTGGTGGCGGTCTGGCATCTACCGATCTGGGTGCAGCAAGGCTATAAATTGCTGCTCAGCGAACAGCGTGAACTGGTGAAAGTGCTGCGCATCGCCCGCGACAGCGAACATCCGCTGCGCCAGCAGAATCGCCTGGATGACGATCCGACCTTGCGCCGCTGGCTCAACCAGCCGGCCAACACTGTGCTGCTGGCCAACGGTCTGGCGCTCTCGGCGCAACAGGCCTGGGACAGTCCGCACAGTGAACGCTGGCAGTACCTGACCAGCCTTTATCTGCAAATCTCGATGGATGACGTGCAGCAACAACTGCACCAGCAGGCGGCCAACAGTGCGCGTCAGCATGCGATGCCGGATCTCTGGCACCCGGCGGTTTCGCTGCTGTGGCCGTGGGGCACGCACCGCTTGCCGGCAGGCATGTTGCCCGCAGCGGCGCCGAGCGCTGAAGACCTTGGCCAATGGCGCCGCCAATGCGCCGAACTGCTCGCCGAACCGAGCCGCTTCACCAATGCCATGAGCCTGACCGTCGCCGCCCGCGATGCGCTGATTGCCAGCGGCATGCGTCGAATGATGATCCTGATGGCCGACCGCACGCAGTCCAATCTGCGCGTGAATCAAACCGCTGGCCTGCCGAAAGAAGCGGCGGCGCTGAATTTTGTCGTCAGCCAAAGCAGCGTGCTGCAACGGCTGCTGGCGCAACAGGCGCAGGTACGGATTACCCCGGAGAACAACGCGCAGTTCTCCGCCCTGCTGCCGCCGGGCCTGCGCACGCTGTTTCGTGGCGAGCATTTGTTCCTGCGCTCACTGGTCAATAACGGCCGGGTGATCATGATCGTCGTCGCCGATCAGGGCGGCGGGCCGTTCGCCGACATCACCGTGCAAGCCTTTGGCAAAACCGCGCAGTGCATCGAAAAAGCCCTGCACAGCTTTAGCAGCCGCGGCCGATGAGGCTGCGCTACAATTCCCCCCTTTGTGCTCTGGAGACCTCGCATGTCTGACTTCTCTGGCTTGCCGCTCGTCATCGAACCGAGCGACCTGCTGCCTCGGCTTGAGTCTGAAGAGCTGATTCTGGTGGATTTGACCAGTGCCGCGCGCTACAGCGAGGGACATCTCCCCGGCGCGCGCTTTGTCGACCCCAAGCGCACCCAGCTCGGCCAGCCGCCGGCGCCGGGGCTGCTGCCGGCCAAAGCCGATCTGGAAGCGTTGTTCGGTGAGCTGGGCCATCGCAAGGACGCGGTCTACGTGGTTTACGACGATGAGGGCGGCGGTTGGGCCGGACGCTTCATCTGGCTGCTCGACGTGATCGGTCACGACAAGTACCACTATATAGACGGTGGTCTGCCGGCATGGCTGGCGGATGGCATGCCGATGTCGATTCAGATTCCACCGGCAGGCGGCGGCCCACTG
>NZ_AKJD01000040.1 GCF_000282515.1 Pseudomonas sp. GM80
GAGCTGCCGCAGGCTGCGATCTTTTGATCTGTTTTTAAAATCAAAGTCAAAAGATCGCAGCCTTCGGCAGCTCCTACAGGTGAAGTGTGTCAAGTGAATCACCCCCACAGCCGCCAGACGGGCTGCCGTCACAGCCTGTTTACGGTATACTCGCCGGCTTTCAAAAGTTCGCCAACGAGTGCTGCCCGTCATGGAAATCAACCCGATCCTGAACACCATCAAGGACCTGTCCGAGCGCTCCGAAACTATTCGGGGGTATCTTTGACTACGATCAAAAGCATGAGCGTCTGACTGAAGTCAATCGCGAGCTTGAAGATCCGAGTGTCTGGAACAAACCTGAATACGCCCAGGAGCTGGGCCGCGAGCGTTCGGCGCTGGCGCAGATCGTCGATACCCTCGATGAACTGAACGCCGGCCTGGCCGATTGCCGCGATCTGCTGGACATGGCCGTCGAAGAAAACGACGAAGGCGCAGTGGGCGATGTCGTCGCCGAGCTGGCCCGTCTCGAGGAAAATCTGGCCAAGCTGGAATTCCGCCGCATGTTCAGCCATGAAATGGACCCGAACAACGCCTACCTGGACATCCAGGCCGGTTCCGGCGGCACCGAAGCCCAGGACTGGGCCAACATCCTGCTGCGCATGTACCTGCGCTGGGCGGATAAACGCGGTTTCGACGCCACGATCATGGAACTGTCGGCCGGTGAAGTCGCCGGTATCAAAGGTGCGACCGTGCACATCAAGGGCGAATACGCCTTTGGCTGGCTGCGTACCGAGATCGGCGTGCACCGTCTGGTGCGCAAGAGCCCGTTCGACTCCGGCAACCGTCGCCACACCTCGTTCTCCGCCGTTTTCGTCTCACCAGAGATCGACGACAAGGTGGAAATCGAAATCAACCCGGCAGACTTGCGGATCGACACCTATCGTTCCTCGGGTGCCGGTGGTCAGCACGTAAACACCACCGACTCGGCCGTACGTATCACTCACGTACCGACCAACACCGTGGTCAGCTGCCAGAACGAACGTTCCCAGCACGCCAACAAGGACACCGCCATGAAAATGCTGCGGGCCAAGTTGTACGAGCAGGAAATGCAGAAACGCAACGCCGCGTCGCAAGCGCTGGAAGACACCAAGTCCGACATCGGCTGGGGTCACCAGATTCGCTCGTACGTGCTCGATGCGTCGCGGATCAAGGATCTGCGCACCAACATCGAACGCAGCGACTGCGACAAGGTACTCGACGGCGACATCGACGAATACCTGTATGCCAGCCTGAAATCAGGGCTGTAAAAGACGCAATACAGGGCGACTGATTCACCTCGATCCCTGTAGGAGCCAGCCTGCTGGCGATCCCCGGGCCGCAAGGCCCGGAGGCAATGAACCTGATGGAATATCTAAAGACATGAGCGACCAACAACTCGACCCGCAAGCCCTGCAACAGGAAGAAAACTCCCTGATCGCCCTGCGCAAGGAAAAGCTGGCTGCCGAGCGCGCCAAGGGCAACGCCTTCCCGAACGACTTCCGCCGCGAAAACTACTGCGAAGATCTGCAGAAGAAATACGCGGACAAGACCAAGGAAGAGCTGGCAGAGGCTGCAATCCCGGTCAAGGTTGCCGGTCGCATCATGCTCAACCGTGGCTCGTTCATGGTGATCCAGGACATGACCGGTCGCATCCAGGTCTACGTCAACCGTAAAACCCTGTCGGAAGACACCCTGGCCGCGGTGAAAACCTGGGACATGGGCGACATCATTGCCGCCGAAGGCACCCTGGCGCGTTCCGGCAAGGGCGACCTGTACGTTGAAATGACCCACGTACGTCTGCTGACCAAATCGCTGCGTCCGCTGCCGGACAAGCACCACGGCCTGACCGACACCGAACAGCGCTACCGTCAGCGCTACGTTGACCTGATCGTCAACGACGAAGTGCGCCAGACCTTCCGCGTGCGTTCGCAAGTGATCGCGCACATCCGCAGCTTCCTGATGAAGCGCGACTTCCTCGAAGTCGAAACGCCGATGCTGCAGACCATTCCTGGCGGCGCCGCAGCCAAGCCGTTTGAAACCCACCACAATGCGCTGGACATGGAAATGTTCCTGCGTATCGCCCCGGAGCTTTATCTGAAGCGTCTGGTGGTTGGTGGTTTTGAAAAGGTTTTCGAGATCAACCGCAACTTCCGTAACGAAGGCGTTTCGACTCGTCACAACCCTGAGTTCACCATGTTGGAGTTCTATCAGGCGTACGCCGATTACGAAGACAACATGGACCTGACCGAAGAACTGTTCCGTGAACTGGCGCAGTTGGTTCTGGGCAGCACCGACGTGCCGTACGGCGACAAGGTGTTCCACTTCGGCGAGCCGTTCGTACGCCTGTCGGTGTTCGACTCGATCCTCAAGTACAACCCTGAGCTGACCGCTGATGATCTGAATGACATCGACAAGGCCCGCGCCATCGCCAAGAAGGCCGGTGCCAAGGTGCTGGGCTTCGAAGGTCTGGGCAAGCTGCAGGTGATGATTTTCGAAGAGCTGGTCGAGCACAAGCTGGAACAGCCGCACTTCATCACTCAATACCCGTTCGAAGTGTCGCCGCTGGCCCGTCGCAACGACGACAACCCGAACGTCACTGACCGTTTCGAACTGTTCATCGGTGGCCGTGAAATCGCCAACGCCTACTCCGAGTTGAACGACGCGGAAGACCAGGCCGAGCGCTTCATGGCGCAGGTGGCCGACAAGGACGCCGGCGACGACGAAGCCATGCACTACGACGCCGACTTCGTTCGCGCGCTGGAGTACGGCATGCCGCCAACGGCCGGTGAAGGCATCGGCATCGACCGTCTGGTGATGTTGCTGACCAACTCGCCGTCGATCCGCGATGTGATCCTGTTCCCGCACATGCGACCGCAAGCGTAAACGTTTCAGTTAAAAAGCCGCCTAAAACAGGCGGCTTTTTATTGCCTGTCTGGTACAAATGTATCAATTGGTTAATTTCGCAATAGCAGAGGAAGTTCTGTCGTGATGGGTGCAATAGCTCAAGAGGGTGCAGCGGGTATCGCCACTGCGGTCGCTGAAAGTGTTCAGTACCAGGGTCGCAAGGCCAGCCGACAGGGCAGTGAGCAGCGTCGACAGGACATTCTCGACGCCGCAATGCGCATTGTCGTGCGCGACGGCGTACGTGCGGTGCGCCATAGGGCAGTGGCCGCCGAGGCCGGTGTGCCGCTGTCGGCGACGACCTACTACTTCAAGGACATCGATGACCTGCTCACCGATACCTTCGCCCAATACGTTGAGCGCAGCGCTGAATACATGGCCAAGTTGTGGGTCAACAACGAAGGTTTGCTGCGTGAGATGGTGGTCAGCGGCGACGGCAGCCCGGAGTCGCGCTCGCAATTGGCTGACGATATTGCGCGGCTGATGGCCGATTACGTGCACCGGCAATTGATTAACCGCCGCGAGCATTTGATGGCCGAACAGGCGTTCCGTCAGGAAGCGCTGCTCAATCCGCGCCTGGCGATTCTGGTGCGTTCGCATCAGCAGATTCTGTTGCAGGGCACCTGCCAGTTGTTCCAGGTGCTGGGCTCGCGCGAACCGCAACAGGATGCCAAGGTGTTGACGGCGATTATCGGACGGATGGAATATCAGGGCCTGCTCAACGACGCCGAGCCTTTGGCCGAAGAGGACATGCTCGGCATTCTGACGCGCTACATGCACCTGGTGCTCGCATCGGTCTGACCACAAGATCGTTCCCACGCTCTGCGTGGGAATGCCGCCGGGGACGCTCCGCGTCCCTCCGTCGACATGACGCAGAGCGTCAGTGGATGCATTCCCACGCAGAGCGTGGGAACGATCGATCACCATGAGGGCGGCCAATGTTCATAGGGAGTATTGAATGAAAGCCTGGCGTGGCGTGCTGATCGCCTTGTCGTTCCTGCTGCTCAGTGGCTGTCTGGTGACGTTCAAGGAACCGCTGGCCGCCAGTGAACCGGCGCCCAAAGGCTTGCTCGGCAAATGGTCGAGCACCAATGCCTGGGGTGAGCCGATGAACCTTGAGCTGACGCGCCTGGGCAACGACCGTTATCAGGCGGTCACGTACTTCAGGGCCAAACCCCGCGAGCGCGAAGCCTATCCGTTCACCGTCTCGCGCCACGGCAGCCGCTGGTACCTGTCGGCGAAAGTCCCGGCGCAGTACGGCGGCCACTTCACCATCGCCGGTTTCGAACTCACCGATAAACACGAATTGGTGGTCTACAACCTCGATCTCGAACAGATCAATCAAGCGATCAAGCAAAAAGCCCTCGACGGTCAGGCCTTCCAGACCGACGATGGCGACGGTGTGCAAGTCGACAGCAACCTCGACAAGGTCTTTGCTTACCTCGACGATCCGGCCAATTCCGATGTTTTCGTCGAAGCCGTGCGCTACCAGCGCCAGGCCCGCGCCCAATAATTCATTACGTCAGGTTTTCTACAGGAGTTTCGGGTGGACGATTACCAGCAGACGATACGCATGTTGTCCGACCGCATTGTGCTGGCGCAGACGCCTATCCGTGTCCTCGACGCGGTCAAGTGGGACGAGAACATCCGCAAGGGTTTTCTCAAGGCCAAAGGCAAGGAAATGCCGGCGATCGACCGCGACTACTACCTCAATCGACCACTGAGTTTCGATTCGAGCAAGGTCAAACTGGAATTCCAGAACATCGAGCGCGACATCACCCGCCAGCTCGGCCAGTTCAACCCGGTCGGGCAGATCATGCGGCGCATGTGCAAGGAGTACCGCATGGTCGTGCGCATGCTCGAAGCGCGCGGCACCGAGGATTTCGGTCTGATCTCCCAAGAGCTGTATGGCGCCGCGTCCGATGCGTTCCACGCCGGCGACCCGACCCTGGCCGACCTCGGCCTGATGATGTCCGACTACCTGAACAACATCGATGGCCGTGGCGACTTGAAGGATGAGCCGAAAACCCTCACCGCCAAAGACGCCGTACACCTGCTGCAGACGCGTCTGAACAAGGTTTTTGGCGAGGCCGAGGAAACCATTCGCGTGTTCGAGTCCGACGGCATCGTCGCTGACGCGGCGGCGGGTGCCGACTACATCAAGATCCGCACCGACGCGATGTTCAACGATCGCGACGTGCGCGCGCTGGAAGTCCACGAAGGGCTGGTACATGTGGGCACCACGCTTAACGGCCTGAACCAGCCGATCTGCACCTTCCTGTCGAAAGGCCCGCCGTCGTCGACGGTAACGCAGGAAGGCCTGGCGATTCTGATGGAAATCATCACCTTCGCCTCTTATCCGAGCCGCCTGCGCAAACTGACTAACCGCACCCGCGCCATTCACATGGTCGAGGAGGGCGCCGATTTCTTGCAGATTTTCGAGTTCTTCCGCGAGCAGGGTTTCGAGATGGCGGAAAGTTACGGCAATGCCAGTCGGGTGTTCCGTGGATCGACGCCGACGGGGCTGCCATTCACCAAAGACTTGTCCTATCTCAAGGGCTTTATCATGGTTTACAACTACATTCAGTTGGCCGTGCGTAAGGGCAAGCTTGAGCAGATCCCGCTGTTGTTCTGCGGTAAGACCACGCTGGAAGACATGCGTACCTTGCGCCAGTTGGTGGATGAAGGATTGGTGGTGGCACCTAAATATCTGCCGGATCAGTTCCGCGATTTGAATGCGTTGTCGGCGTGGATGTGCTTCTCCAACTTCCTTAATCACCTGAGCCTGGACCGGATCGAAGCCGACTACTCCAACATCCTTTGAGCAACTGATATTCCCTGTGGGAGCTGGCTTGCCAGCGATTGCAATCTGTCAGTCAATATTGATGCTGGCTAATCCGCCGCCATCGCTGGCAAGCCAGCTCCCACAGGGTTATTCGTTGTTCCCTGAATCGTTTTGCCAATTTCCTTTGCGAGGTTTCACCGGATGAGAATCCTCGGCATTTTCTGCCTGCTCCTGACCCTCGGCGGTTGCAGCTCTTTGTTGTTCTACCCAGAGCCCGGCCAGATATTCACCCCGGAAAAAGCCAAGCTCGAATTCCGCACCGTCACGCTGGTCACCGCCGATGGCCTGAAGCTCAACGCCTGGTGGCTGCCAGCCAAACCCGGTGTCGAGGTCAAGGGCACCGTCCTGCATTTGCACGGCAACGGCGGCAATTTGCCGATGCACCTTGGTGGCAGTTGGTGGTTGCCGAAAAACGGCTATCAAGTGTTGCTGGTGGACTATCGCGGTTATGGCTTGTCCGAGGGCGAACCGAGTTTGCCGGCGATCTATCAGGACATCGACGCCGCGTTCGCCTGGCTCGACAAGGCGCCGGAAGTCAAAGGCAAACCGCTGGTGCTGCTCGGCCAGAGCCTTGGCGGTTCGATGGCAGTGCATTGGCTGGTGCAACATCCGGAGCGGCAGAAGCAGCTGAAAGCGCTGGTGCTCGACGGCGTACCCGCCAGCTATCGCAGCGTCGGCCAATATGCGCTGAGCACCGCGTGGCTGACCTGGCCATTCCAGGTGCCGCTGTCGTGGCTGGTGCCGGACGGCGACAGCGCGATCAATTCGATGCCGCAGCTCAACGGCGTGCCGAAGCTGATCTTCCACAGTCTCGACGATCCGCTGGTACCGCTTTCCAACGGCATCCGCCTATATCAAGCTGCGCCGCCCCCGCGTGTGCTGCAACTGACCCGCGGCGGCCACGTGCAGACCTTCGGCGACCCGGTGTGGCGCCAGGTGATGCTGCGCTACCTCGATGATCCCGAGCATTTCAACGGCCTGCGCCGTCTCGGCGAAATCCCCAATTACCCGACACCCCCGAATTCTGAAGATGAGAGTCCGCAATGACTGAAGAACGCAACGCCATCCCGCTGATCATCACCGGTATCTGCAGCATCCTCGGCACCGTCGGGGCGCTGTGGTACTACGGTTACCTGCACTTCGCCAAACCCGAGGATGCGCTGCTGCTCAACGAATTCACCATGCTCAAGACTGTGCCGGGCGAAGACTACAAAGTCTCGCTGGACCCGGCGCCGCAAGTGGCGCAGTGCATCGATGGCGTGCTGGTGTTGTTTGATACCGAGCAGAAGGGCCTGACCGGCGTACTGATCAACGCCCAGAAAAAAGCCGTGCGCTGCATGGGCGAAGAGACCCCGCAAAAACTCCAGCCATAAACGCAAAAGATCGCAGCCTTCGGCAGCTCCTACAGGAAACGCATTCCAATGTAGGAGCTGCCGAAGGCTGCGATCTTTTGATCTAAAAAAGCCCCGCCTGATCAAGTCAGGCGGGGCTTTCGCGTTACAGCAGGACGCTTAGTTCGAGCTGACAGCCGAACGCGGCACAACCGGCTGGTTGTCGTTGGAAATGGTCACTTCCACACGACGGTTCATCGCACGACCCGACACGCTGCCGTTCTCGGCAACCGGGTATTCCTTGCCGTAGCCCTGGGCAACGATGCGCGCTGGATCAACGCCCATTTTCACCAGAGCAGTACGCACGGAATTGGCGCGACGCTCAGACAGCGTCTGGTTGTGGCTCGCAGTACCGGTGCTGTCGGTGTAACCCTCGACAATCACTTTGCGATCCGGGTTTTCCTGGAGGAACTGCGCCAGTTTGTTGATGTTGACCAGACCGCTGGATTTCAGGTCAGCACGGTCGGTGGCGAACAGTACGTCACCGAAAGTCACCAGCGTACCGCGATCGGTCTGCTTGGCGTTCAGGCTGTCCTGCAGCTGTTTGATCTGCTGGTCACGGGCATCCAGACGCGCTTGAGCACGTTGGGCAGCGGCGTTTTTCAGGTTATTTTCAGCGGTGCGCAGCGCGATGGTCTGTTTGGCCACTTCCACACGCTGGTTGGTCAGGTAGGCCAGTTGGTCAACCTTGGCCGCGTCTTGCTTGTCCAGGTAAGCCTTGTCGGCCTTGTCCAGGTAATCACTGGCGTCTTTGGTTTCCAGCGCTGCGACTTTGCTCGCTTGCGGGTTGGCTTGCAGACCCGAGTAGTTGGTGCGCGCGTTTTCCAGATTCGGGTTAGGTGGGGTCGAGCAGGCAGCCAGAGCGACACTTGCGGCCAGAAGAGCGGGGATCATCAGTTGCTTACGCATAATTTTTCGTCCTTTCTATCGATAAAAGTTTCAGCGTTGCGATCGGGATGCGCGCTTACTGCACAGTGCGCTGACTTTCCTGACGCAGTTCCTGAACACCTTTCTGGGAATCCTTGACAGCCTGTTCGGCTTTCATCGCCTGAGCCTTGCGTTCAGCGACGCGAGCGTCCCATTCGGCTTGCTCGGCGAGGGTGCGCGCTTCTTCATACTTCTTGTCGTGCATGGCGATTTCGGCTTGTTTCAGTTTGTCCTGCGCTTGCTTCATTTCGACCGCCGCGAACTCGGTACCGCCAGCGCTGACTGCGCTGTTGACTGCCGATTGGGTCACGGCGTACTGCTCGGTCGGCGGGTTACCGGCGCAACCGGCCAGTACAAAGCTGGTACCGATTGCCAGGGCAGCCAGTTTCAGACCGCGCAGGTGGGTAAACGAGGTTTGGTTTTTCATGGTCTTCAACTCCATTAGGCATCTCCTGAAAACAACTAAATCCATCCTGGTCGAGGAGCCGAAAGCGTCGTATCCAAGCGCGTTTTTGAAACGCTCGTTCCAGGCGTGGTTACAGCTTCCGACCGGAGGCGTTTTTCAAAAGTTCAGAAAAGATGGCCTATCGCCTAAATAATTTTTGACCGAATGGACAAGGCTCTGGGACGGGAACTTTGGCGGGCTGAAGCGGTACGCGCGGGGGAAAAAAGACGTAATTTTGGAGCTAAATTACAATTCCTGTGGGAGCTGGCTTGCCAGCGATGGGGCCATCAGATTCAACACATCGGCGACTGCACTGACGCCATCGCTGGCAAGCCAGCTCCCACAGGTTTAACGCAATGTCGGGTCAGTGTTTTTGCTTGCCGGCAGCGGCCGAGAGGTCATGCAAATGGCGGCGCGACAGCGCGAGAAACCGTGGCGTAGGCCCGACGTCTTCGTACAGCGGATCACCTTCCTCATCCGTCGCCACCACCGTCGAACCCTTCACATACGGCAGGCTCGCTTCAAACTCTTCAAGGGCGGCGCCGATCAGTTCGCCGAGCAGTTCTTCGGCATGCCGTTTAGGGTACATCTCGGCAATCGCGGCCAGTCGCGCAGCCGCTTCAACGTCCAGATGAATCGTGTAGCCAGTGTCAGTCAGGCGACCTTTGGCGTTTTCTTCCCAATGCTGGGCGAGTTCACGAATTTTCATGATGACCTCATTTCGCACCTGCTCATGGCAGGTCTGGGTGAGTGTCCGCCGGGGCCGGCGGCAAGCCGTTGTACGGCTTACTGTTGAGACTAGCTTTCGCCAACAAGGTTTAAAGTCCCTTCGTCGGCTGCTTG
The DNA here is from genome assembly GCF_000282515.1 of Pseudomonas sp. GM80. Taxonomy (GTDB): domain Bacteria; phylum Pseudomonadota; class Gammaproteobacteria; order Pseudomonadales; family Pseudomonadaceae; genus Aquipseudomonas. Next base: position 9,371 of record NZ_AKJD01000040.1, read on the forward strand.
TAAGAAGCGGCGTAGAGCGGCACTCTCTAGGTCATGCACTTGTTTCTAAGCCGTCCGGATTACTGCTGGGGAATTGCTGATGACCGATATTGATGCACGCTTGCGCGAAGACGTTCACCTGCTCGGAGAGCTGTTGGGCAATACGATTCGAGACCAGTACGGCGAGGCGTTCCTCGACAAGATCGAGCAGATTCGCAAGGGCGCCAAGGCCGACCGCCGTGGCTCGATGGACGCTGAACTGAGCGCCAGCCTCAATCAATTGAGCGAGGACGAACTGCTCCCGGTGGCGCGCGCGTTCAACCAGTTTCTCAATCTGGCGAACATCGCCGAGCAGTATCAGTTGATCCATCGGCGCGAAGAGTCGCAGCCGGCGCCGTTCGAGTCCCGCGTGCTGCCTGAGTTGCTCGCGCGTTTGCGCAACGAAGGCCACAGTGCCGAATCGCTGGCGCGGCAACTGGCGCGACTGGAGATCGAACTGGTGCTGACTGCGCACCCGACCGAAGTCGCACGCCGCACGCTGATCCAGAAGTACGACGCGATTGCCGCGCAACTCGCCGCCCAGGATCATCGCGACCTGACCAGCACCGAACGCGAACAGATTCAAAACACCCTGCAACGCTTGATTGCCGAAGCCTGGCACACCGAAGAAATCCGCCGCACACGACCGACGCCGGTCGATGAAGCCAAATGGGGTTTCGCCGTGATCGAGCATTCGCTGTGGCAGGCGATTCCCAACCATATGCGCAAGGCTGACAAGGCCTTGTTTGAAGCGACAGGCCTGCGCTTGCCGCTTGAAGCTGCGCCGATCCGCTTCGCGTCGTGGATGGGTGGCGACCGTGATGGCAACCCTAACGTCACCGCTGCGGTAACCCGCGAAGTGTTGCTGCTGGCGCGCTGGATGGCCGCCGATTTGTACCTGCGTGATGTCGACCATCTCGCCGCCGAATTGTCGATGCAGCAGGCCAGCGAGGCCCTGAAAGCCAAGGCTGGCGACAGCGCCGAACCGTATCGGGCGGTGCTCAAGCAATTGCGCGAACGTCTGCGTGCCACACGTAACTGGGCGCACGCCTCACTGGCGGCGAACACCCCGGCGCCGGCCGATGTGCTGCACAACAATCGCGACCTGCTCGATCCGCTGGAACTGTGTTTCAACTCGCTGCACGAGTGCGGCATGGGCGTGATCGCTGACGGCCCGTTGCTCGATTGCTTGCGCAGGGCGGTAACCTTCGGCCTGTTCCTCGTGCGCCTCGATGTGCGCCAGGATTCGTCACGACACAGCTCGGCGATGACTGAAATCACCGACTACCTCGGTCTCGGTCGCTACGAAGACTGGGACGAAGAGCAACGCATCACCTTCCTGACCCGCGAACTGAGCAATCGTCGGCCGTTGCTGCCCGCGCATTTCAAGCCATCGGCCGACACCGCCGAAGTGCTCAACACCTGCAAGGAAATTGCTGCGGCGCCGGGCGCGTCGCTCGGTTCCTACGTGATCTCCATGGCCGGCGCCGCTTCCGATGTGCTCGCCGTGCAACTATTACTCAAAGAGTCCGGCGTACTGCGACCGATGCGCGTGGTGCCACTGTTCGAAACCCTCGCCGACCTCGATAACGCCGGGCCAGTGATGGAGCGGTTGTTGTTGCTGCCGGGTTACCGCGCACGGCTGCAAGGCCCGCAGGAAGTGATGATCGGCTACTCCGACTCGGCCAAGGACGCCGGCACCACAGCCGCGGCCTGGGCGCAATATCGCGCGCAGGAGCGCCTGGTGGAAATCTGCCGTGAGCAGCAAGTCGAACTGCTGCTGTTCCACGGTCGCGGCGGCACCGTAGGCCGTGGCGGCGGCCCGGCGCACGCGGCGATTCTGTCGCAGCCACCGGGTTCGGTGGCGGGGCGTTTCCGTACCACCGAGCAGGGGGAAATGATTCGATTCAAATTCGGCCTGCCGGACATTGCCGAGCAAAACCTCAATCTGTATCTGGCGGCGGTGCTTGAAGCGACCTTGCTGCCACCACCGCCACCGACCCCGGAATGGCGCCATCTGATGGATGAATTGGCGGCTGACGGTGTCAGCGCCTATCGCCAGGTGGTGCGAGAGAATCCGCAGTTCGTAGAGTATTTCCGTCAGTCCACACCGGAGCAGGAGTTGGGTCGTTTGCCGCTCGGTAGCCGTCCGGCAAAACGTCGCGCGGGCGGTATCGAGAGTCTGCGAGCAATTCCGTGGATCTTCGGCTGGACGCAAACGCGGCTGATGCTGCCGGCGTGGCTCGGCTGGGAGTCGGCGTTGAGCAAAGCGCTGGAACGCGGCGAGGGCGAGTTGCTCGGGCAGATGCGCGAGCAGTGGCCGTTCTTCCGCACGCGTATCGATATGTTGGAAATGGTCCTGGCCAAGGCTGACGCGGATATTGCGCTGTCCTACGATCAGCGTCTGGTCGAGCCGGACTTGCTGCCGTTGGGTGCGCAGTTACGCGACCTATTGTCGCAGGCGTGCGCGGTGGTGCTTGGTCTGACTGGCCAGTCGCAGCTGCTGGCACATAGCCCGGACACCCTCGAATTCATCCGTTTGCGCAACACCTACCTCGACCCGCTGCATCTATTGCAGGCCGAGTTGCTGGCGCGTTCGCGGCAGCAGGAGGTCGAGCAGGGCAGCCCGGTGGAACAGGCGCTGCTGGTGTCTGTGGCGGGGATTGCCGCCGGTTTGCGTAACACCGGCTAAGGTTTCTGTCGTGGCGCGCGGCACCGGTCACAAACGCCGAATGCCGCTTTGCCTGCCCGGCGAAAGTGCCGTCAGGCGACAGTTAATGATGGGGTTGCGACTTGGGTTACCGCGTCGCGAGGTCGCGGGGGGCGTCGGTTTCTCCGACTTTTGGCGTCTTGTGTGGGCGCAGCCTGCTGTGTATCTTGATCAGCCTTTGGCCGTTTGTGCGGCCACGACCCGTATTTTCAGGATTCGTCCCAAGAGGCGAATCCTTTGTTTTGTAAAAGCTTTTTATAAAAAAATTGAGGAGCACATCTAATGCGCGTCATTCTGCTGGGAGCTCCCGGGGCCGGTAAAGGTACTCAGGCTAAGTTCATCACCGAAAAATTCGGCATTCCACAAATTTCCACTGGCGACATGCTGCGTGCAGCGGTCAAGGCCGGTACTCCACTGGGCGTGCAAGCCAAGAGCATCATGGATGCCGGCGGCCTGGTGTCGGATGACCTGATCATCGCACTGGTTCAGGACCGTATCGCTCAGCCAGACTGCGCCAACGGTTTCCTGTTCGACGGCTTCCCGCGCACCATTCCGCAGGCTGAAGCACTGGTCACCGCCGGTGTCGAGCTGGACGCTGTGGTTGAAATCGCTGTTGAAGACGAAGAAATCGTTCAACGCATCGCCGGCCGTCGTGTTCACGAAGCCAGTGGCCGCGTTTACCACATCGTCTACAACCCGCCGAAAATCGCTGGCAAAGACGACATCACCGGCGAAGAGCTGGTACAGCGCAAGGACGACACCGAAGAAACCGTGCGTCATCGCCTGTCGGTCTACCATTCGCAGACCAAGCCGCTGGTGGAGTTCTATCAGAGCCTGTCCGCGAAAAACGCTGGCAAGCCGAAGTACAGCCACATCCCGGGCGTTGGTTCGGTCGATGCGATCACCGCCAAGGTGCTGGCAGCGCTGAGCTGAAAAGTCTGAATCGCAGCATCATCCACGGCCCGCTTGCGGGCCGTAGTTGTTTATACTGACGCACTTTTTCCCACCCCTGTTTTGGAAACATCGATGAGCACCTTGCTGGCCCTGGACACCGCGACTGAAGCTTGCTCCGTTGCCTTGCTGCATGACGGCAAGGTCACGAGCCATTACGAGGTGATCCCGCGCCTGCACGCGCAGAAGCTGTTGCCGATGATTCAGCAACTGCTGGCCGACGCCGGCACTACGTTGCAGGCGGTCGATGCGATCGCTTTCGGTCGCGGGCCGGGCGCGTTTACCGGTGTGCGGATTGCCATTGGTGTAGTGCAGGGGCTGGCATTTGCGCTGGAACGGCCGGTGTTGCCGGTGTCCAACCTGGCGGTGCTGGCGCAGCGCGCGTTGCGTGAGCATGGCGTGAGCCAGGTCGCGGCGGCCATCGATGCGCGCATGGATGAAGTGTATTGGGGCTGCTACCGCGAGACGGCGGGGGAGATGCGCCTTGTTGGCGCTGAAGCGGTGCTGCCGCCGGAAGCGGCGGCGTTGCCGGCGGATGCCAGTGGCAAGTGGTTCGGTGCCGGCACCGGTTGGGGTTATGCCGAGCGCATCGCCGTCCAACTGACGGGCTCCGACGCCGGCATGCTGCCCCACGCCGAAGACCTGCTGACCCTGGCGCGCTTCGCCTGGGAACGCGGCGAATCGATCCCGGCGGACGACGCACAACCGGTTTACCTGCGCGACAAAGTCGCCACCCCCAAAGCTCGATAGTCCATCCGGAAATTCCCTCTGGTGAGGGGTTTTTTGTGGCTAAGGGGTTTTTGCAGTGAGGACATTTTGTGGCGAGGGGATTTATCCCCGATGGGCTGCGAAGCGGCCCCAAAACCTGTTACCCGGTGTATCAGGTACACCGCATCGTACGGATCTACGACTGCTGCGCAGCCGGTCGGGGATAAATCCCCTCACCACAAAAAACTCACCCAAGGCCTCCACCAAGCTTCCCGCCAAAACCCAGTGCGACATTCCGCAAACCCTGCCAATCGTCAGTTTCCACCCTCCGGTTTTAAACCTTTTGCGCTTTATGTGTTCTAGTTATCACTCGGCGATTTGCTAAGTCGGTCAGGTGCCGCTAAATTGCCATCATCGATACCGAGCATGAATTTATGCGTATAGACGGCCTCTCCTCTCAGTCCTATCCCATCAAGCGCAAGCCTCGCAAAGGCAATGTGACCGTGGATGAATCCGTCGACGATATCGACGGTGAGCTGGAATTTCCGACCGAAGAGCAACTGGCCGCCCGAGCTGCCAAAGCCTCTGCGCAACGCCTGAGCAATCTGCCTGCCCGTCAGCAAGACATGATCTACCACCGTGCGATGAAAAAGAGCGTGGCCATGGCCCTCGCCAGCTACCTGAGCACGGCCGGTTTTGTCGATTGGGATGCGGACGTGCTGGGCCTCGATCTGTACATCTGATGGCGCTGCCTTACTACCTCGGTTGCCCGTCCTGGAGCGAAAACGCCTGGCGCGAGTACCTCTATCCGCAAGACGCCAAAACCTCTGATTTTCTCAGCCTGTATTGCCAGGTGTTCAACGCTGTTGAAGGCAACACGACCTTCTACGCCAGCCCGTCGCCCGCCACGGTGCAGCGTTGGGCCGAGGTCATGCCCGCGCACTTTCGTTTCACCGCCAAATTCCCTGGCGATATCAGCCACAGTGGTGACCTGCGCGAACAACTGACCGCCGCCGAGACTTTCCTGCAGTTGCTCAAGCCGCTGGGTGAACGCGTGTCGCCGCTGTGGCTGCAACTGTCGAAAAGCTTCACGCCGCATCGGCTGCCGGAACTGGCGGCGTTCATTGATGCGCTGGATTGCCCGCTGGCGGTGGAAGTGCGCCATGAACAATTCTTCGCCAAAGGCGAGAGCGAACGCCTGCTCAATCGCTTGTTGCTCGACCGTGGCGTCGAGCGTATCTGCCTTGATCCGCGCGCGCTGTTCAGTTGCCTGTCGACCGAGTCCTCGGTGATCCACGCGCAATCGAAAAAGCCCCGCGTGCCGACGCGTCCGGCGGCGTTCACACAATTCCCGCAGGTACGTTTCATCGGCCATCCCGAGCTTGAGGCTAACGACACGTTCCTCGTGCCGTGGGTGGCGAAAATCGCCGAGTGGATCGAAGAGGGGCGCACGCCGTACATCTTCCTGCACACCGCCGACAACTTGCTGGCGGCGAAGCTGGCGCAACGTTTTCATGCACAACTGATGCAACGTTTGCCTGGCTTGCCGTCCCTGCCTGAGCTATACAGAGAACCCGCCGTCGAGCAACTTGGCCTGCTCTGAGGCGGTTTTTTTTGCCCTGGAGTCTGCCGATGGACGCGCAAACCGTTAAAGCCCACGCCTTCAAAGCGCTGCATGAGCGTTCGCAGATTTTCGTCATTCCCAATCCATGGGATGCCGGTTCAGCGAAGATGCTCGCGAGCCTCGGCTATCAAGCCTTGGCAACGACCAGCGCCGGTTATGCGTTTTCCCAAGGCAAGGCCGATGGTGCGTTGAGTCTCGATGAGACCTTGGCCAACGTCCGCGCGATTGTCGCCGCGACCGATTTGCCGGTGGCGGTGGATCTGGAAAACGGTTTCGCCGATGACCCGGCCGAGTCCGCAAAAAGCCTGTTGCGCGCTGCCGAAGCGGGCGCAGTCGGTGGCTCGATCGAAGATGCGACGGGCCGACCGGGCGCGCCAATCTACTGTTTCGAACATGCGGTGGCGCGCATCGAAGCCGCCGTCGCCGCGGTGCGCACGCTGCCGTTCCCCTTCATCCTCACCGCCCGTGCGGAGAACTATCTGCACGGCAATCCCGACATCAACGACACCATTCGCCGGCTAAAGGCTTTCGCTGACGCGGGCGCCGACGTGCTGTACGCGCCGGGTTTGCGCAATGCCGAAGAAGTGCGGGCAGTGGTGCGCGCGGTGGCGCCGAAACCGGTCAACGTGTTGATGTCTGGCGGTTTGAAACTGACCGTGCAGGAGCTGCAGGACATGGGCGTGCGCCGTATCAGCACAGGTTCGGCACTGGCGCTGGCGGCGTTCGGCGAGTTCTTGCGCGCCGCTGAAGAGATCCAGCAATTGGGCACGTTCGGGTTTACCTCGCAGTCGATGCCGTACGCCAAAGCCAATCAGTTCTTCAAGGACTGAGCATGGGGCGATGGATTGCCCTGACGGTGCTGCTGCTCATCGGCGGCGCTGTCGTCAGTGTCTGGCGCGGCTGGCTGGAGGTGCCGCCACAGTGGAATCCGTGGGCACCGCTGGACGTCAAAGCCGCGCCCAACTGGCTGACCGGTTACAAGCTGATGCGTTTGCGCAGCGACCCGCAACTTTGCGCCCAGGCCTTGAGCAGCTCCGATCTGCGCGTCACGCGACAATCCGACAGCCCCGACGCCAAGTGCCCGCTGATCGGCGCTTTGCGCGTGCAGGGCGGTGAGGTGGCGCTGAGCAGCAGTTTCCTCGCCAGTTGTCCGTTGGCGGTGGCCTACGCCATGTTCGAGCACCACACCCTGCAACCCGCCGCGCAAGCTGTGTACGGCGAGAAAGTCGTGCGTCTCGACCACCTCGGCAGCTTCGCCTGCCGCAATATCTACAACCGCGAGAGCGGCGCACTCAGCCGTCACGCCAGCGCCGATGCGCTGGACATCGCCGGGTTTCGTCTGGCCGACGGCCGCAGCATCAGCGTGCTCAAGGATTGGCCCAAGCAAAACCAGCACGCGCAGTTTCTGCGCCAGGTGCGCGACGGCGCCTGCGAGGCGTTTAGTGTGGTGTTGAGCCCGGATTACAACGCCGCCCATCGCAATCACTTTCATGTCGATGTCGGGCGTTGGAGCGTGTGTCGCTGAGGCTTAAGCGGCGATGCGCAGGTTCTGCAGAACGATCGGGCGTGCCCAGCCGTTATCGAAGTCCAGGGCCTTCTGTTGCTCGACGATTTCTTCCGGCGGGAACGGCGGATAAGGTTTTTGCAGCAGATCGAGGTCGAATTCGGCAATCGGCAGGTACAGCGGTTTCTTCTGCGGCGCGGCACCTGGCTCGGGTACTGGCTGGCCGTTGTTGATCACGATTGGCCGTACCCAGCTGCTGTCGAAATCCTGCTGTTCTTGCTGAGCTTTCAGTTCTTCTGCCGGGAACGGTGGGAAAGGCTTGTCCAGCAGTTCCGTTTCGAACTCGGCGATCGGCAGGAACAATGGCTCCGGCGGGCGCACTTCGGTTTCCACCACATCACATTCGCGCTGGCTGACGATGTGCGCGTGCAGGTCGCTGCCGATGGTCGGCTCTTCAGTGCTGCTCAGATCAACCGGTGGAAATGTGCCGCAGGCCGGCACCACATCACTCGACTGCTCGGCCATCGCCTGGGCAAAGAAATCCTGCCACAGATGACTGACGCCGCTCAGTGCTTGAGTGTTTTGACGGCTAAAGTCGCCATGGGGCGAGATGTAGCCAATCGATGTGGGAAGAATGCCTGACATTTTTTTCGGTTGACGCTCAGCTCTGGCAAAATGCGCGTTGAATGAGTTATCGGCGGTTTTTGCCGCTCCTTGAATTTTTGAGCGTGTTTTCCATGATTGAGCAACCCGCGGCCTGCCGCATTTATGTTCAGGCCCTCGGCCCGACGTTTGAAGCGCAAGCCGAGCAGTGGGCCGAGCGTCTCGGTCTGCCGCGTGAGGTGGCGGACGGCGAGTTTGCCTTGCAGGTCGGCGAGCAGGGTTTGCAGCTGCAACAGCTGGGCCCGGACGCACCGGGGCCGGTGCGGGTCGACTTTGTTGAGGGCGGCGCGGCGCATCGGCGTTTATACGGTGGCGGCAGCGGGCAGATGATCGCCAAGGCTGTCGGCGTCGCGCAAGGCGTGCGCCCGCGCGTGCTGGATGCCACGGCGGGGCTGGGCAAGGATGCGTTTGTGCTGGCCAGCCTTGGTTGCGAGATGAGCCTGATCGAGCGTCAGCCGTTGATTGGCGCGCTACTTGAGGATGGTCTGGCGCGCGGTGCTGAAGATTTCGAGGTCGCGCCGATTGTGGCGCGGATGAAATTGCTCAAAGGCAATTCCATCGAGGTCATGCAGAACTGGGAAGGTGAGGCGCCGCAGGTGATCTACCTCGACCCGATGTTTCCGCACCGTGAGAAGACGGCGCTGGTGAAGAAGGAAATGCGCCTGTTCCGGCCGCTGGTGGGCGATGATCCGGATGCGCCGGCGCTGTTGCAGGCGGCTTTGGCCCTGGCGACGCACCGGGTGGTGGTCAAGCGACCGCGCAAGGCGCCGTGCATTGAAGGGCCGAAGCCGAGTCATGCACTGGATGGCAAATCGAGCCGCTACGATATCTACCCGAAGAAAGCGCTCAAGCCTTAAAACCGAGTCGCTTCTATCGCTGGCAAGCCAGCTCCCACAGGGTTCAGCGGTGTGCAGACGATTTGTGATCACACCCAAATCGTTGTGGGAGCTGGCTTGCCAGCGATGGCGTCAGTGCCGACACCGCAGAAGTCAGGGCTTGTATGCGCGCATAAACAGCCCCACCACTTCCTCGATATGGCTCTGCGAAGCCTCTTCGCTCAACGGCTCCCCACAGCCATACAACAACCGAAAATTCCCCGCACCTTTGATCAGGCAAAAGAAATGCTCGGCCGCATTACGCGGCAGGTCGATATTCAGCGCGCCCGTCTCATGGATGCGCGTCAGCAGCCGCTCCATCCCCAGCACCATGCGTTGCGGCCCCGCCTCGAAGAAGATCAGCGACAACTTCGGATCCTGACTGCCCAGCGCCATGATCAAACGGTGCAAATTCACCGATTCATCGCTGTTGATCAGGTGATGAAAGCCTCTGGCAATGTTCAGCAACACATTTTCCACGGCGATGCCTTCGGGCAATTCGAAGAACAGCGGCGGTAATTGTTCCTCGCATTTGGCCACCACGGCGGCGGAGAACAGCGTCTCCTTGTCGTTGAAATGGCTGTAAACCGTCAGCTTCGACACGCCGGCCTCGCTGGCGACCGCGTCCATGCTGGTGTTGGCATAACCATGACTCAGAAACAGAGTTTTCGCTGCGTTGAGGATCGCCTGGCGCTTGGCCAGATCCTTGGGGCGGCCCGGGCCGTTTGGAGCTGCAAGATTGTTCGACATTCTTCGCTTTTATTACTGGACTGGTGAGTTTGCTATTAATAACATACCGGCCAGTATAATTATTCCAAGCACCATTAGCGAAAGGTCCGTCACCATGTTCCGTCATGCACTGCATTTCACGTGGCCATTTGCATTGCCAGTGAGTCTGGCGTTGTTATTGTCCGCATGCGGTCAGGATGAGGCGACGCAAGTCACCGTGCGACCGGCCATGGTGGTGCAGCCAGAGCCTTCGGCGCAGGCGATGGAAAGTTATCCGGGCGAGGTGCGCGCCCGCTATGAACCGGATCTGGCGTTCCGCATCGGCGGCAAAGTCAGCCGACGACTGGTCGATGAAGGTCAGCGCGTGAAGGCTGACCAAGCGCTCGCCGAACTCGATCCGCAGGACGTGCGCCTGCAACTCGAAGCCACCCGCGCACAGGTCGCTGCCGCCGAAGCCAATCTCAATCTGGTGCGCGCCGAGCGCGATCGCTACAAGACCCTGATGGACCGGCAGATGGTCAGCCGTTCGGCCTACGACAATGCCGAAAACCTTTACCGTTCCGGTGAAGCCCGCCTTAAACAAATCAAAGCTGAATTCAACGTTTCGACCAATCAGGCCAGTTACGCGGTGCTGCGTGCGCCGCAGGATGGCGTGGTGGCCAAACGTTCGGTGGAAGTCGGGCAAGTGGTGGCCGCCGGGCAAACCGTGTTCACCCTCGCCACTGATGGCGAACGTGAAGTGCTGATCAGCCTGCCGGAGCAGAGCTTCGGCCGTTTCAAAGTCGGTCAGCCGGTCACCGTCGAGCTGTGGACGCAGCAGAATCAGCGCTTCGCCGGGCAGATCCGTGAACTGTCGCCCGCCGCCGATCCACGCTCGCGCACCTTCGCCGCACGCATCTCTTTCACCAGTGGCAAAGTCCCGGCGGAGTTGGGCCAGAGCGCTCGCGTGTTCGTGCAATCGGCCGATGCCGTGTCGCTGTCGGTGCCGCTTTCGGCACTCACCGCTGAAAACGGCGCGACCTACGTTTGGGTCGTCAACGGCAACAACACGGTGAAGAAAACCCCGGTGCGCATCGGCCCATTCGGCGAAAAAACCGTGCCGGTGCTCGAAGGATTGAACGCCAGCGACTGGGTAGTGGCGGCTGGCGTGCATGTATTGCTCGAAGGGCAGCAGGTGCGTCCGGTGGATCGCTCCAATCGCTTAGTCAATCTGGCGGACAAGGAGTAAGCCCCGATGCGCTTCAACCTTTCCGAATGGGCGCTGCGTAATCGCCAGATCGTACTGTTCCTGATGCTTTTGCTGGCCATTGTCGGCGCGTTGTCCTACACCAAACTCGGCCAGAGTGAAGACCCGCCGTTCACCTTCAAGGCCATGGTCATCCAGACTCGCTGGCCGGGCGCGACGGCTCAGGAAGTCTCGCGCCAGGTCACCGAACGCATCGAAAAGAAACTGATGGAAACCGGCGAGTACGAGCGCATCGTCTCGTTTTCACGTCCCGGTGAATCGCAGGTGATGTTTATCGCCCGCGACTCGATGCATTCCAAGGAAATTCCCGACCTCTGGTACCAAGTGCGCAAGAAGGTCAGCGATATCCGCCAGACCTTGCCGCCGGACATTCAGGGGCCGTTCTTCAACGATGAATTCGGCACCACGTTCGGCAATATCTATGCGCTGACCGGCGATGGTTTCGATTACGCAGTGCTCAAGGATTACGCCGATCGCATCCAGATCCAGCTGCAACGGGTCAAGGACGTCGGCAAGGTCGAGCTGCTCGGTTTGCAGGACGAAAAAATCTGGGTCGAACTGTCCAACGTCAAACTGGCAACCCTCGGTTTACCACTGGCGGCGGTGCAACAGGCGCTGCAAGAACAGAACGCGGTATCGACCGCCGGGTTCTTTGAAACCGGTAGCGAGCGATTGCAGCTACGGGTCTCGGGGAATTTTCAGACAGTCGATGAGATAAGAAACTTCCCGATCCGCGTCGGTGATCGTACGTTCCGCATCTCCGATGTCGCTGATGTGCGGCGCGGTTTCAATGATCCTCCGGCACCGCGCATGCGTTTCATGGGCGAAGACGCGCTGGGTCTGGCGGTCGCGATGAAGGATGGCGGCGATATTCTCGTGCTCGGTAAAGCGCTGGAAGTCGAGTTCTCGCGCATCCAGAAAAATCTGCCGGCCGGCATGCAATTGCGCAAGGTCTCCGATCAGCCGGCAGCAGTGAAAACCGGGGTTGGCGAGTTCGTCCAGGTGTTGGTCGAAGCGCTGGCGATCGTGTTGCTGGTGAGCTTCTTCTCCCTCGGCGTGCGCACCGGGATGGTCGTCGCGCTGACCATTCCGCTGGTGCTGGCGATGACCTTTGCCTGCATGTATTACCTGGGCATCGGCCTGCACAAGATTTCCCTCGGCGCGCTGGTGCTGGCGCTGGGTCTGTTGGTGGACGACGCGATCATTGCTGTGGAAATGATGGCGATCAAAATGGAGCAGGGCTTCGATCGCATCCGCGCCGCGAGTTACGCCTGGACCAGCACGGCGTTCCCGATGCTCACCGGTACGTTGATCACCGCTGCCGGTTTCTTGCCGATTGCCACCGCGCAATCGGGCACTGGCGAATACACGCGCTCGATCTTTCAGGTGGTGACCATTGCGCTGCTCGCGTCATGGGTGGCGGCGGTGGTGTTTGTGCCGTATCTGGGGGAAAAGCTCCTGCCGGATCTGGCGAAAATTCACGCGGCCAAACATGGCTCCGGCGATGGTCAACCCGATCCGTATGGCACGCCGTTTTATCAGCGGGTTCGGCGTTTGGTCGAGTGGTGTGTGGTTCACCGCAAGACTGTGATTGTGTTGACGGTAGGACTGTTTATCGCCTCGGTGATGTTGTTCCGCTTCGTGCCGCAGCAGTTCTTCCCGGCCTCCAACCGGCTGGAGTTGATGGTTGATCTGAAGTTGGCCGAAGGTGCCTCGCTGGCCAATACCGCCGCAGAGGTTAAACGACTGGAAGCGATGCTCAAGGATCACGCCGGCATCGACAACTATGTGGCCTATATCGGCACCGGTTCGCCGCGTTTTTACCTGCCGCTGGATCAGCAATTACCGGCCGTGAGCTTTGCGCAGTTTGTGGTGTTGGCCAAGACCATCGAAGAGCGTGAGGCGCTGCGCAGCTGGTTGATCGCGACGCTTGATGAACAATTTCCGGCCATGCGCTCACGGGTTACGCGCCTGGAAAACGGCCCGCCGGTAGGTTATCCGGTGCAGTTCCGGGTGACCGGTGAACACATCGAAGAAGTCCGCGCGCTGGCGCGAAAAGTTGCGGCGAGGGTTCGCGAGAATCCGCATGTGGTCAATGTGCATCTGGATTGGGAAGAGCCGAGCAAAGTCGTGTACCTGAACATCGATCAGGACCGCGCGCGGGCGCTGGGCGTGAGCACGGCCAATCTGGCGAAATTCCTGCAGAGTTCGTTGACCGGGTCGAGTGTCAGTCAGTATCGCGAAGACAATGAGTTGATCGAGATTCTGCTGCGCGGCACGGTGCATGAGCGTACTGAGTTGTCGCTGTTGCCGAGTCTGGCGGTACCGACGGATAACGGTCGCAGCGTGGCGTTATCGCAGATTGCGACGCTGGAGTACGGTTTCGAAGAGGGGATCATCTGGAGCCGCAATCGTCTGCCGACGGTGACGGTGCGGGCGGATATTTATGGCAAGGAGCAGCCGGCGACGCTGGTGAAGCAGATCATGCCGACGCTGGACCCGGTTCGGGCTGAATTGCCTGACGGCTATTTGCTGGAGGTCGGTGGCACGGTGGAGGATTCCGAGCGTGGGCAGAAGTCGGTGAATGCCGGGGTGCCGATGTTCATCGTCGTGGTGCTGACATTGCTGATGGTGCAGTTGCGCAGTTTTTCGCGCACGGCGATGGTGTTTTTGACGGCGCCGCTGGGGTTGATCGGGGTGGTGTTGTTTTTGCTGGTGTTCCGTCAGCCGTTCGGGTTTGTGGCGATGTTGGGGACGATTGCGTTGTCCGGGATGATCATGCGCAATTCGGTGATTCTGGTGGATCAGATCGAGCAGGATATTGCCTCGGGACTGAGGCCTTGGCAGGCGATTATCGAGGCGACGGTGCGGCGGTTTCGGCCGATTGTGTTGACGGCGCTGGCGGCGGTGCTGGCGATGATTCCGTTGTCGCGCAGTGTGTTTTTCGGGCCGATGGCGGTGGCGATCATGGGCGGGTTGATTGTTGCTACGGCTTTGACGCTGTTGTTTTTGCCGGCGTTGTATGCGGCTTGGTTCAGGGTTCGGCGGGAATCCGTTTGAGCTTGGCGGCCTTTGGGCCGACCATGCTCTGGGTGTTCTTTGTGAATATCCGTTTCTGCGGGGGTTGCCGCTGGCGGTTTCGCTTTTACAGCGAGTCCCTTTGGCAAACGCCCCAAAGGAACCAAAGGTCTGTGCCCTGACGTCCGGCCCTCGCTAAGGCTCGGGTTCCTTCGCTCCGGGTTCATCCGGGGGCATCGTCTACGGTTTGCTGCGCTGCACCTCCCTCGATGCTTTCCCCGTATGAATCCCTCCTCTCAGCCTCCCGACGGGCTCCAAGATCAAAAGCAGGCGAGCTGACACTCGGCCTGATTGTGGGTGCGGGTTCGCCACGATTCCATGTAGGAGCTGCCGAAGGCTGCGATCTTTTGATCTTGCTTTTGCAGGAGCCGAGTTGCTCGCGTAGGCGGCCTGACAGCCGACCTGTTTCTGCCCGGATGTACACGATCCAATTGTAGGAGTGAGCCTGCTCGCGATGACGGCCTGACAGACGACCAATCTCAGCCTGAATTGACTCTACTTCCTTCCTACATCTTTTTCAGAAACCTCTGATATTGAGCCTGTCGCCCTCGGGTGTTGTACTCCAGCATCTGTTTTCAGCAGCCTCGAGTCCTCGCTTTCATGAAAACCCCGCCAGTCTTCAAAGGCCGATCCGATCCCGTGTTCAACCTTCTGCTGCGCTCGCCGCACAAGCAGCGTCTGGCGGATTATCTGGCGTTGCTCAAGCCGCTGGATGATCAGGGCCGCTATCTGCCTTTCGAGGCGTTGCGTTATCGCTGGGCGTCCGGGTTGGATGTGAATGTGTGCTGGGCGTTGGTCAAGAAGGCGCGGGTGGCGCAGTACGTCAATCTGTTGCCGCTGGGCGAGCCGGTGCAGTGGGGCAAATATGTGCTGACGCCGCTGGCGCAGATCACGCTGTTGTTGGTGGATCGGCAGACGACTTCTGCCGCTCTGGATTACATGACCCGTCAGATCGGAGAGCAGGCGCACTGCAGTTATTTGCTTGATGATTTGATCGAGGATGAGGCCATCGCCAGTAGTCAGTTGGAGGGCGCCGCGACTACTACGCGTGTGGCCAAGGACATGCTCAGGCACCGGCGCCAGCCGCGTACGCCGGATGAGCGGATGGTGATGGGCAATTACAGGATGATGAATTTTGCGTGGGAAAAACGCTTTGAAGCCATGAGTGTGGATTTGATCGCAGCGATGCATCGGGTGGGTGTGGAGGGGATTGCTGACGAGCAATATTCTCCGGGTGTTTTCAGGAAGAATGATGAGGTGGTCGTTCAGGACGGGGCGGGTAATACGGTGCATCGTCCTCCGCCTGCTGCCGGGCTGGTTTTGCGGCTGGAGAGGTTGTCGGACTGGATCAATTTGCCTGAGGGATCACCTCAGGAGAAGGGGGATGTGCATCCGCTGATCAAGGCGATCACACTGCATTTTGCCTTGGGCTACGAGCATCCTTTTCGCGACGGTAACGGGCGGGTCGCGCGGGCGTTGTTTTACTGGTTCATGTTCAAGAATGAATTTGCGGCGTTTCGCTACATTGCGATCAGTTTGCTGCTGCGCAATGCGCCGGTGAAGTATGGGCGCTCTTATTTGCACAGCGAAGCGGATGAGCTGGATCTGACGTACTTCATCGAGTTTCAGTGTTCGGTGATTCAGCGAGCGGTGAGTCGGTTCACGGACGTGTACCGCAAGAGCGTGGTCTACAAGACCCATGCAGCCTGACAGAAAACCCTGTAGGAGCTGCCGAAGGCTGCGATCTTTTGATCTGTCTTTGATACAGATACTCAAGATCAAAAGATCGCAGCCTTCGGCAGCTCCTACATGGGACGTTACAACGTGCCGAAGACTTTCTTCGCCAGACTCGTCGCCGCAGCGGCCGGGTTCTGGCGGATGGTTTCTTCCTGTTTGCCGATCATTTCGAACAAGCCATTCAGCGCCTGCTCGGTCACGTAGTTTTCGACGTTCGCGCTCTTCGCATCGACCACACCGAACGCTGCGGCCTGGCCGGCAAACGAGTTGTACTTCTGCGCCACGCCAACCTTGTCGGTCGCTTGCTTGACGATTGGCAGGAACTTGGCGCGGATTTGTTCGCGGCTGGATTTGTCGAGGTATTGCGTGGCCGAATCCTGGCCGCCGCTGAGGATGCCTTTCGCGTCGGCGACGCTCATTTTCTTCACGGCGTCGACGAGGATTGGCTGGGCCTGGGTCACGGCGCTTTCCGCCGCTTTGTTCATCGCGGTTTCGAGTTCTTCAACCTGGGCGCCCATGCCGAAGGCTTTCATTTTGCTGGCAGCTTTGCCGAGTTTGCCCGGCAGTTCGATTTTCACCTCCGGGTTGTTGCTGAAGCCGCCCGGGGTGCCGAGTTGTTTGACGGCGATTTGCGCGCCTTGGGTCAAGGCATCCTTGAGGCCACCGGTGGCGTCTTTTTGCGACAGGTCACTGAGTGACAGGGCCATGGCGTTGGCGCAGATCATCAAGCCCGCGCAGAGGCCGGCGAAGCGAAGGGTAGGGCGGAGCATGGCGGCTTCCTTGTACATTAAAAGCGATTAGCGAATGGCGTCGACGCGGATTTTCAGCGGCTGCGGATCGTTGCCGTCAAGTTGTACGGCGTGGTTTTCGGTGGTGATAAACATCAGCTCACCGTTGACTTCAATGCGCGCGCTGACTGAGTAGCGGTGGCCGGGTTTGACCTGCGCCGGATCGTAGCTCAAGTGGAAGGGCAGTGGCACCTGGCCTTTGACCGGGCCTTTTTGCTCGTCCAGCACTACTGCTGGCGCATCGGCCAGTGAGACGTCTTGCAAGCTGACGCTGAGGGTTGCGCTCGGTGGCAGGGCGATGCGCTGCAGGTAGAACACTTCACCGTCGAGGCCGACCTTGCCGGCAGGTGTGGTCGATTGGCAGGCGCTCAACAGCGTGGCAGCGGCGAGCAGGGTGAGTTTTTTCATTGGAGCCTCTAATGCTTTGCGCCGGAAGAATCCCGGCGTTAAAGGGAAATCTAGTGGATTTTGCCATCAGCGTCAGTGAACAAACGTAACGGTTTCTCCAGCCACTGCGAGATTTTCTGCAGTAACCGCGAGCGCAGGTTTTGCGAATCCGGCGCCAGTTCAACGTGCCGGGGCGTCACCTCAATGGATTGGTGGTAGCGATTTTCAATGCCGCTCAATGTATAGCGTTTACCGGGTATGACGCTTTGCGGGTCATATTGCAGATAGAACGAAGTGGCCGTTTGTTCGTCGTGAGTGACGCGGGCAAGTTCTGTTGCGAGGGCAGTATCGTGCAAGCTGATTGAGACCGCTTCGTGCGCAGAGATCGAGCGAGCCTCCTGCACTTCGACGTAGAGAAAACCGATCGGGCTCAGGTGTAGCGTTTGACGGTGCGGAGCCTTGTTGACGATCACAAAGTAGTCCTGTTCAACCAGCAAGGGGCGTTGGTTATGGAACATCTGGATATTGATTTGATACTTAACGCCAACCTCGCTGTAGTGATGCGGGAAAGAGAACTTCCAGTCGACATCGAAGACTGAAGAGTGTCGCCAGTCTTTGATGGTAATCGGAGAAGTTAAAGTAATGGCTTTGACGCTGACCACCGTTTCATTTTCGCCGCCAGCGGGCGCGCGGAAATCGGTGGGCAGACGGAAGTCGACGGTGACGATGGGAGTTTGGTCGTGTAACAGGCTCATCTCGATATCCTTATCGCGATTATTAAAGTGAGCCTATTTATTCACGAATCAACTAACGGGAGAACCCGGCCGGCGCTCCGTTAGTTATCAGCAAGTTTCAGCCTTCGGCAGTGACTGCCGTTTCAGCCGCATCTTCACTGCGATGCAAAGCAACCTGGCGAATCGACAAACGAATATCCGCCGGCAACACACGTTTGGCCGCACCTTCGGCCAATTCACCGAGCAGTTCGTGGTAGCTGAGCTTGCCGGCCTCGTCGCGACGCAGCACGTCGAGGTCGAGCAGGGTCTGGATGAAGTGACGGAACAAGCTCTTGTCGAAAAACTCCGGGGCGTTGAGGCCATGGAGGATCGACAGGCGCTGGGCCATGACCGTGCAGAGGTCTTCCAGCTCTTCGGCGCTGATACTGTTCTGACCGCTGTTGAGCAGCAAGGACACGGTCATGTAGAAACGCTGCAAGGTCTGGGCGATGCTTTTCGACAGCAGTGTCAGCAACACAAAATGCCGCGAACTCGGTGCCGGACGCAGGTACACATCCTTCTCGAAACGCAGCAAACCTTGCTCGACGAACGCCTCCAGCCATTGATCGACCACACCGTCGAGTTCGTCCAGCGTCCAGCGAATGAACAGCTCCGATTGCAGGTACGGGTACAGCGCGCGGGTGTAGCGCAGGATCTGTTCGCGGCTCATGCGCGAAGCGCTCTGGAAGAAGCTCGCCAGCAACGCCGGCAGGGCGAAGATGTGCAGCACGTTGTTGCGGTAGTAAGTCATCAGGACGGCGTTCTGCTCGTCCAGATAGAGAATCTTGCCCAGCGCATCGTTCTGCTCGGCGAGCAGGTCCATGTCTTTTACATGCTCGATCAACGCGCGGCCGTCGCCTTCCGGCAGCGTGGTATGCGGCGAATACGGGACTTTGCGCAGCAGCGCCAGATACAGATCCAGCACGCGCGCCATCGCCCGATCGTCCAGCGCCAGACGCGTGGTCGACAGCAGTGCCAACGCCACCAGGTTGACCGGGTTGATCGCCGCCGCTTCGTTCAAATGCTGCGCGACTTTCTCGCCGAGGCGGTTGGTGGTTTCGTTGAGCCACGCCGGTTTGTACTGCGGGCCGAGTTCCTGTTGGCGCCAATCCGGTTGCTCGGCGTCGAGGAATTCCGCCAGCTTGATCGGCTCGCCGAAGTTCACCGCGACCTGACCGAAACGCTGCTTGAGCGCGCCAATGACTTTGAAAATATCGAAGATCGATTCTTTCTTCTTGCTCGCCCCGCGCAATTCGCCGAGGTAGGTGCGACCTTCCAGCACGCGCTCGTAACCGATGTACACCGGTACAAACACGATAGGCATGCGCGACGAACGCAGGAAGCTGCGCAGGGTGATCGCGAGCATGCCGGTTTTCGGTTGCAGCATGCGCCCGGTGCGCGAGCGGCCGCCCTCGACGAAGTACTCGACCGGAAAGCCTTTGGTGAACAGGGTGTGCAGGTATTCGTTGAACACCGAGGTGTACAGCGGATTGCCCTTGAACGTGCGACGCATGAAGAACGCGCCGCCGCGCCGCAGCAGGCTGCCGATTACCGGCATGTTCAAGTTGATCCCGGCGGCGATGTGCGGCGGGGTCAGGCCGTTGCGGAACAGCAAATACGAGAGCAGCAGGTAGTCGATGTGGCTGCGGTGGCACGGCACATAGATCACTTCGTGACCCTGGGCGACCTTCTGCACGCCTTCGATGTGGTTGACCTTGATGCCGTCGTAAATCTTGTTCCAGAACCAGCTCAGTACCACTTCCAGAAAGCGGATCGCGGTGTAGGTGTAATCCGAGGCGATCTCGTTGCCGTAGCGCAGGGCCTGGGCCTTGGCTTTCTCCGGTGAGATGTTCTCGCGCTCGGCTTCGTCGAGGATCGCTTGCTTGACCAGTGGCTGGTTGAGCAGACCTTTGACCAGGTTGCGACGGTGGGAAATGTCCGGGCCGATGACCGCTGCTTTCAGATTGCGGAAGTGCACGCGCAGGATCCGCTGGGCCATGCGCACGGTGCGCTCGTGGCCCTTGTTGTGCTCGATCAGCTCGCGCAGGTGAATCGGTGCGGAGAATTGCACGCGGGTTTTGCGGCCGAGGACGATGATGCTCAGCAGCCGACGCAGACGCCCAGTGACGGCCCAGCTGTCGGCGAACAGCAGCTTCCACGGACTGTTTTCGCTGTCGGGCGACTGCCCCCAGAACACGCTGACCGGAATGATCTGTGCGTCTTCAGCAGCGTTCTGCGTGAGCGCACTAACCAGTCGGGTCAGGGTCGGCGGCGCACCGCGTTTGTCCTGACGACCGAGCCAGTCGGGATCCGGCGTCAGGTAGAAAAACGCCGCCGGTTCAATCAGCGAACCCACCGACACCGGCAGCACCGGACGCGGCAGGCCGGCCTTGGTGCACTCGGTGTCGACCACCGCCAGATCGGTCAGCGAAGGGTTTTGCAGGACGTAGAACACCGGACGACTGCGGTCGAGGTTGAGGGTGAACGACGACTGGTTGATCGTCTCCGAGCGAACCCAGAGGTACAACAGTCGGCGCAAGGTGCCAAACACAAGACGACGGAACGGGGAACGGGTCATACGGCTTCTGCGTGAGTGGATAAAACCGAGCAGATGCTCGGGAGGGCGATAGTGTGCCGGATTCGCTGAAAATCGGCAAAAAAGCGGCGAAGTAATCTCCTGTTGAGACTTTTCGCACCTGTCATATACTCGGCGGTCTGTCGCCGGGGCCCTTTTATGGACGTCGGACGCAGGTTGATGTTCCGCAAAGGCTTTCCTGCGAAAAGCCTGTTCAATAATAAAAAAGGAGTATGAACAGATGGCAACCCGTGAAACCGGCAACGTGAAGTGGTTCAACGACGCCAAGGGCTACGGCTTTATCCAGCGCGAAGACGGGGTGGACGTGTTCGTGCACTACCGCGCGATTCGCGGCGAAGGGCACCGGTCGCTGACTGAAGGCCAGCAGGTCGAGTACGCGGTGATTACTGGCGAGAAGGGTTTGCAGGCTGAGGATGTTGTAGGCCTGTAACCTTGAAGATCAAAAGATCGCAGCCTTCGGCAGCTCCTACAGGTGTACACATGACCCTGTAGGAGCTGCCGAAGGCTGCGATCTTTTGTGTTTAAGCGGTTTTCCAGGTGATTTCTTCTTCACCGTCTGCGCTGATGCGCATCCAGCGATCCGCCGTTTCCTCGCCTTCTTCTTCAACCCACGTGCCCGGCGCGCAACGCACTTCCACGTTCAGCGCAGCAAATGCCGCGCGGGCGCAGGCGATGTCGTCGTCCCACGGCGTCTGGTCGCTTTCCAGGTACAGGCTGTTCCACTTGCCCACGGCTTTCGGCAGCCAGGTCACCGGCACATTGCCGGCCTTGCACTTGTAGGTCTGGCCTTTCTGAATCCAGTCGGTGCACGGGCCCAGCGCGGCGCCCAGCCAGGCCGAAATGGCCTTGTGGTCGACGTCGGCGTCTTTCAGGTAAATCTCGATATCCGGTTGGCGCATGGATGTCCTCACTGCGGGTCTGAAAAATCCACTCGCGGATTTAGCCGGCCCCGGGCACTCGCCCGAGACCAAAAGTTTATTGAAGAACGAAATAATCGTAGCGCATCGACACGGTGGTCTCGAACGGCTCGGCCTGTTCGATCACCGCCGCGCGACGCTCGGCACTGGCGCGCCAGCCGTGGGGTGTCATCGCCAACAGGTTGGCGCGATCCTCGGGCTTGTTCAGGGTCAGTTTGAATTCCAGGGTTTCACTGTGCGCCAGCGCCATGCCTTCCGGCACGAGGGCCAGATGCTTGTCGTCGGTGTACTCGCGCACTTCGTCGTACAGGCGTTCGCGCAGTTCCATCAGATGGCCGCTGGTCGGGCCGACTTTCATCAGACCGCCGCCGACGCTGAGCAATCGCTTGGCTTCTTCCCAATCCAGCGGGCTGAAAACGCTGGCGAGAAACTGGCAACTGCCCGACGCCAACGGCACACGGGCCATGCTGGCGATCAACCAGCTAATCGCCGGGTTACGTTTGCACGCGCGTTTGACCGCTTCACGGGAGATGTCCAGCGCGTAGCCATCGGCGTTCGGCAAGGCCTCGGCGATTTGCGCGGTGTAATAACCCTCGCCACAACCGATGTCTACCCAGCGCCCCGGCGCATAACTCGCCGCCAGCTCGGCCAGACGCTTGGCCACCGGCGCGTAATGGCCGGCGTTCAAAAAGTCGCGGCGCGCCTCGACCATGGCCTGGTTGTCGCCAGGATCACGGCTGTTTTTGTGCTGCACCGGCAGCAGGTTCAGATAACCCTGGCGCGCACGGTCGAAGCGGTGGCCGGCGGGGCAGACCACGCCGTTATCCACCGCATTCAGCGGCTCACTGCAGATCGGGCAAGCAAGCATCACGCGAGCAACTTGATCATTGTCTGGTAGTAGATCTCGGTCAGTACGTCGAGATCCGCCGCCAGCACGCGTTCGTTGACCTGGTGGATGGTCGCGTTGACCGGGCCCAGTTCAACAACCTGTGTGCCCATGGTCGCGATGAAACGGCCATCGGAGGTACCGCCGCTGGTCGACGCTTTGGTTTCGCGACCGGTGATGTCCTTGATGCTCGCCGACACCGCGTCGAGCAGTGCGCCCGGTTCGGTAAGGAACGGCAGGCCGGACAGCGCCCAGTCGATGTGCCAGTCCAGATCGTGTTTGTCGAGGATGTCGGCCACGCGTTTCTGCAGGCCTTCGACGGTCGATTCGGTGGAGAAACGGAAGTTGAATACCGCCACCAGATCGCCCGGAATCACGTTGGTCGCGCCGGTGCCGGAGTTGACGTTGGAGATCTGGAAACTGGTCGGCGGGAAGAAATCGTTGCCGTGATCCCAATGCTCGGCGGCCAGTTCGGCCAGCGCCGGAGCGGCGAGGTGGATCGGGTTCTTCGCCAGATGCGGGTAAGCGACGTGACCCTGAATGCCTTTGACGGTGAGCTTGGCACCGAGCGAGCCGCGACGGCCGTTTTTCACCACGTCGCCCACCAGCGTGGTGCTCGACGGTTCGCCGACGATGCACCAGTCCAGACGCTCGTTACGTGCCGCCAGACGCTCGACCACAGCCTTGGTGCCGTGGTGCGCCGGGCCTTCTTCATCGCTGGTGATCAGAAACGCGACTTTACCCTTGTGGTTCGGGTAGTCGGCGACAAAACGCTCGGCGGCCACGGTCATCGACGCCAGGCTGCCTTTCATGTCTGCCGCGCCACGGCCGCAGAGCATGCCGTGTTCATCGATCAGGGCGTTGAACGGGTCGATCTGCCACGCGGTGACCGGGCCGGTCGGCACCACGTCGGTGTGGCCGGCGAAGCACAGCACCGGGCCGTCGTTGTTGCCGTGGGTGGCCCAGAAGTTATCCACATCTTCGATGCGCATCGGCTCGAGGCTGAAACCGGCATCGCCCAGGCGCTGCATCATCTGCTTCTGGCAATCGGCGTCGACCGGCGTCACGGACGGACGGCGGATCAGGTCGATGGCGAGTTGGAGGGTCGGCGAAAGGTCGGCGTGGGCCGTCATGTAATAACTCCGGGGTGCGCACGGTAAACCTGTAGGAGCTGCCGCAGGCTGCGATCTTTTGATTTTGTTTCTTGAAATCAACAGCGAGATCAAAAGATCGCAGCCTGCGGCAGCTCCTACCGAGTTTGTTGGCATTGAAAAAGGCGACCATTCTAATGCAAAACGGCGACCCGAAGGCCGCCGTTTGACGTTATGCAACAACCAATCAAGCGGCGGCAGGCTCAGGTTTGGCCGCAGGTTTCGGCAATGACGACAGGAACGCCATGATCAGCGCCGCCAGATACGGCAGCGACTGCACCAGCAACATCACTACCCAGAAACGCATGTCGTTGCTCGGCATGCCGTTGACCAGGTAGATCCCCAGCGCCGCGCCCCACAACAGCAGCATGATGAACAGCTCTTCCCGCGCTTCGGAAATCGCCACCCAGAAACCATGGTTGTCGGCGTTTTTCGGCGTACGGAAGAACGGAATGCTGGTGGTGAAAAAGCCGTACAGCACCGCTTTGGCGATGGTGTGCGACAACGCCAGCCCGGCCAGCGCGGCGCAGAAGGCATCTTTCAGGTTCACGCCGACGGCGCGACGGTAGAGGAAGATGATCTTGCCGACCTTGAACACGAACAGCGCCAGCGGCGGAATTGCAAAGATCAGCAACGGCGGATCGACCCGCTGCGGCACGATGATCATCGCCGCCGACCACAACAACGCGCCGACGGTGAAGAAGATGTTCATGCCATCCGCGACCCACGGCAACCAGCCCGCGAGGAAGTGGTAACGCTGGCCGCGCGTCAGTTCGGTGTCCTTGCCGCGCAGCAGGCTGCGGGTGTGGCGCTTGATGATCTGAATCGCACCATAAGCCCAACGGAAACGCTGCTTTTTGAAGTCGATGAAGGTGTCCGGCATCAGACCCTTACCGTAGCTGTCGTGGTAATACGCCGCCGACAGGCCTTTTTCAAACACGCGCAGACCGAGTTCGGCGTCTTCACAGATGCACCAGTCAGCCCAACCCAACTCTTCCAGCACCGAGCGACGGGTCATGGTCATGGTGCCGTGCTGAATGATCGCGTCACGGTCATTACGGGTGACCATGCCGATGTGGAAGAAGCCTTTGTATTCGGCGTAGCAGAGCTTCTTGAAGGTGCTTTCGTTCTGGTCGCGATAATCCTGCGGCGACTGCACCACCGCGATTTTCGGATCGGCGAAGTGCGGCACCATGTGCTTCAGCCAGTTTGGGTGCACGCAGTAATCGGAGTCGATTACGGCGATCACTTCGGCGTCTTTGGCGGTGTGTGGAATCAGGTAGTTCAGCGCGCCGCCCTTGAAACCGGCCAAAGGCGAGACGTGGAAGAACTTGAAGCGCGGGCCGAGGGTTTCGCAGTAGTCGCGCACCGGTTCCCACACTGCGGGATCCTTGGTGTTGTTGTCGATGATCAGGACTTCGTAGTCCGGATAATCGAGCGCGGCGAGGGCGTCGAGGGTCTGTTTGACCATCTCCGGCGGCTCGTTGTAGCACGGCACATGAATCGAGACTTTCGGGCGGTAGTTGGAGTCGCCCTCGACCGGCAGGAATTCGCGCCGGCGTTTGTGAATCCACACCGCTTCGGCCAGTTCATGCGCTTCGGTGAGCAACACAATGAACACCCCGAGCGCGCCGAGCGCCAGGAGGAAGCCGACCGTCAAACTGAACCACGTGCTGTATTGCAGGCTGTAGTCGTAACCGATCCAGACCAGCACCGAACCGCAGAGGAAGGCGATAAAGGTCAGGAAGATCCGCCCACGCTGACGCAGGGCCGAGCCGTCGATCATCAGCAAAGTCAGCGACAGCAGCGCCAGCACCACCGAGCCGATCGCCAGCACGCGCCACTGCGGGATCGCGACCACCGGGCCTTCGAAGTTGAATTTCTGCTGACGCGCGGCGTTGAACACGCCCCAGTACGCGCCCACCGAACCTTCGTCGCTGGCCTTCCACGGCTGGTCAAACGCTTCGATCACGAAGTAGTTGAAGCCTTGGCGGTTGAGCTTGTTGACCAGCGTACGCAGGTAAATCGCTTGATCCGCCGGCGATGCATCGGCGCCACCGCGCATGCGACCGTTGCTCGGCCAGCCGACCTCGGAGAGCAGTAGCGGTTTTTTCGGGAAGAGCTTTTTCAAGTCGCGGGCACGGTCGAAAACGAACTGCCCAGCCTTGTCGACCGGAATAAATTCCCAGTACGGCAGAACGTGCGCAGCGATCAGGTCAACGTGCTTGGCCAGCTCCGGGTGTTCTTCCCAGACGTGCCATTGCTCGGAGGTGGTCACCGGCACTTTCACTGCCGCGCGCACACGATCGAGCAATACGCTCAGCTCTTGCGCGGTGATTTCCTTACGGAAGATCGCCTCGTTACCGACCACCACGCGAACCACGCTGCGCGAGGTGTTGGCCAGTTCGATGGCGCGGGTGATTTCCCGTTCGTTGCGTTCCTGATCGGGGCTGATCCAGATCCCCAGCGTCACGCGCAGGCCGAACTCTTCAGCCAGTTTCGGGATGTCTTGCAGCGAACCGTCGACCGAGTAGATGCGGATGTTGTCCGTCAGCTTGCTCATGATCTCCAGGTCGCGGCGCATTTCTTCGTCAGACGGATACTGATCCTTCTGCGGATATTGTCCCTGCTGGAACGGCGAATAGGAGAAACCGGAGATTTGCTCCGGCCAGTTCGGCGCGGAAACCGGGCGATTGATCAGCGCCCAGAAACCGGTGAACAGGGCAGCGATTGCCAGAACCACCACCAGGTTGAGTCCAAATTTACGCGATGACATAGCTATTTCGGGTTCCAAAGGCTGTGGAACGAAGGAGTCGGTTGGCGTTGCGCCTTTCTTATTGCAAAAGGGCGCGCATCCTACACCGGCAGTCCGCCAGTCGTACATCTGACAGGGAAATGCCCGACATTGGGCAGCCGACTTTGACTTAAGTTCTTACACTTGTAGCTCGAAGCTTAAAACTTGTCGCTGTGTAGCCCTATAATGCGCGCCGGTTTTTGGGGTAATGGTCATGAGTACAGAAGATCCGCGGTTTGCAGGCATCGCCCGTTTGTATGGCATCGAAGGCCTGGCGCGTTTGCGCGCGGCGCATGTGGCGATCGTCGGCGTCGGTGGCGTCGGTTCCTGGGCGGCGGAAGCCATGGCCCGTTGTGGCGTCGGCGAGATTTCGCTGTTCGACTTAGATGACGTCTGCGTCAGCAACGCCAATCGCCAGTTGCACGCGCTGGACAGCACCGTCGGCAAACCCAAGGTCGAAGTGATGGCCGAGCGCCTGCGCGGGATCAACCCGGATTGCACCGTGCACGCGGTCGCCGACTTCGTCACCCGCGACACGATGGCTGAATACATCACGCCGAATATCGACTGCGTGATCGACTGTATCGACGCTGTCAACGCCAAGGCAGCGCTGATCGCCTGGTGCAAGCGCCGCAAGATTCAGATCATCACCACGGGCGGCGCCGGTGGGCAGATTGATCCGACGCTGATTCAGGTGTGTGACCTCAACCGCACGTTCAACGACCCGCTGGCCTCGAAAGTGCGCTCGACGTTGCGTCGTGATTATGGCTTTTCGCGCACTGTGACCCGTCATTACAGCGTGCCGTGTGTGTTTTCTACCGAGCAACTGCGTTATCCGAAGCCGGATGGCAGCATTTGTTTGCAGAAGAGTTTTGTGGGAGACGGCGTGAAATTGGACTGCGCGGGTGGGTTTGGCGCGGTGATGATGGTCACGGCGACGTTTGGCATGGTCGCGGCGACGAAGGCTGTGGACAAGATTGTCGCGGGTGTTCGGCGCCCGGCGGAGCGGGTCAAACCTCAGGTTTGATGCTGGGGCTTATGGCCTCATCGCTGGCAAGCCAGCTCCCACAGGTATTGGGTAAGTTCACTGCAGCTATGAACACCATAGAACCCTGTGGGAGCTGGCTTGCCAGCGATGGCGATTAAAGGGCCAGATCATTCATTCGCTGGAGCACGGCATTCAGGCCATTACTGCGCGATGGCGATAGCTGGCGCGAAAGGCCGAGTTGATTGAACCAGTCCGGCAAATCAACCTGCTGCAACTCAGCTGCCGACAAGCCGTTAACCCGCAACAGCAACAACGCCACCAACCCACGAATCATCCGCGCATCGCTGCTGGCGCTGAACTGCCAGTGACCGTCACGCAATTCTCCAACCAGCCATACTTGACTCTCACAGCCATGTACCCGGTTGGCCTCGCACTTGTCCGCGTCATCCAGCGGCGGCAAACGATCACCAAACTGCATCAACAACCGCGCCCGCTGTTCCCAGCCAGCGGCATTCTGAAAAGTCTGTAGTGCCTCGGCAGCCTCGACCGGCAAGCTCATCGCAACAACTCCAGCGCCTGATCCAGCGCTTCAAAGAACCGTTCCAGATCCTCGGAATCGTTGTACAACGCCAGCGACACGCGAATCGCCCCGGCCAGCTCGAAGCTTTTCAGCAACGGCATCGCGCAATGATGCCCGGCGCGCACGGCAATGCCTTGTTCGGTCAGCAGGTGCGCCAGATCAGCGTTGTGCACGCCTTCGACGATGAAACTGGCCAGCGCCAGTTGCGGCTTGCCGAGCAGGCGAATGCCGTTGCGAGCGGCGAGGCCACGCAGCAGATAGTCATGAAGCGCGGCTTCATGGGCCGACACTGCGTCCTGATCGAGCCCGGCCAGATAATCGAGCGTCGCGCCGAGGCCGATCACACTGGCAATCGGCGGCGTGCCCGCTTCAAAACCCAATGGCGCCGGGCGGAAACGAGCGTCGTGGTAGTTGGCTTCCAGCACCATTTCGCCGCCAAACTGCCAAGGCTTCAATTGCTCAAGCGCAGCATTACGTCCGAACAACACACCAAGGCCATCCGGCCCATACAGCTTGTGGCTGGAAAACACATAGAAATCGCAACCCAGCGCCTGCACATCGTGCCGACCGTGAACCACACCTTGCGCGCCATCGACCACGGTCAACGCGTTTTGCGCCTTGGCCATGCCCAGCAGCGCTGGCAATGGCTGCCATGCGCCGAGCACGTTGGACAACTGACTGACCGCCAGCAATCGCGTGCGCGGGCCAATCAAATGCACAGCGGCAGCGAGGTCGATCAAGCCGTCAGCATCCAGCGGCAAAATCACCAGTTTCAGGTTGCGCCGTTGTGCCAGTTGCTGCCACGGCAGCAGGTTGGCGTGATGCTCCAGGGCGCTGATGACAATTTCATCGCCCGGGTGGAAAAGATGTTCCAGGCCATAAGCCAGGAGGTTCAGCGCACTGGTGGCGCCGTGGGTGAAGATGATTTGTCCGTTGTCACCGGCATTCAGCCACTGGGCGACCTTCAGCCGACTGTCCTCGAACGCCTGCGTGGCGTGGGCGCCGGGCAGGTGTTGCGCACGATGCACATTGGCTGCGCCATTGGCGTAGTAATGCGTCAGCGCGTCGAGCAGGGCTAGGGGTTTTTGCGTGGTGGCGGCGTTGTCCAGATAGGTCTGGTCTTGCCGTTGCAGCGCGGCGATGGCCGGGAAATCGGCACGCCAGGGGGAGGGAATCATCACAGTTTTTAGCCCTGGTGAAGAGGGGCGGGATGTACGCCAGACCCTGTAGGAGTGAGCCTGCTCGCGATGGCGTCTGTGAGGGCGCTAAAAGCATCGCGAGCAGGCTCACTCCTACAATGGATCGTCTAACGTTTAGTTGTGAGCGTGCAGCGCTTCGTTCAGTTCGATCGCCGATTTGTGGGTTTTGCATTCCACAGCGCCGGTTTCCGAATTGCGACGGAACAGCAAGTCAGTCTGACCGGCCAGCTCACGCGCCTTCACGACTTTAACCAGATTGTTGTTTTCGTCGAGCAGCGCCACCTTGGTGCCGGCGGTCACGTACAGGCCCGACTCCACAGTGTTGCGGTCGCCCAACGGAATACCGATACCGGCGTTGGCGCCGATCAGGCAGCCTTCGCCGACCTTGATGACGATGTTGCCGCCGCCCGACAAGGTGCCCATGGTCGAGCAACCGCCGCCCAGATCGGAACCCTTGCCGACGAATACGCCAGCGGAAACGCGGCCTTCGATCATGCCCGGGCCTTCGGTGCCGGCGTTGAAGTTGATGAAACCTTCGTGCATCACGGTGGTGCCTTCACCGACGTAAGCGCCCAGACGCAGACGCGCCGCGTCAGCGATACGCACGCCGGCCGGAACCACGTAGTCGGTCATTTTCGGGAACTTGTCCACCGAGAATACTTCCAGCAGGTCGCCACGCAGACGGGCTTCCAGTTGCAGTTCGGCCAGTTCGCTCAGGTCGATGGCGCCCTGGCTGGTCCAGGCAACGTTCGGCAGCAGCGGGAAGATCCCGGCCAGGCTCACGCCGTGCGGCTTGACCAGACGGTGCGACAGCAGGTGCAGCTTGAGGTAAGCCTCAGGCGTCGAGGTCAGCTGTGCATCTTCGGCCAACAGGGTGGCGACCAGCGGCTTGTGGCTCTCGGCCAGACGGGTCAGCAGCTTGCCTTGTACGGCGTCGATGCCTTTCACGGCTTCAGCCAGTTGCGCCGCCTGAGCGGTGGTGAAGGTGATGGCCTGGTTGCCTTCGGTGTAACCGAGGATCGGCGCAACAGCGGCGACCAGTTCGGCCGATGGGTTGAGCAGTGGCTGTGCGTAGAACACTTCCAGCCACGCGCCTTGACGGTTCTGAGTGCCGACACCAAAGGCGATGCTGAACAGGGAATTGGACATGTAAATACACCTCTACAAAGAGTGACGGGCTGCTTACTTCAGAGCGGCCGCGTAGATATCTGGCTTGAAGCCAATCAGGGTTCGGTCACCGAGATCGAGCACCGGGCGCTTGATCATCGAGGGTTGAGCGAGCATCAGCTCGATGGCTTTCGACTGGTCGAGATCGGCTTTGCGTTCGTCGTCGAGTTTGCGAAAGGTCGTGCCTGCGCGGTTCAACACCGTTTGCCAGCCGTGTTCGTCACACCATTGGCTCAGGTGCTCACGGTCGATACCGGCGGTCTTGTAGTCGTGAAAGTCGTAGCTGACAGCGTGTTCATCAAGCCAGGTGCGCGCCTTTTTCATGGTGTCGCAGGCTTTGATGCCGAAAAGGTGCAACGTTTTACTTGAAACGGTCAAGGAATTGCCCCCTTTACAGGTGCTGGAGAAAAATGGTGACGGATTATGCCATGACCCTTCGGCGAATACGCAAAACCCTGTAGGAGCTGTCGAGTGAAACGAGGCTGCGATCTTTTGATTGTGTCTTTAAAGATCAAAAGATCGCAGCGTGCCGCAGCTCCTACAGG